>JANOCP010000132.1:0-3327 GCA_031412235.1 Polaromonas sp.
GGGCAATGTGGAAACGTCAACCTGTATTACCAACGCCCTGTACGGCGCGCTGGGCGTGATGGCAGCGGGGCAATGCACTATGAACAACTTCACTTTCGGCAACAACCGCCACCAGTACTACGAAACCATTTCAGGCGGCTCCGGTGCAGGTGGTGTGACCGATGCTGCAGGCAAGCTGGTTTCAGGCTTCAACGGTACATCGGTCGTGCAGGCCCACATGACCAACTCGCGCCTGACCGACCCCGAGGTGCTGGAGTTCCGCTTTCCGGTTCGGCTGGAAAGCTATGAAATTCGCGAAAACTCGGGCGGCGCAGGCAAATGGCAAGGTGGCAATGGGGGTGTACGCCGGGTTCGCTTTCTGGAGCCCATGACCGCCAGTATCTTGTCAAACGGCCGCAAATACGGCGCTTTCGGTATGGCCGGCGGCCAGCCAGGGCAGGTCGGCCAGAACGTCGTAGCGCGCGCCGATGGCCGTGTCGAAGTGCTGGGTCACATCGGCCATGCAGACATGCTGCCCGGAGATGTATTTGAAATTCATACGCCTGGCGGTGGCGGGTTTGGTATTGCCTGACGAGGCTTCCTGGTCGTCGTTCAGGGCCTCGGTTGCTCATTTTTATAGTCAAAAACGCACTGTGCCCAATGATTACGGCTATATCTTGCTATAAATATATGAGCAAAAAAATCGTTTGACTGAGGACTGCCCGATATGAAATTCATAAAAAAACCCGCCAGAGGCGGGTTTTTTGTTATGCGAAGAAGAATGACTACTTGAGGATTACTTCTTTGCGGCGCTGGCAGCAGGTTTTGCAGCATCGGCTTTTGCGTCAGCTTTGGCAGCTGGCTTGGCGTCTTTAGCTGCTTTGGCATCAGCTTTTGCTTTTGCGTCGGCTTCTTTCTTGGCCTTGGCTGCGTCTGCTTTGGCTTTCTTTTCGTCGGCCTTGGCTTTTGCTTCAGCTTCTTTTTTGGCTTTGGCTTCTGCTTTCGGGTCTTTTTTCTCTTCTTTTGCCGCTGCGGCAGCAGGTGCCGCAGCTACAGCAGGAGCAGCTGGCTTGGCTTCGGCTTTTACCGCTACTGCGGGGGCTGCGGCTGCTGCTGGTTTGGCTTCAACTTTTGCAGCTGCGGCAGGTGCAGCGGCTGGCTTTTCGTCCTTTTTGGCAGCTGCAGGAGCAGCAACAGCGCCTTTGTAGCCAGCGCCGCCTACGGTCAGGCCTTCTGCAGAAAACTTGGCAGCGTTGCCTTCGCCAATGCCTTTGACGCGCTCAATGAAATCTTCCCAGCTCTTGAAGTTGCCCTTTTTGCGTTCGTCAACGATCTTGCCAGAGATGCCTGGGCCGATACCCTTGATGCCGTCAAGCTCGGCTGGGGTGGCTTTGTTGACGTCAACAGCAGCAAAAGACACCGCTATGTACAGGGTGGCGACAAGGGCCAGTAATTTCTTAAACATGGGGAAACTCCTCGGATATTGAATTAGTAGGTGAACATGAGCCATCCTTTTGAAGAAGGAGGTCCTTATGACTAACGGTCAAGGAGCAGCAGGGTTGACCGGTAACACGGGTTTTTGCCAGTAAAAACCCTGATTCGAGTCAAATCTTCTTGCTCGCCAGCCACTGCATATAGGCCGCAACACCGGTTTGAACATCAGCAAAGGCATGATCGCAACCGGCGGCGCGCAGGGCACTCAAGTCGGCCTGGGTGTAGCTTTGGTACTTGCCGACCAGCGCTAGCGGAAAGGCAATGTAGTCAATCAGTCCGCCGCGAGCCGCTTCATCAATGCTTAGTGCCACATGATTCTGGCCCTTGCGCAGTGTGTTGACGACACCAATGGCCACGTCGTTAAAAGGCTGGGCCTTGCCGGTGCCAAGGTTGAAGATACCTGACGCCTGCGGATTATCGAGAAACCACAGGTTAACCGCCACCACGTCGTCGATGTAAACAAAATCGCGCATCTGTCCACCCGCGCCATAGCCGCCGTATTCCCCGAACAGCTTGACCTTGCCCTCAGCCTGAAACTGGTTGAACTGGTGAAAAGCCACGCTCGCCATGCGGCCCTTGTGCTGCTCGCGCGGACCATACACGTTGAAGTACCTGAAGCCTGCAACCTGCGTTGCGGTGTTTTCAAAGCGGGAGCCCATTTCACGCCTGAGCCGCTGGTCAAAAAGCAGCTTGGAGTAGCCGTAAACATTGAGCGGCTTTTCAAACTCGGGGGATTCGCTGAAGGTATCAGAGCCGCCGTAGGTTGCCGCTGAGGAGGCATACAGCAGGCGCGCGCCCTGGTCCTGGCAGGCATGAAACAGCTCGCACGACAGCGTGTAGTTGTTGTCCATCATGTATTTGCCGTCAAGCTCCATGGTGTCGCTGCACGCGCCTTCATGGAAAACAGCTTCAACCTGGCCAAAAGCACCCTCGGCAAACAGGTCGTAAAAATCATCGGCATCAACATAGTCGGCAATCTGCAGGTCGGCCAGGTTACGGAACTTGTCGCCTTCGGTCAGGTCATCAACTGCAATGATGTCGTCAATGCCGCGCGCGTTGAGCCCTTTGACAATATTGCTGCCGATGAAGCCGGCCGCGCCAGTGACTACGATTTTCATGGGGACTTTCCTTGCGTTCAATGCGCGCCAAACAGCTCGCTGTAATTCACCGTCGCCGTGCCGAACTTGCCGACAACAATGCCGCCCGCACGATTGGCAATGGGTACGGCGTCGCGCAGGCTCATGCCCGTGGCGGCCATGGCTGCAAGCGTTGCGATCACGGTATCACCCGCGCCCGTTACGTCAAACACCTCACGCGCCACGGCAGGCACGTGCAGTTGGCCCTGCTCGTCAAACAGCGTCATGCCAGCCTCGCTGCGGGTAAGCAGCAGGGCCTGGAGACTGAGTGATTGCCGAAGATTGTGGGCCTTGATCTCCAGGTCGGCGTCGTTGGTCCATGTACCTATAACCTGCTCAAGCTCCGTCCGGTTCGGGGTGATGACGGTAGCGTTTTTGTAGCGGGTGTAGTCTGAACCCTTGGGGTCAACCAGCACGGTTTTGCCGGCGGCACGGGCCTGCTCGATCATTAGCGGTATGTGCGCCAGACCCCCCTTGCCGTAGTCTGAAAACAGCACGGCGTCATGCAGGGGGTACAGCTTTTCGAAAGTGGCCGACTGGGAAGCGAGCACTTCACTTTCCGGCGTATTCTCAAAATCAAGGCGTATCAATTGCTGCTGTCGGCCGATCACCCGCAGTTTCACGGTGGTCTTGAGCCTGGCATCACGACCAAAATAGGGCGTGATGCCGGTCTTGGCAACCAGTGCTTCGAGTTGGTGGCTGGCTTCGTCTTCTCCAA
>JANOCP010000133.1:0-11572 GCA_031412235.1 Polaromonas sp.
CTCGAAAATGTACCACCCACCCGCACCTTGCTGCAGGTGTTGCGCGAGGACCTGGCCTGCACTGGCACCAAGGAAGGCTGCGGCGAAGGCGACTGCGGCGCCTGCACTGTGGTGCTGGGCGAGGCTGACGGCGATGCACTGCGCTTTCGCGCCATCAATAGCTGTATACGGATGGCGCATTCAATCGACGGCATGGCACTGTGGACTGTGGAAGATATCGCCCCCACGCTTGTCGCCTCGCGAGCCTCCGGCGGTACGCTGCCCCTTGCTCAAGAAAAAGGGGCGCTGCGCCTGCAGCCAGGCGAAGCCGGTTCCGCGGCCCCTGCTGGCGAAGACGAAGTAGTTAAACCAACACTCCACCCCGCACAGCAGGCGATGGTCGAGAACCACGCATCCCAATGCGGCTTTTGTACCCCTGGCTTTGTCATGAGCATGTTTGGCATGTACCAAAACCATGTCTGCAAGGGCAAGGCGATCTCGCGCGAACTGGCGCAAGAAGAGTTGTCGGGCAATTTATGCCGCTGCACCGGCTACCGGCCCATTCTGGAGGCGGCGCAAAACATGGGCAGCTTGCCTGCCGTGGCCGTTGATGAAGCTGAGGTGCTACAAAAACTGAAGCAGCTTATGCCCGTAATTATTGGGCAAAGAGCTGATTTCGCTTATAAATCAGGCTATTTTTCGCCCCCCACGCTTACCGCATTGCTGCAGGCCAGGTCTGCGCATCCCGGCGCGCAGCTCGTGGCTGGCTGCACCGACGTAGGCCTGTGGGTGACCAAGCAGCACATGCAGTTTGCACAGGTGCTTGATGTCAGCAAGGTCAGCGAACTGCGGCGAATTGAACACTACCCGCAGCACATCGCCATAGGCGCCGCCGTCACGCTGACCGATGCTTTTGCAGCACTGGTCAAGGACCGCCCGCAGCTGCATGCTTTTGCTACGCGCTTTGCCGGGCTGCCGGTGCGTAACTCCGGCACGCTGGGCGGCAACGTCGCCAACGGTTCCCCCATCGGTGACTCCATGCCGCTGCTGATCTCCATGGGTGCGAATGTGGTGCTGATGAGCCAAAGAAATGAGAAAACGGGCCACAGGGAATTCCCGCTGGAGCAGCTCTACACCGGCTACCGCAAGAACGTGATGGCTCCCGACGAAGTTCTGGCCTGGATCAAGGTGCCCAAAGCCACGGCACTTGAGAACCTGCAGATTTACAAAATCTCCAAACGCTTCGACGACGATATTTCTGCCCTGTGCCTGGCGATCAACCTGCATATTGAAGGCGGCAGGGTCATTAAAGCCTCAATAGGTGCAGGTGGGGTTGCCGCTACCCCCGTGCGCGCCAGCAAAACCGAGGCGGCTCTGCTTGGCAAGCCCTGGACTGCGCAAACCGTGCAGCAAGCCACGACGGTTTTGCGCGCCGAGTTCTCACCCATATCCGACATGCGCGCCTCCAGCGCCTACCGGGTGCAGGTGCTGGGCAACCTGCTGCAGCGCTACTGGCTTGAAAGCCAGGGCATGCAGCAGATCAACCTGCAGTCCTTCACCCTGAAGGATGCGCCATGAGCACACCGCAAGCCGCAGGCAGCTCAAGGTTCCATGAGAGCGCGCGCGCCCAGGTTGCGGGTGCGGCGACTTATGTTGACGACATTCCCGAAGTCAAGGGCACGCTGTACGCCGCACCCATACTTTCAAGCGTTGCACATGGCCGACTGCTGGGCATTGACTGTGCAGCGGCGCTGGTCATGCCGGGCGTGGTGGACGTGATCCTGTCATCTGACGTTTCTGGCGACACGATGCTGGCCGCCTTTGCGCACGACGAGCCTGTGTTTGCACACGATACGGTGCAGCACGTGGGTCAGGTCATGGGCCTGGTCATCGCCACGTCCGTGATGCAGGCCAGGCGCGCTGCGCGCAAGGTGGTGTGCCATATTGAAGCCCTGCCCGCCATTTTGAATGTGCAAGACGCGCTGGCAGCCAAAAGTTATGTTTTGCCTCCCGTATTTGTCAAACGCGGTGATGCCGCGCACGCACTTCAAAACGCCTTGCACACCCTGAGCGGCAGGCTGGAAGTGGGCGGCCAGGAGCACTTTTACCTTGAAGGCCAGGTTGCCTATGTGGTGCCACAAGAGCAAAACCAGTACCTGGTTTATTCCAGCACCCAGCACCCCGGCGAGGTGCAGCACTGGGTAGCCCATGCACTGGGCATTGATAACCACGCTGTGCGGGTTGAATGCCGCCGCATGGGTGGTGGCTTTGGCGGTAAAGAGACGCAGGCCGGGCACCTGGCTGTGTGGTCAGCCATAGCGGCCAGCAAGCTCAAACGCCCCGTCAAGCTGCGGTTTGACCGCGATGACGACTTTCTGGTCACTGGCAAGCGCCACCCCTTTGCCTATGAATACACGGTGGGTTTTGACGACACCGGGCGCATCACTGGCCTCAAACTCATGATGGCGGTCAATTGCGGTTTCAGCGCCGACCTGTCGGGGCCAGTGGCAGACCGGGCGATTTTTCATGCCGACAACGCCTACTTTTTGCAGGACGTTGAAATCGCCTCTTACCGCCTTAAAACCAATACCCAGAGCCACACCGCGTTTCGCGGTTTTGGCGGGCCGCAAGGCATGATCGTGATTGAAAACATCATGGGCGACATCGCGCGCAAGCTGGGACTGGACGCACTCGATGTGCGCATGCGCAACCTTTACGGCGAGGAACTCATAGCCCCTTCGACAAGCCCAAGGCGAACGGCCAGAGAAAACACCGTTCGGGCTCAGCCTGTCGAAGCCTCGCGCCGCAACACCACCCACTACGGCATGCAGGTGGAAGACAACATACTTGAGCCATTGCTATCAAAGCTGGAGCAAACTTCTCAATATAGAAGAAGGCAGGCAGCCATTTCAGCCTGGAACTCAGCCAGCCCGGTCATCAAACGCGGCATGGCGATGACGCCGGTCAAGTTTGGCATCTCGTTTACCGCCACGCTGTTCAACCAGGCGGGCGCGCTGGTGCATGTGTATACCGACGGAAGCGTTCAGGTCAACCACGGCGGATGTGAAATGGGCCAGGGCCTGAATACCAAGGTCTGCCAGATCGTGGCAGACGAGTTGGGCGTGAGCTTTGAGCAGGTGCTGGCCACGGCAAGCGACACCAGCAAAATCCCCAATGCATCAGCCACCGCAGCATCTGCAGGCACAGACCTGAATGCGCGTGCGGCCCAATACGCTGCGCGCAACGTGCGCGACAACCTGGCGCAGTTCGTGGGCGGGCTCGACAGCTGCGGCGCAGGCGCCGTGCGCTTTGCAGGCGGCAAGGTCACCACGCCTGCAGGCAGCAGGCCGTTTACAGACGTCGTCAAGCTGGCCTATGCCAACCGCATACAACTGTGGAGCGACGGCTTTTACCGCACACCCAAAATCCATTACGACAAAACCACTTTGACAGGCAGGCCGTTTTACTACTTTGCCTACGGCGCCGCCTGCACCGAAGTCGCCATAGACACACTGACAGGCGAAAGCCGCGTGCTCAAGGTCGACATATTGCACGACGTGGGTACCAGCATCAACCCGGCCATAGACATCGGGCAGATTGAAGGCGGCTTTGTGCAGGGCATGGGCTGGCTGACCACCGAGCAACTGGTGTGGAACACGGCGGGGCTACTGACCACCCACGCCCCCAGCACCTACAAAATCCCGTCAACCGGCGACATACCCGAACACTTCAAGGTAGACCTGTGGCCCGAGCCGAACCGTGAAGACAACGTGTTTGGCAGCAAGGCCGTGGGCGAGCCGCCTTTCATGCTCGCGATCAGTGTGTACGAAGCTATCAAGGACGCTTTGGTGGCAGCATGCGGGCCTGACAAACCGGGGCGCAGCATCCAGCTGTCAGCCCCGGCCACCGCTGAAAGCATACTGAATGCATTGAACCTGTCGCGTTGACAGCGTCATATGTCATGCGGGCAGGCTCAAAAAGCCTGCTGCACGGCATCCCACAGCATCATTAGCACGGCAAAACCCATTACCGCCACACCGCCCCAGCCAAACCAGCGGGTTTTAAGGCCTGATGTGAAGCTGCCCATGACTTCTTTTTTACTCGCCAGCATCATCATGCCCGCCATGATGGGGACGGCCACCACGCCGTTTATCACCGCACTCCAGTAGAGGGCTTTCATCGGGTCTATGGGCGTGAAGTCCAGGCCTGTGCCGACGATGGTGGCGATGGCGATGATGGCGTAAAAGCGCTTGGCCTCAAACCAGTGGCGCTCCAGACCTTCGGGCCAGCCAAAAGCTTCGGCTACCGCATAGGCTGCCGACGATGCCAGTACCGGCACAGCCAGCAAGCCAGTTGCGATGATGCCGCCAGCAAACAATACAAAGGCAAAGTCGCCAGCCAATGGACGCAACGCCTGAGCGGCCTGCGCGGCAGATGTCACGTCATGCACACCTGCCGCATACAGTACCACCGCGCCCAGCAGCATGACAAAAAACGCAATGGCGTTGGAAAAAAACATGCCGATATAGGTGTCCTGCTTGACGCGCCGCAGGTCACGGCGGATTTCATCGTCGTCACCCAGAACACCGCCTTTCAAACGCAGTTCTTCAACCTCTTGCGATGCCTGCCAGAAGAACAGGTAAGGCGAAATCGTGGTCCCGAGTAGCGCCACGATCATCATCCAGTAACCCGATGACCATTGCAGTTTCGGTATGACCAGGTCATGCAGAACCTGCAACCACGGCACATCGACCAGCAAGGCGGCAATGACGTAGGCAAACAAAAACAGCGTCAGCCATTTCAAAATCGGTGCCAGCTTGCGGTAGGGCACAAACACCTGCAGCAGCACCGTCACCACCCCGAATGCCATGGCATGAAAGTGCTGGCCGCCGCCCACCACCAGCTGCAGTGCCTCGCCCATGGCTGCAATGTCTGCGGCAATATTGATGGTGTTGGCAATCACCAGCAGCAGCACCATGCTCATCAAAAAAGCCCGCGGGGTGTGCAGGCGCAGGTTGGCTGCAACGCCTTTGCCCGTCACGCGCCCAATGCGTGCGCTGACAAGCTGTATGGCAATCATGAAAGGAAGCGACAAAAACACCGTCCAGAGCAGCCCGGTGCCAAACTGTGCACCCGCCTGGGTGTAGGTTGCTATGCCTGACGGGTCATCATCGGCCGCCCCGGTAACAACGCCTGGGCCGACATGGCGCAGGAAGGACGGGATACGTTTCAACATGGCCGCGAGGGTAACACAGGCATATTGCCGTTTTATGCCGTTTTTAAAAGCAAATCGGCCCTTAGCCCAATATTTACGGATATCGGTAGCTACAAAATTAATAGCGCCCTGAAATCATTGACATTGGTGTGTGTCGGCCCGGTTACCACCAGACCGCCCAGCGGGTCAAAAAATCCGTAGGCGTCATTCCTGTCCAGATAGTTATCCAGCTTCATGCCCTTGGCCAAGGCGCGCTGCAAGGTAGCGGGTTCGACAAAAGCACCGGCGTTGTCTTCCATGCCGTCAATGCCATCGGTATCGGCGGCCAGTGCATAAACGTCGCTCTGCCCCTGCAGCGCCAAAGCCAGGCCCATGCAGAACTCGCCTGCACGGCCGCCCCTGCCTCGCTGTTCACGCGGGGTGCCTTCAGCCTGCTTTTTGATGGTGACGGTGGTTTCACCGCCGCTCAAAATCACGCAGGGTTTGCTGAAAGGCTGGCCTTTGAGTGCCACGGCTCTGGCCAGCGCGGCGTGTACCTTGCCCACTTCGCGTGACTCGCCTTCCATTTCGTCGCTCAGTATGTATGCGCTCAAGCCCGCAGCTCGGGCGGCCAGGGCGGCAGCTTCGAGGCTTTGCTGCGGGGTCGCCATCATGTGGACCTCATGGCCGGTGAAGGCAGCGTCGCCGGGTTTTGGCGTTTCAAGCGCACCGCTTTGCAGGTCGGCCAAAACGCCGGCGGGCACTTCAATGCCGTAGCGCGTCAAGATCGCCAGCGCGTCGGCGCAGGTGGTGGCGTCAGGCACGGTTGGGCCGCTGGCAATGATCGACGGCGCGTCGCCTGGCACGTCGCTGATGGTCAACGTCACCACGCGTGCAGGCGCGCAGGACGCTGCAAGTCGCCCGCCCTTGATGCGCGAGAGGTGCTTGCGCACGCAGTTCATTTCTGAAATATTGGCGCCGCTACTGAGCAATGCCTGGTTGATGCGCTGTTTGTCTTCCAGCGTCAAGCCATCGGCAGGCAAGGTCAAAAGCGCCGAGCCGCCACCCGAAATCAGGCACAACACCAGGTCATCTGCCGTCAGCCCTTGCACCATGGCCAGAATGCGCTGCGCTGCGGCCAGGCCTGCGGCATCGGGCACCGGGTGCGCGGCTTCGACGATTTCAATACGTTGCGGCAGGCCTTCGGGGCGTGGCGGAATGTGGTGGTAGCGGGTGACGACCAGGCCTTCAAGTGGTGCGTCTAAAGGCCAAAGCGCCTCCACTGCCTGCGCCATTGAGCCGCCCGCCTTGCCAGCGCCAATCACGATGGTTCGGCCCTTGGGCGGCTGCGGCAAATACGCAGCTGTGTTTTGCAATGGCAGCGCGCGCGTCACTGCAGCGCTAAAGAGGTACTCAAGAAACTCGCGGGGGCGGCTGCGAAAGTCGGGAATCGCAGGGGGCTGGGTTAGGGTCATAAACATCTCCACCCCGGATTGTGCCGTGGTCACCGCACTGTTCCCCGACCCAAGGCTGCGACTTTCGGGCTGGCTTGGTCTGGTCTATTTTTTGCCCAGGCCCAGCCGCTGCGCGCCTTCGGTATAGACACGAATACGCTCTTTCATGAACCCGTCCATCTGCTCGGTGCCAATATTGACCAGTTCAAAGCCGCTTTTGGCGGCAAGCTCACGCATCTCAGGGTCGTTATTGAGCACGTTCCAGGTGTCTGACAAGCGCTTGCGTGCTTCAGGTGATGTTGACTTGGGTACGCCAATACCCCGGTAGGCACCGTCTACCCAGTCCACACCCAGCTCGCGAAACGTGGGTACGTCAGGCATCAGCGGGTGGCGCTTCTCCATGGCCACGGCCAGCGGCCGCACCCTGCCCTTGTTGGCGATGGCAAAAGGTGTGTAAGTCACGGCACCGTCAATTTGCGCGCCCACCACCGCCATCGACATATCGCCTGTGCCCTTGTACGGCACATAGGTGCTTTTGATACCAAAAGCCGCGTTAAGCCGCTCATGCGCAGCATGGTTGGCCGAGTTAAGGCCAGAGCCGCCCAGGTTCAATTTACCCGGGTCTTTTTTAGCTGCTGCAATAAATTCTGCAAAGTTTTTGATGGGACTCTTTTCAGGCACCACCAGCACATCAGGCGTGTAGTGAAACCAGAACACCGGCATGATGTCGGCAGTTTTGTACTGCACCTCGCCTTCAATCGGCTGAAACACGATGTGCGGCAGGTTGATGCCCACAACATTCAGGCCATCGCCCGGAAGCGTGTTCATCTGGCCCCACATCAGCCCGCCACCGGCACCGGCCTTGTACTGGATGATGGTGTCAATGGCAGCGCACTTTTTCTTGAGCACCATCTGCTGGTGGCGCGCCGACAGGTCAGACTCACCGCCGGGCGGGAAGGCCTGCCAGTACTGCACGCTCTTGTCCGGACACGTCTGGGCCAGCGCGGCAGGCGCCATCACCAGGCACAAGAGGGCTATCCAGCTGCTGATCTTGAATTTCATCATGGTCTCCTTCACTCGTAGTTATTTGCCTGTCGGCCGGCCTCAAGTCTTGGCCTGGTCACACGTATGGGTACTGGCGTGAGCCTCTCGCTTGGATTGTGTCTTAACAAGATGGTGCTGCGCATAAGGCTCAAGAGTTGAGTTGCTCGGCAAGATCAAGAAAATCAATGGCGTTGACGTCAAACTGGTCCTCGAAGCGGACATCGACTTTTCCATTCAGTCCAAACTCTAGCGGCCGGGCCACAAATGCCGTGCGCAGACCCAACGCCTTGGCCGCCACGATGTCGTATTTGTGACAGGCCACCATCATGACTTCGTGCGCCTGCAATCCCAAATACTGCACGGCCATGCGGTAGGTACGCGGGTCCGGCTTGAAGGTGCCCACCATTTCGGCTGCAAAGATTGCATCAAACGGCAAGCCGCCGTGTTTGGCAATATTGACCACCGCGCTCACGTCCGCATTGGACAGCGTGGCAATTTTGTAGCGCTTTTTAAGTCGCTCCAGCCCAGCCACTGCATCCGGCCAGGGGCGAATTTTTTGCCACGCAAAGTTCAGTTCGACCCGCTCTTCTTCAGAAAAAAATGACAAACCCTTTTTCTGCAGCAGCAGGTCAAGCGCTTCGCGGTAAATCAGGTCCACCGATGTCCAGGGCCGTGTCCCCGCTAAAACTTCATCGAGTGCCGGGCGGTACATGCCGCGCCATGTATCGACAAAGCTGCCCCAATCCATCTCACCGGCCCGACCACGGCTTAACCGCGCAGCTTCTTCAGCCAGCGTGCTCCGAAAATCAGTGGCAGTGCCCTGAACATCGAAAATCATGGCCTTGACTTCTGGAAACTTCAGTTGGTTCATTGTTAACCCTATTTTTTTGATACCAGCCGTTTTACTCCGGCTTGATGCCGCGTTCGGCAATTAATTTTCGCCAGAGTTTGATCTCGGAAGAAACTGTAGCGCTCGTATCAAGTGGCGGATTCCCGATGATCTCAGAGCCTTGCGCCAACAAGGCGGCTTTGAGCTCCGGGTTGGCCAAAGCCAGCACTGTCGATTTATAAAGCATGTCGACGGTCGCCTGCGGCGTTGCAGCGGGCACGAACATGCCGACCCATGCGTCGACTGCATAGCCGGGGTAACCACTTTCTGCAATCGTCGGAACGTTCGGTAATGCAGCGATTCGATCATTCGTTGTGACGGCCAAGGCTTTTAAGCGTCCAGCCTTCACATGGGGAATGGCCGCGATGGCCGTCACCCATACCGCGTTGACCTGCCCACCAATCACATCGATCACCGCAGCACCACCACCCCGGTAGGGAATATGCTGAAACTTGACGCCAGCCATGGAAGACAACAGTTCCGCTGCCAAATGACCGGGTGTGCCTTGGCCGCCACTGGCGTAGTTGCTTTCAGCCGGGTTTTTCTTCAGCCATTCAACGTACTCTTTAAGCGTATTGGCCGGTATCTTGGGATGAATGGCAAGAATTTGCGGCCCATTGGCGAGCAATGTGACGGCCTTGAAATCTTTCTCGGTGTCATAGGGCAGTGATTTGTAAAGCCCGGGATTGATGGCGTGAGAAGACAAGGTGACCAGAACCGTGTAGCCATCAGCCGGCGCAGCAGCGACCTGAGCCGACCCTACTGTGCCACCAGCGCCACCCTTGTTTTCAATAATGACCGGCTGCTTCAAAACGTCTGACAGCCGCTGCCCGACCTGCCGCGCAATGGCATCGGAAGTGCCGCCTGCCGTGTAGGGCACCACAAACCGGATCGGCTTTGAGGGGTAAGTTTGTGCGGCCACACTGAAGGGCAACACCATAGCCAACACGAGTCCGAAAAATGCTTTCAAGATTTATCTCCTGAAAGAGTTTTTGCGGTGCCGTGCAATCCTGGCGCAGACGCGGTAGCTGCATTCAGGTGCTGGCAGACCGCTGAGGTCACCTGATTTGTAGTCGCCTGCCCCCCCAGGTCGCGGGTGTGCAAGGCCGGGTTGGCAGTGATCTTTTCAATTGCAGCCATCAATGACTGTGCCGCTGCCGCTTCACCCAGGTGCTCCAGCAGCATGACGCAGCTCCAAAAAGTGCCAATTGGGTTGGCGAGGCCTTTGCCCATGATGTCAAAGGCCGAGCCATGGATGGGTTCAAACATCGAGGGGTAGCGGCGCTCCGGGTCAATGTTGCCGGTGGGCGCAATGCCCAGGCTGCCAGCAAGCGCAGCGGCCAGGTCGCTCAGGATGTCGGCGTGCAGATTAGTGGCTACCAGCGTATCCAGCGTGGCCGGGCGATTCACCATACGGGCGGTGCAGGCATCGACCAGCTCTTTGTCCCAGGTCACGTCAGGAAACTCGTTGCTGATCTGCACCGCGATCTCGTCCCACATCACCATGGCGTGGCGCTGGGCATTGGACTTGGTCACCACGGTCAGCAGTTTGCGCGGGCGTGACTGCGCGAGTTTGAAGGCGTAACGCATGATGCGTTCAACGCCGGCGCGCGTCATCATCGACACATCGGTTGCCACCTCAATCGGGTGCCCCTGATGAGCGCGACCGCCGACACCCGAATATTCGCCTTCAGAGTTTTCACGCACGATGACCCAGTCAAGGTCTTCGGCTTTGCAGCGCTTGAGCGGGCCGTCAATGCCAGGCAGGATGCGGGTGGGCCGGACGTTGGCATATTGGTCAAAGCCCTGGCAAATCTTCAGGCGCAGGCCCCACAGCGTGATGTGGTCCGCAATGTGCGGGTCACCGGCCGAGCCAAACAAGATGGCGTCTTTGTTGCGCAGGGCATCCAGACCGTTTTGCGGCATCATTTCGCCGTGGGCGCGGTACCAGTCGCCGCCCCACCCAAAATTCTCAAATTCAAAGTTGAAGCTGCCATCGGCAGCAGCCAGTGCTTCAAGCACGGTCTGACCTGCGGGCACGACTTCCTTGCCGATGCCGTCGCCCGGTATGCAGGCTATTTTGTAGGTTTTCATGGGTTTTCTCTTATTAGGTAAGCGTTTCAGACTGGCTACTTTAGGCCTTGCAACTCTTAATAGATATTCATAAAGTAACATCATTATTTACTTTGAATCAACAATTAACTAGCCATGTCCAGCCCCTCATCAGCGCCTTCCGAGATGGCCTTCTTCAGTGCGCTGGTGCGATTCGGCAGTTTTTCAGCCACCGCGCGTGAACTCAACCTGACAACACCGGCCATCAGCAAGCGCCTGGCGCAGATGGAAGCGCGCCTGGGTGTGCAACTGCTAAACCGCACCACCCGCCGCATCAGCCTGACGCAAGAAGGCGAGATGTATCTTGGCCATGCGCGGCGGATTCTGGCCGACATTGAAGACATGGAACAACAGGTGTGCAGCGCCGTGGCCACGCCCAAGGGCCTGCTGCGCGTCAATGCCACCCTGGGCTTTGGCCGCAGCAACATCGCACCGCTAATCTCAGACTTTGCCCGGCTCTACCCAGAAGTGCAGGTGCAACTGCAACTGACCGTCAACCCGCCAGCGTTAACGGAAGACGCCTTTGATGTCTGCATACGGTTTGGCGAGCCACCAGACGCACGCGTTATGGCCAGGCTGATTGCCTCAAACCGTCGGCTGATCTGCGCCGCGCCAGCCTATCTGGCCCAACACGGCACACCCCAAACCCCGAATGATCTGACCCGGCACAACTGCATAGGCATTCGCCAGGGCGACGAGGCCTACGGCATCTGGCACCTCACTTCAGCGCGCCGCACAGAAACAGTCAAAGTACGCGGTAGCCTGAGCACCAACGACGGCGAAATAGCCGTCAACTGGGCCCTGGCCGGCCACGGCATCGTGATGCGCGCCGAATGGGACATCGCCAAGTACCTGCAAAGCGGCCGGCTGGTGCAGGTGCTGAAAAACTACCAGACGCCA
>JANOCP010000134.1:0-26630 GCA_031412235.1 Polaromonas sp.
AGTGTTCCTCACCTAAATAGGCTGCCTGCACACCTGGATCTGCACGAATTTCAGCGGGCGTGCCACTTGCAATAACCTGGCCATTAACCATGACCGTGAGCTTGTCAGCCAGCGTGAAAACGGCGTCCATGTCGTGCTCGACCAGCAAAATGCCGTGGTCTTTTTTAATCGCCAGCAGCAGGGCAACCATGCGTTCAGCCTCGACTGCACCCATGCCTGCTAAGGGTTCGTCCAACAAAATAACTTGCGGCTCGGTCGCCAGTGTCATGGCGATTTCTAATTGGCGCTGCTCGCCGTGGCTGATGGTGCCAGCAATGCTTTTTACCCTGTTTTTAAGGCCTGATAGCTCGACCGCCCTTTCGATTCGTGCACGAGTAGCTATGAAATCAGAAGCGTCGCTAAGCCACTTGTGAGCTTGCGGCGCGCGTGACTGCGCCGCAAGGTGTACGTTGTCCCATACCGTGAAGGGCAGAAAAATATTCGTCTTCTGGTAGCTGCGGCCCAGGCCTTGACGCGAGATTTTCTCGGGCGTCCAGCCTGTTATGTCTGTATTGCCCAGTGCAACGCTGCCAGATGTGGGCGGCAAGTCGCCCGACAACAAATTGGTCAGCGTTGATTTGCCAGCACCGTTGGGGCCAATTACGGCGTGGATGTGGTTGCGGTAAAGATCAATCGATACGTTGTCGACAGCGGCTAAACCACCGAAGCGTTTGGTGAGGTTCTTCGCGCTGAGCAAAATTTCACTCATTGGAAGTCCCCTTGCGCTTCAAGAACTTTTCTACCAAACCCAAAATACCGCGCGGTGCAAACGTGACCAGCAGCACGATGAACAGACCCATCCACAACTGCCAGTGCTTGCCTAAATTGACTTTGCCAATGGCTGGCAAGTCTTTGAAGACATGTAGCAAATATTCAAACGCAAACGCGCCCACAATCGCGCCCGCGAAGTTGCCCATGCCGCCCAAAATCACCATCATGATGGCGTGTGCACTCATGTGAAAACCCATTAACTCGGGGTTGATGTAACCCGTTTGCGCGCCCCATAAATAACCCGCCAACCCAGCAAGTGCCCCTGCCACGGTGAACGCCGCCAGCTTGTAGCCAAACACGCCGTAACCCATGGCACGCATGCGGTGTTCGTTGACGCGGATGCCGCTCAGCGTTCGGCCAAAGGGGCTGAAGAGCAGGCGGCGCAAAAATATATAGGTGACCAGCAGTGCGGCAAGGGTGAAGTAGTACAAAGTCCGCTTGCTGTCCAGGTCAAACGGTACCCAGCCGAATATCGTAGCGCTGGGTTTGAAGTTGACGTACAGCCCGTCTGAGCCGCCCAGCGCCTTGTTGTCAAAGAAAAGGTAAAACACCATTTGCGCAAAGGCCATGGTGACCATGATGAAGTAAATGCCGTGCGTCCGCACGACAAAAAAACCAATGATGAGCGCGGCCAGGCCCGATGCGAGCACGGCCACTGGCAGCGTCCACCACAAACTCACGGCTTCGCCTTGCGGTGTTAAAAAAGCCAGCGCATAACCCGCCAGCCCAAAATAAGCGGCATGACCCAGCGATACCAGCCCGGTCACGCCTTGCAGCAAGTCCAGGCTCATGGCAAATATCGCCATGATCATCATGCGCGTGACCATCTCGGTGTAAAACGGTGTGCCCACAAGCGGAAAGGCGAGCAGGGCGACCAGGCCCATGCCCAGCACCAGCTTGATGCTGGTTGGCAGCACTTCAATGTTGGCTTGTTGTGCGCTCATGCTTTGAACAAGCCTTCAGGCTTCCACAACAGCACCGCCGCCATCAACATATAAACCAACATGCCGGAAACCGAGGGCAGCAACACCTTGCCAAAGGTATCGACCAGGCCAACGAGCAATGCTGATATGAGTGCGCCACGTACCGAGCCGATCCCGCCTATTACAACCACCACAAAACACATGATGAGGACTTGCGAGCCCATATTGGGGTAGACGCTGGCCACTGGCGCAGCGATCATGCCCGCCACTGCAGCCAGACCAACTCCCAGCGCAAAAACCACCGCATGAATCAACTTGATGTTGACACCCAGTGATTCAGCCATGTCGCGGTTGAATGCCCCGGCGCGTATCTTCATGCCGAGCCGGGTTTTTGATATCAGGAGATAAAGGCCCAGGGCCAAAGCAATGCAGACGCCAGACATAAATAGGCGATACACGGGATACGACAGGTTTTCTGTCAGGGGAATCGAAGCACTGAGCAGCGCCGGAATAGTGATGCCATGAACGTCGTCGCCCCACAAAATGGAGCGCAGCTCTTCAAAGATATAAATCAGGCCGAACGTGAGCAGCACCTGGTCAAGGTGGTCGCGTTTGTAAAAGTGGCGAAACAGCAGCCATTCAAGGCCGAGGCCGAAAATAATTGATAAAACCGCACCGGTAATGATGGCCAGCGTGAGGCTGCCAAACAGGGTACTCAGCGACCATGCCAGGTAAGCACCCAGCATGTAAAAACTGCCATGCGCCAAGTTAACCACGCCCATGATGCCGAAGATCAGAGTCAGGCCCGCAGCCAGCATGAACAGCAGCAGACCGTACTGCACGCTGTTGAGCAGCTGAATTAAAAACTGGGGAAAGTCCATGGCTGATGAATCAGGCTTGCCTGCGCGTGAACAGCAGTGCGATACCCAAAAGCGCGAACAAGCCACCACACACCCGATTCACCCAGCGCATGGGGCCGCTCTGGCGAAGCAGCGGTGCGATGCGGGACACGCCGCAGGCGCACACCGTCAGCACGGTCAGCTCAAAGACCACAAAGGTCAGGGCCAAAATGGCGAATTGCGGCAAAAAGGCTGCGTTGGGGTCCAAAAACTGCGGAAAGAAAGCGGCGAAAAATAACAGCGCCTTGGGGTTACTTGCGCCGACAAAAAAGCCGCGCAGATAACTGGCGCGACCCGTCACCGCGTTGGCGCTGTCATTGGAGCTGTCAATGGTGCCGCTGGCCAGCAAGGTCCCCTGACTGCGAAAAATCTTGATTCCAAGCGCGATCAAATAGCTTGCGCCCAGAAGTTTGGCGATGGCAAATGCTACTTCAGATGCGGCCAGCAGCGCACCCAGACCCAGCGCCGACAGCACCATCACACCCAGCACGGCAGTCACGCTGCCACTCGCTGACAGCATGGCTTTGCGTGGGCCGTGGTGAATGGCCGTGGTGACGCACATCAGCATGGTCGGGCCAGGGGACAACACGAGCAGCGCGACGGCGGCTAAATAGAGCAGGTAGGTTGTGAGGGTCATGGGGGTATGTTAGGCAATGCCAAGATTTGTCGGGCATTGAGTGGCGACAAGTCTCATTCTTAATTCAAGCAGGGGCCGCGGAACCGGCTTCGCCAGACCGCAGGCGCACCGGCCCCCTCGGGGGGCAGGGAGTTACACGCAGTGCGCAACCGTGGGGGCCATGTTCTCAGGTCATCTTGCAACCAGCACCGCTGTCAGCCAGCGCCTTTGCGGCCACACCCAGCACTTTGTTCTCTTTGTTCTCTACCTGGCGAACATAGATATCCTGAATCGGGTTGTGCGACGGGCTCATGGTCCACTTGCCGCGTGGGCTGTCAATCACTGCGCCTTCCATGGCCTTGTACAGCGCAGCCTTGTTGCTGAGGTCGCCCTTGACGGCGTTGGCACCTTGCACCAGCAGCAGGCCGGTGTCGTAGCCTTGCACCGCATACACGTCGGGCTGCGCCTTGTAGGTTTTGGCGTAGTCCAGGCGGAATTTCTTGTTGCGCGGCGTGTCCAGCGAATCGCTGTAATGCATGGTGGTAACGATGCCATCAGCGGCCGGGCCAGCGGCTTCCAGCACACCCTCGGTCAAAAAGCCCGAGCCATAGAGCGGAATTTTGCCTTTCAGGCCTGCAGCGGCGTAGTCACGGATGAACTTGGCTGCACCGCCACCTGCAAAAAAGCAGGCCACTGCATCGGGTTTGAGCGCGGCGATTTCAGTCAGCAAGGCCTGAAACTCCACTTGTGGAAAGGGCAGGCCAAGCTCTTTGACAATCGTTCCGCCAGCGGCTGTGTATCCTTCTTTGAAGCCCTCAAAAGCCTCGTCACCTGCAGCGTATTTCCAGGTGATCCAGACGGCTTTTTTGTGGCCTTTGTCGACCATGACCTTGCCAAGCGCCCGGGTAGGCTGTGAATTGCTGAAAGAGGTACGAAACACGTTAGGGGCGCACAGTGCGCGGGTTGCGGCATGTACGCCTGCATTTGGAATCAGGCTCAGTACGCCGCTGTCGCGCGCGACTTTTTGTATGCCCATCTGCACGCCAGAGTGAACAGTGCCGACCAGCACGTCTACCTTGTCGCGTTGTACCAGTTTATTGGCGTTTTCAATGCCCTTGGACGGCTCTGACTCGTCATCTACCTTGAAGTATTCGATCTCGCGGCCGCCGAGTTTGCCACCTTGCTCGTTGATGGCCAGACGAAAGCCGTTTTCAATCGCCACGCCTAGCTGGGCAAACGTGCCGGTGTAGGGCAGCATGAAGCCAACGCGCACCTTGCCGGACTGGGCACGTACTATTTCGGGGAGTAAAAGTCCGGTCGACGCGGCACCGATAACGGCAGCGCTGCGGGACAAAATGAGGCGGCGTGAGGTCATTGAAATCTCCTGGTTGAGGCTGAAAATGTACTGGACAAATGTTAAGGGCAGTGCAGGAATGCGTTTCTAGTGTAAAACCCGAGCTTTATAATTGAATTGTTTAGACTTAAAGCAATTGGTGTGCCCGGTTCAGTGCACGGGAGCTACCCGACTAAGCCGACTGCCTCAGCTTGAAACGCTGGATCTTGCCAGTGGCGGTTTTGGGCAGCTCGGCGACAAACTCGATCCAGCGCGGGTATTTGTAGGGTGCCAGGTGCTGCTTGACGTGGGCTTTCAAGTCGTCTGCCGTCGCCGCCTGACCGGACTTGAACACAACATAGGCTTTGGGTTTGACCAGCTCGTCGGCATCCGTAACCCCTATGACGGCAACTTCAAGCACAGCTGAATGTGTCATCAGGCAGGCTTCAACCTCAAAAGGCGAGACGTAAATGCCGCCTACCTTGAGCATGTCGTCGCTGCGCCCGCCATAGGTATAAAAATTGTCTGCGTCGCGGGTGTATTTGTCGCCACTGCGCGTCCATTCACCGGCAAAGGTGTTTTTGGTTTTGCTGCGGTTGTTCCAGTACATCAGCGCGGCCGTGGGGCCGTTGATTTGCAGCTCGCCCAACTCGCCGACAGCGCATTGATTGCCATCGTCAGCCACTATGCGCAGCGTGTAGCCCGGTACCGCCTGGCCGGTCGTGCCGTAGCGCACCTCGCCGGGGCGGTTACTTAAAAAAATGTGCAGCATTTCGGTAGAGCCAATGCCGTCCAGAATTTCAACACCGTATTGGGCCGTCCATTTTTTGCCGATTTCTGCGGGCAGCGCTTCGCCAGCGCTGGTACAGACGCGCAAATTAAGCGCTGATTTGTCAGGCCGAGCCGGGTCTGCCAGCATGGCCGCGTACAGCGTGGGCACGCCATAAAAGATGCTGGGCCGGTACTTTTTGAGAACACCGAACACATCGGCAGGCGTGGGCCGCGTGGGCAACAGTACGGTGGTCGCTCCAACGCTCATGGGAAATGTCAGCCCGTTGCCCAAACCGTAGGCAAAAAACAGCTTGGCGGCTGAATACACCACGTCTGACTCTTTAATGCCCAGTACGCCACGCCCGTACAGTTCTGCCGTTTGAATCAGGTGGCTGTGCAGGTGTACGGTACCTTTTGGGGTGCCGGTTGAGCCGCTGGAATAGAGCCAGAAACAGGCGTCGTCTGCACATGTATCTGCTATTGTTTTAGTAGCTACTGATAGCCGTAAATATTGGGCTAAGGATGTATATGACGTTAAATCCGGCCCTGAATCCGGTATTCCGGCAACCATCACCGTCTTGAGCGTGTCTATTTTTCCGATCAGGCCTTCAAACGCCGGAAGCAGGGCGTGTGACACCACCAGGCCCTGCGCACGTGAATCGCGGAGCATGAAGTCGAAGTCAGGCGCAGTCAGCAGGGTGTTGGCTGCAACTGGCACCACACCAGCCAGAATGCTGCCCAAAAACACCACCGGCCACTCGGGTGTGTCCAGCATGGCCATAAGCAACCGACTTTCTGGGGCGAAGCCTTGCGCTCTCAGGGCGCTGGCGAAGCGGTGTGCCTGCTCATCAAGCTCGCCATAAGTCAGTTTCTGGCCGCTGACGGCATCAATAAAAGCGATTTTGCCGGGGCGCGATGCGTTACGCGCCAGAAGGTCGTGCGCCGCGTTGTAGTTGCGGGGTATGTCTACCCGTGGCGGGCTGACCGAGTGATCGGCGCGACTCAATTGCACATCTTGCATGTTTGTCTCCAGATCGTTTTTTGTGGGCCGCTATTTTTCTTGTAGCGGCTCATACCCGTCGTTATTGGGCTCAGGTCGTATTTTGTGCAATTTCAGGCAGTGGCGGGGTTGCTGGCCATGGTTTGCAGCGATTCCGCAAGCCAGGTGCGGCACCACTCGGCACCTTCGGTTTCTGGCATGGTGCCGCTGCTCGCGTCATGGCACCAGACTTCGCCCAGGCGCTGCGCACCCAGGTCTTGCAGGCGCTCGTCGAACTTTTTGCCGCCAAAGCAGAAGGTCTGCATATAAGTACGATCGCCCAGTGCAATCACGCCGTAACGCACATGACCCAAAAACTGCGGATTCGAGCTCATGGACTCGTAAAAAGCACGGGCATTGTCTGGCACATCGCCTGAGCCGTACGTTGAAGTACACATGAGATAAAGTGCATCTTCTGACTTGCGCGCTTCAAAGAAGCCGATGTCAAGGTTGTCCATCATCACCACTTCAATGTCGTCAACCAGATCGGCGCAATCCATTTGTATGGCTTGTGCGACATAGTCAGCGGTACTGGTCATGGTGCCTACCAGAATGTTGAGCTTCATCAAAGGTCTCCGTAAAAAAGATGCAATAAACTGCTTGACATCGAATTGACGTGAAGTATACTGCAAATAATCGAAAAAGCAAACCAAAAAAAGTACGCCCTCGAAACCATGTCTGATCAGGCCTCCAAAACCATGCTGAATGACGCTTCAAGCGATAGCGGCAGTGACACGCTGAGCGAGCTGGGTTCGCGAGTTCGTGCCTGGCGCGCCCGCCGCGGCATGACCCGCAAGGCGCTGGCTTCTGACTCGGGTTTGAGCGAGCGTTTTCTGGCCGATGTGGAGTCCGGCAAGGGCAATGTGTCGATCAACTCGCTTGAAGCGGCCGCCAGGGCGCTGAATATTTCAATACTTGAACTGCTGCAAGATGCCCCTCGCCCAGCACTGGCCCGCGCCCATGGCCTTCTATCGCGGCTCGATGATTCGCAGCTTGATCAGGCTTATGGCCTGCTGGGCACCACTTTTGGCCTGAATGATTCGCTGGGCCGGGAACAACGCGTGGCGCTGATTGGCCTGCGCGGGGCGGGCAAGTCAACTCTGGGCCTCAAGCTGGCGACAGAGCGCGGCGTGCCGTTTATTGAGCTTGACCGCGAGATTGAACGCGAAGCCGGCACCAGCATGAACGAGATTTTGCTGCTGCACGGGCAGGCCGGTTACCGCCGCTACGAGCGCCGTGCGCTGTTTCGCATTGCCGAGGACCACCCTGATGGCGTGGTCATGACCACGGGCGGCAGCATTGTGAGCGAGCGCGAGACGTTTGACTTGCTTCAAAGCCGCTTTTATTGCGTCTGGCTCAAGGCCAGCCCAGAGGAGCACATGGCCCGTGTGGTCGCACAAGGCGACATGCGGCCTTTCAGCACGACCAAGGGCGCGAGCAATGAGGCCATGGATGACCTGCGTCGCATCCTGGCCAGCCGCGAAGCGCTTTACGCCCGCGCTGATGCCGTAGTCGACACGGCGGCCCGAACCCTCAAGCAAAGCCTGAAAGACCTGGAGCGGGCTGTTCCACAGGTGATTATTTCAACAAATTCAAAGGAGACAACATGAACGCCATGACAGAACCCCTGTTATTCAAACAAACCATTGCGGGCCAGGAGCGCGAAATGGTCAGCTTTGCCACGCACCCGGCCAAATACCAGCACTGGACGCTGTCGGTTGAGGGCGATGTTGCAAAGCTCAAGCTCGACATCAATGAAGACGGCGGCATCAAGCCCGGCTACAAGCTGAAACTCAACAGCTATGACCTCGGTGTTGACATCGAGCTGCACGACGCCATCAACCGCATTCGCTTTGAGCACCCGGCCGTCAAGGTGGTGGTGTTTGAATCGGGCAAGGAAAAAATCTGGTGCTCAGGTGCAAACATCTACATGCTGGGCTTGTCGACCCACGGCTGGAAGGTCAACTTTTGCAAGTTCACCAATGAGACCCGTAACGGTCTTGAAGATTCTTCACGCCACGATGACCTCAAGGCGATTGCTTCAGTAACCGGTGCCTGTGCTGGCGGCGGCTACGAACTGGCTCTGGCTTGCGACCGCATCATCATGGTGGATGACCGCTCGTCAACCGTCAGCCTGCCCGAAGTCCCCTTGCTTGGCGTGCTGCCTGGCACCGGTGGCCTGACGCGCGTGACCGACAAACGCAAGGTGCGCCGCGACCTGGCCGATATTTTCAGCCTCACGTCTGAAGGCGTGCGTGCTGACCGTGCCAAAGACTGGAAACTGATTGACGCCCACGCCAAGCCGCAACAGTTCGGCCAGTTGCTTGCTACTGAAATAGAAGCACTGCGTGCCCAATCTTCCAGGGCGGCGGGCTCAAAAGGCATTGAATTGACGGCTTTGAAGCCGCTGATCGACGATTCTGGTTATCACTACAGCACGGTAGACGCTGCGGTTGACCGCGAGCGCCGTATTGCCACCATTACTGTCAAGGCACCAGCAAGCGCGATTGAGTCCACTCCCGCAGCTATTGAAGCCGCTGGTGCCAACTGGTATCCGCTCAAGATGCAGCGCGAACTCGATGACGCGATTTTGAACCTGCGGACCAACGAGCTTGAAGTCGGCACCTGGGTCATCAGGACGCAGGGCGACGCGGCGCAGATTGTCAAGATGGACCAGGTGCTGGCCAACCTGAAAGACCACTGGCTGGTGAAAGAAACCACGGGCGCACTGCGCCGCACACTGGCCCGGCTTGACGTGACCAGCCGCTCATTGATTGCGCTGGTGGATTCGGGCTCTTGCTTTGTCGGCACCTTTTATGAACTGGCCCTTAGCTGCGACCGCATTTACATGCTGGATCTGCCTGATTCACCCGACGCAGCGCCTACGCTGCAGCTGAGCCCGGCCAACTTTGGCTGGTTTCCGGCAGTCAACGGTTTGAGCCGCCTGCAAACCCGCTTTTATGAAGACGAGGCCACCATCACGCAGCTGAAAAACCTGGGTGACAGCGCATTGCGCGCCGACCAGGCGCTAGCCCTGGGTCTGGTCACCCTGAGCCCTGACGATATCGACTGGGAAGACGAAATCCGCATCATGCTCGAAGAGCGCGCCAGCATGTCACCCGACGCCATGACCGGCCTCGAAGCGTCTTTGCGCTTCCCCGGCAAAGAAACCATGGAAACCCGCATTTTTGGTCGGCTGTCGGCATGGCAAAACTGGATCTTCATTCGGCCCAATGCAGTGGGTGAAGAGGGTGCCTTGAAGCTGTTTGGCACCGGTAAGAAAGCCAAATTCGACTGGAAGCGGGTCTGAAAATTCGGCCAAGTTTTAGCGCCATCACCTCGCTGTCAGTAATTGGCGCGCTTGCGCAAAGCTGCTGACCATGGTGATCAAAGCAACTTAAATCAAACCTCTGGAGCAAAAGCAATGAGCACCATCGATCTTCAAGCCCTGATCCCCAACAACGTCCACCTTGGTGAAAACCGTCAGCTCCAGCGTGCGCTGGAACACTGGCAGCCGGCCTTTTTAAATTGGTGGGAAGAAATGGGTCCGAGCGACTTCAAGGCAAAGGAAGTCTATTTGCGCACTGCCGTTGGCGTTGACGCTTCTGGCTGGGCCAGCTATGGCTACACGCCCATGCCAGATTACCGCTGGGGCATTTTTCTGGCGGACCAGGAGCAAAACCGCAAGATTGGTTTTGGCGACCATATGGGCCAGGACGTCTGGCAAGAAGTGCCAGGCGAATACCGCTCAACCTTCCGCCGCCTGATCGTGACCCAGGGTGATACCGAGCCGGCATCGGTTGAGCAGCAGCGCCTGCTGGGCCACACCGCGCCATCACTCTATGACCTGCGCAATCTGTTCCAGGTCAATGTGGAAGAAGGCCGCCACCTGTGGGCTATGGTTTACCTGCTGCACGCCCACTTTGGCCGCGATGGCCGCGAAGAAGCTGAAGAGCTGCTGATGCGCCACAGCGGTGACGCTGACAAGCCGCGCATTCTGGGCACCTTCAACGAGCCCATGGACAACTGGCTGAGCTTCTTCATGTTTACCTATTTCACCGACCGCGATGGCAAGTTCCAGCTCAAGTCATTTGCCGAGTCGGCCTTTGACCCGCTGGCCCGCACCACACGCTTCATGCTGACCGAAGAAGCCCACCACATGTTTGTGGGCGAAACCGGCATTGGCCGCGTCATCAGGCGCACGCTGGAAGTCATGAAAGAGCTCGATACCAGCGACCAGGCAACGCTGCGCAAGGCGGGCGTGATTGACCTGCCAACGGTACAGAAATTCATGAACTTCTGGTTTACCTCGTCGCTTGACCTGTTTGGCTCCGAAGCCTCAAGCAACGCCGCCAATGCATTTGCCAACGGCATCAAGGGCAGGCCGGACGAAGCCAAGTTTGCCGACCACGTTGAGCTCGACACCGAGATGGTCATTTGCGTGCCTGACGGTATGGGGGGCATGAAAAACGAATCTATTTCGACCCGGGTGGGCATGAACGAAACGACGCGCCTCGAATACATCAAGGACTGCAATGTCGGCCTGACCCGCTGGAACATGGGCATCAAGCGCGCTGGTGTTGACTTTGAGTTCGCACTGCCATCGAGCCGCTTCCGCCGCAGCGTCGGCAGCTGGTCAGGTGCGCATACCGACCCCAAAGGCACGCCTATCAGCGCAGCGGAATTTGAGGCGAAAAAAGACGATTGGCTGCCGACTGATTCTGACAAATCGTTTGTTCAAAGTCTCATGCAGCGCGTGACCGAGCCCGGCAAGATGGCTGGCTGGATTGCGCCGCCAGATCGAGGTATCAATGCGAATCCGCTCGAGTATCAGTACGTGAAGCTGTAAGCCGACTTTTACTGCTGGCTTGTCGCCGCAGACCGTACCTGGAATTTATTCAGGTACGCTCTCTCATTTTCGGCGTGCCGTGGATACCTAGGTTACTTGAGGAGGAGGGGAGCCGCAAGGCAGGGTAAATTTCGACTCACACACGATGTAAATAATTTAACTCTGCCACAGTTGATGCAGGGCAATTTGTTGATCTAAAAACACGCATCAAGTGGCATATTCATGAATTAATAAGACCCACAGCTTAGGTGTTTATTCTTGCTGGCTGGCCAACCGTTCAACGCGGTTCCGGAACTTCACCCGTCAGGAAAAACTGGCTCGTGACAGCATTGAACTCTTCCGGTAACTCGTACTGAGGCCAATGTGCGGCGTCGCCCTGCATCAGATAAAAGCGCGCTCCTGGAACGCGAGCGGCAGCAGCGCGAGCTGCTTCAAGGTCATGAATAGGGTTGTCCTGAGTCCACAGAAACAGAGTCTCGCATTGCAGTGATTCCAGCGGAATCAAATACTCGTCATGATGTTGAATCACGGCGTTGATCGTCGGGGCCACCCGGCGTGTATCGGCAGCCAGGTAAACTTCCAAACGCAGGTCAATTAACTCGTCAACCAGAAGATGATGGTTGTTGGGATGCATTAGCCATTGCATGCGAGCCGTGACTGTTCCGCGGTTGGGCACGACATCGACGTTGGCTTTGTTTAGCGCCATAAAGTTTTGCATGTCCTGCTTGCCTTTGACAGACACCACTGGAATGCCACCAGCGGTGTTGAGCATCAACCGGCGCACGCGGTCAGGATATTTGGCTGCAAATATGCCTGATACCCATCCACCGAGAGATTCACCTGAAAGGTGTGCCGACTTTATTTCCAGCACATCCATTAACTCGCGCAACTGTTCGGCAAAAACGGCGGGGTTGTAGGCGTCAAGTTTTTTGTCTGAGAGACCATGGCCTACGTAATCAAAAGCAATCACATGAAACCTGCTTGACAGGGCCATCAGATTCTTCGCATAAGCCTCAAGGTGTCCGTTGAGGCCATGCTGAAAAATTATGACTTCCGAATTTTGGCGCCTAGCTTCGGCAATGCGTATGCGTCCGTAAGTAGGGGTTGATACATACCGGATTTCGGTACCCAAAAAGTCTGTCCACAAGCTCATGTCTGCGTCCCTTTCATCTTTAAATCAAAAAACCTGTGGCGATTTGGCGTCGCACCTGCTTGCTTCACAAGCAGAACTTAGCTGGAAGCCTCTGCAATTCTTTTGCGTGGTGTGACAGGTTTTTTTTTGCCTTCGGGCTCTGACTCCAGTTCTTGCTCTGCCTGAATGGACTTCGCCATCTGGTCGAGCAGGCCGACCAGCTGCAATTTTTCCGCTTTGGATAATCCACCCATGAGACGCTCTAGCCGACGCCAGTGTGCTGGCAAGTGCTTGTTCAGAAAAGCCTCGCCGCTGGGCGTCAGGATGGCTAGCAAGGAACGCTGATCCGAGACGTTAAGTTCGCGCTTGACAAAGCCCTGATCAACCAGTGAAGAGATGTTTCCCGACAGATTGTTGGGTTTAACTACCAGCATGGACGCAAGTGCTCCCATTGTTAATGCCTGGTGAGCTCGCTGGAGGGTAGTGAGGATATTGAACTGTAAGGGCGTTAGCCCAATAGCACCTACCTCATCGGACTGGTCGCGATCCAGCGTTGCAAAAGCCCGGTAGACCGCGAGCAGAACCCATAAGGCGGACCCGTCAAGGTCTTTATGACGTGCCGTACTGACCGCAACCTGATCCGATAAACGGGGCAGCGGTATCGCCATTACGGCTTCCTTGTCAGCACTTTTATTTCGCTTGTTAGAACTGGTGACCACGCATTTCTTTCAGAAAAAGTGTTGATAAAAAATAGAGCTTGACGGATTCTTACATGATGTAAGTGGCTTTCAGTTACTGCGTGGCTTTCCGAAAAGATATGCCCTCAATAACTTCAAAAATAAACATGATCATAGAATGAATATATCAGTTTATGATATAAATCAAAGCTTTTGACTTTTGGTACTTTGAAACAAAAAGAAAAGCGCTCTAAACCGGTCACACCAATACGCTATGTGCTCCCGAAACGATGTCCACTGAGTTTGCGGTGGCTGACGAACCTCAAGATGCTTTTAGGTGGCGGACAACTTGAGCCGAGGCTGAACTGACGGCCTATTAGGGTTACCTCTAATTTTTATAGTTATCAACTGAATATATAAACTACTGAATAGTTCAATTTGTGAAATAAAAAACGGATTTTTGATGAAGCTCAACGTTAGCTGGCGATTCTATGACGAGCCTGAAAACAAACAGCATGATGTTGTCTGGGCAGCTTCAAAGTGCGGGACGCATCCGCGCAGTGAAAACATTGAATCTGCTTGTGGACTGAAAGACAGGAAGACGTAGCATGCATTCTGGCGTTGTCATTATTGGGGCGGGACTTGCGGGTATCACCGTAGCTGAATCGTTGCGAAATGGCGAGTTTAAAGGCCCGGTTACTTTGGTTTCCGAAGAGTTGCAGGCGCCGTATGATCGGCCGCCGCTGTCCAAACAATTCATGCTTGATGGCGATGCTGCGGGCGTTGCTATCGGAACAGAAATTGTCCAGCAGGTAGATTTTTATCAGGGCGACCGCATCGCAAAGGTGGATGTTGGGAGTAAGCGGGTCGTTTTTGCGAGTGGCAAAGAACTGGCTTGGAACAAGCTCGTAATCGCCACCGGCGCGAGTCCCCACCGGTTACCTTTGCTGGAAACCGGTCTACTTCCGGTTTTTGTTTTGCGTACGCTGGATGACGCTCAGCGCATTCGGGAGCGTCTGGTGCCAGGGGCTCGCCTTGTCGTGGTGGGCGGCGGTCCCATTGGTCTCGAACTGGCCGTCAGCGCACGGAAGCTTGGCGCAGACGTGACTTTGATCGAATTGGCCAGCCGCCTTATGGGGCGTTGCACCTCACCTTTTTTGGCTGAGTTTCTCGTCCAGCATCACGCCAGAAATGGCATTCATATCCGCTTGGGGCGCATGATCAGCTGCGTGCATCCGGATGGGGCGATTGAGCTTGACGACGCTACGCGAATCGCTGCAGACTTGCTGGTAGTAGGTGTTGGTGTCAAGGCCAACGATGCCCTGGCAACTCAAGCTGGGCTGGCCAGTAGCGACGGCGTTTTTGTCGACACTTTTGGTCGCACTACAGCGCCAGATGTGTTTGCTGTCGGCGATGTTACCCGCCAGCGTAACCCGGTCAGCGGCCAGTTTGAACGAATTGAAACCTGGGCCAACGCGAAAGACCAAGCGATCTCGGTGGCATCCGGCTTGCTTGATGCACGCTTGGCCGTGCCCTACACGGCGGTGCCTTGGTACTGGTCCGATCAGGGCGATCTGCGCATTCAGGCTGCCGGCATGCCCATCGGCGATGAGGAAGTTGTGCGGGGCGACCCCGACAACAACCGTTTCCTGACCCTTCAACTGCGGCGCGGTACGCTGGTTGGCGTGGCCGCCGTCAATGCGGTACGCGACTTCGGCGCCTGCAAAAAGCTGATCGCCGCAGGGGCACGAATTGACCGCAGTAAATTGGCTGATCCAGCCACGGACCTCCGAAGCCTTGCTGCAGACGTGGCGAAGGCCACCGCCTTTGCCTGAAAAATTGAAGAGCAACAACCCAAGTCAAACGAGACGCAATGACACAAGTACTTCAACATCAGCACCAGATTTGCACAATCGATGAGATTGCGCCTGATTCGGTCACTGGCAAAGACCTGCCGGATGGTCGCCGTGTCGCTGTTTATCACTTCGACGGCAGTTTTTACGCCACGGATGACAACTGCAGCCACGGTAACGCTTCGCTTTCAGAAGACGGCACATTGGACGGTTGCGTTATCGAATGCGGACTGCACTTCGGCTCCTTCGATATTCGCACAGGCGCCGTGGTGGCAGCCCCGTGTACCCGGCCGCTGCGGACCTACCCGGTACAGATTCGTGACGGGTCCGTGTGGCTGGAACTTGGCCAAGAGCCGTGATGCTCGCAACTCCGCAGGCTGCAAGCGGATAGTGAGAGGAGCCGAAACTGAAAGACGACAAACGCCAGATTAATGGAGCCGGATAGAAACCCCGGGTTGAGCTTAGTGAGAAATAGCCGCAGAGCTATTACAGGTAAAAATTTTTTGAAAGACTTGACTAGCCATCACAAGATGGTTAGTCCCACCAAACTTTTTGCATTGAATTGCAGGAGACAAACATGAAACGACGCGTACTCTTAAACCTGCTTGGCGCCGCCTGGGGAACCATGGCTTTAGCGCCCGTTATGGCCCAGGACTTCCCAGTCAGGCCACTGAAAATCATTGTGCCGTATGCGGCTGGGGGATCGCCGGATATCGTGACCCGGATCACTGCGCAGCAGCTGTCGTCCATTCTTGGGCAGCCGGTCCTGATCGAGAACCTCGCGGGCTCGAGCGGTATCGCGGCTATCGAAACAGTCAAAAATGCAATGCCCGACGGCTATACATTGCTGGTCGCCGATGCCGGGCACTGGGCCGTGAACAGGATGACACGCAAAAAGCTGCCTTACGACGCCCAGAAAGATCTTCAGCCAATTGGCGTGCTGTCCACCTCATCGTTGTTTCTAACGGTGCACGAGTCATTCCCGGCGACCAACTTGCAGGAGTTGGTGGCTGCCGTGAAAGCCAAGCCTGGTTTTTACACCTATGGATCCTCGGGGGTCGGCAGCCTGCACAACCTCACGATGGAAGCGTTCAAGGCGGGGCTCGGACTGGACATCTTGCATGTTCCGTACAAGGGCACAGGCCAGTCCGTCCCGGCGCTCGCTGGGGGCCAGGTATCGATGGCTGTGGCGGCCTACAACTCTGTCGCGGGTTTTGCCAAGAGTGGCAGGGTCCGCATCCTGGCGGCCAATACGCGGGAGCGCTCGCCCATCCTGCCCCAGTACCCGCCTATGGGGGATACGGGACTTAAAGATTTCGACTTCCCGGGCGAGAACGCCCTGTTCGCGCCTGCAGGCACGCCAAGAATAGTGATCGACAGGTTGTCCGCGGCCATCAACAAAGCTATAAGCATGCCGGATACGGTCGCCCGGTTCGCTGCGGCGGGCGTTGAGCCTCCCTCCAAATCGTCACCAGCTGCATTGGCCGAAACCATACAGCGCGACATGCCCAAGTACGCACAGGCTGTCAAGGTATCCGGTATCCAGCCCGAATAGGCGTGAGCGGTCCAGGCTAGTCAACAACATGTTGTGAACAGAAAGAGTTTTGAAATGAACGAGCAAACAATTCAGTGGAGACCAAACGCTCCGCAGTCGCAAGACATCGCCGCGCTGGTACAAGACAAACGAGTGCATTCGCGTATCTATACCGATCAGGCTATTTTTGATCTTGAGATCGAACGCATTTTTGGAAAGGCATGGATTTACGTCGGCCACGAAAGTGAGGTTGGCAAGCCCGGCGACTACCAGACTCGTACCATTGGCAAAACGCCAGTCATCCTGGTACGCGGCCGTGACAATCAAGTACGCGTGCTGGTAAACCGATGCCGACACCGGGGTGCCATGGTGTGCGAAACCGAATCTGGCAATACGAAATTTTTTCGCTGTTGGTATCACGGCTGGACTTACGAGACCAGCGGTGCATTGGCCGAGGTCACTGGCAAAGAGGCTTACGGCGAGGATTTCAATGTCAAGGAGATGGGGTTAACGCCTGTCCCACGCGTGGACAGCTACCGTGGTTTCGTTTTCGCAAGTCTGTCGAGCGAGGGGGAGCCGCTTATGACTTACCTGGGTAGCGCTGCGCCCATCATTGACTTGATGGTTGACGCGTCTCCCACAGGTGAAATTTTTGCAGACGGCGGTTCACACAAGACGGAGTATCTGGGCAACTGGAAGCTGGTCGGCATGGACGGCTATCACCCAAATTATGTGCATGCTTCGGTGGTTGCTGCCTGGGCGCGCAACTCTGAATCTGGCATCGGTTCTACCCACCGCGATGATCCATTCCTTGACACGGCCGCAACGCGCACGCGTGATTTCGGCAACGGCCATGCGATGCTGGATTTCCGGAACCATCGCATCAAGCACTACCCCCAGCAGACCGAGTTCTTGCGCAAGATCAACGGGGGAGGCGACTATCTGGAGGCCATGCACAACGCCTATCCGAAAGACCGTGCCGAGCAACTGATCAGCCTCGGGGGTGATCCGCACCTTGGCGTATTTCCCAATATGCAATTGATTCACAACCAGATCCGAATCATTACGCCGTTGGGGCCTAACCGCACCCAGGTAACGATGACCGCTGTGCGGTTGGGCGGGGTGAGCGATGAGCTTAATGCCGAGCGCTTACGACAGCATGAATCCTTCTACGGTCCCGCCGGAGCGGGTTCGCCTGACGACGCAGAGATGTTTGAGCGGGTGCAACGAGGGATGGTTGCTGAAGTAAATCCGTGGATTGAGATCTCGCGCGGCATGAATCGGGAAAAAGTGGACACCGACGGAAGTATTGTCGGGCTAATCAGCGATGAAGTTCCGCAGCGGGGCCAGATGAAGTATTGGCGCCATCTGATGACTCAAACAACCTGACTTTTTAGCGCTTCATCACTGATCAACACTGCTTAACTGAAAGATACCTTAATGGATCAGACACTCTTGCTTGACTGGCACAACACACGGGAAGTGGAACAATTTTTGTTCCAGGAAGCCCGGTTAGCCGACGAAAACCTCTATCAGGACTGGCTAAAAATCTGGACGGACGAACTCCTCTATTGGGTCCCCTGCAATAGTGACGAGCCAGCGACTGACCGCCGTATTGCCCTTATCAATGACGACCGTGGCCGGCTGGAAGAGCGTTTGTTCAGGTTAGGTACCAAACACGCGCACTCGCAAAGCCCCAAGTCTCGCATGTCGCGCCTGGTAAGCAATATTGTGCTGACTGACTATGACGTCGAAAAGGGCGGCACGGTAACTTCGCGTTTCATGCTGACCGAATTACGCCATGGTCGCGAAGCGCACTGGAGTGGTCGGGCCAAACATGTGCTGGCGCGCCAGGATGGGCAGCTGAAGCTGCGCGAAAAACACGTCTTCCTTGTGAACAACAACATACCGATGGCCAATCTGACTTTCATCATCTAGGAAACCTATGTCCGACATGCGATACAAGCGTCTGGCCTATGTGGCCCTGCGTGTTACCGATATCAAGCGCTCACTGCGTTTTTACAAAGACATCGTGGGCCTGGACGAAGGCGCCGAGTCTGTCAACGACATGCATTTCTTGCGCTGTAGTGATGATCATCACAACGTGATCGTGAGCCAGGGCGACGGTCCGGAAATCGAGCGAATCGCTTTTGAAGTTGAGTCCCCTCAAGAGCTGGATAAAGCCAAGAGCTATCTGACGTCCATTGGCCTCGAAGTTACCGAAGTTTCTGCGTCGGAGCAGGCGATGCTTCATCAGGGCCGGTCCTTGCGATTCACTGAACCCAACACCGAGTTGACGATCGAGTTGATCGAAAGCATGCAAACCTTGCCGCGGCCGTATAAGCACACGGTCTGCAAAATTGAGCGTCTGGGCCATGTGGTTATTGGCGCACAGGACCGCACAGCGGCCATCCGGTTTTTCATGGACCACATGAATTTCCGCATGTCAGATGAAGTAGGTGAGTGGGTGACTTTTATGCGCTGCTTCCCCAATCCCTTTCATCACTCGTTCGCCATTAGCGGAGCGCCCGTGAATCGTCTGCACCATGTGAACTTCATGGTCAGCGACATGGATGACATTGGTTTGGCCACACACCGGCTGCGTCGCAACGGGGTGCCAGTCGTTTATGGTCCCGGCCGACATCCACCGTCGGGAAGTGTGTTCTTGTACTTCCTTGACCCGGATGGCATGACGTTCGAGTACAGCTATGGCATGGAGGAATTTCCCGAAGCAGACCCCCGCAGTTCCCGGGTGCTGCCTGCTTCCGTGGAGTCATTTGACTACTGGGGAGGAGAGCCACCCGATCCACGGTTTGCCAATGTCGGAAAAATTGTGCCTGCTCTGGAACGTGAGCATGGATAACACTGATCAAACGCCCCTGGCCGTCAAGCTTGTGTAGCCACCATCTGAGCTGCACTTCAGATACAACAAACGAGGAATAAGACATGAACAATAATGATCCGGAAATCGGTAAAACTGTAATGGCCGCTGGTCTCAAGACCAATTACCTGGAGGCTGGAGAAGGTGAGCCAGTCGTATTGATTCATGGCTCTGGTCCGGGTGTCACCGCGTACGCCAACTGGCGTTTGGTCATTCCCGTGCTGGCTCAAAAATACCGGGTACTGGCGCCCGACATCGCTGGATTCGGCTATACCGAACGCAAAGCCGATACTGCCTATGGCCTGGATTTTTGGGTGCGCCACCTGGTTGAATGGATGGACGCCGTTGGCGTGAGAAGAGCGCGTTTCGTGGGTAATTCGTTTGGTGGAGCCTTGACGTTGGCCATCGCTTCAAGGCATCCGGAACTGGTGGACCGTTTCGTGCTGATGGGTGCGGCCGGTGTGGAGTTCGAGATTACACCGGGGCTTGATGCCGTATGGGGCTACGAACCTTCTGTAGAAAACATGCGGAAAGTGGTCATGTCCTTTGCGTATGACACTAGCGCGATGACAGACGACCTGATCCGTTCGCGCTACGAGGCCAGCATTCGCCCGGGCTTTCACGAGTCTTATTCAAGTCTTTTCCAGCCGCCACGCCAGCGCCACATCCAGACGCTTGCAACTCCAGATGCCGCCATCCGCAAGTTACGGCAACGCGCCCTCATCATTCACGGGCGCGACGACAAGATCGTGCCACTTGCCAATAGCTACAAACTGCACTCATTGATCGAACATTCGGACCTTCATGTTTTCGGGGAGTGTGGTCACTGGACGCAAATTGAACGCAAGGAGCAGTTTGCCAAGCTGGTAATGGATTTCTTCGCGTTGTGAAACCCGACATTCAAGCGCAGCTAGACCGGCGGAGGAACACGATGATGAATAAATTACCTGTGATTGGCATCATGATTGGCGATCCTGCTGGCATTGGGCCTGAAGTGTGCGTCAAGGCAATAGCCAGTGGCGAACTTGTCGGTCTATGTCGGCCAGTGCTGATTGGGGATATTGGCGTGCTGCAGCGCGCGGCGCAAGTGAGCAACGTTTCCCTGATATTTGATGCCATTGAATCGCCGGACCACGATGCCCGCCAGGGTGCGGTTTCTGTCATAGATCCGGGTGGATTCAAGGTATCTTCTTGTCCGTTCGGCATAGCTTCTGCCGCGTCCGGTCGTGCTGTACTGGACTGGATCAGGATTGGCGAACGGCTGGGTAAGGACGGTACGCTGGACGGGTTAGTCATGGGTCCGATCGAGACGGCGTCCATGACGGCGGCCGGTGAAATTTCCGATATGGATGCACTCCAGCCACCTGGTACTTTCATGCTGCGGATGACAGGTCGTTTGCGTGTGGTTCCCCTTAGCGAGCATGTGCCACTTTCGGTAGCGATCACCCTGGTTAATCCCGGCATTGTCTTCAGCCTGATCGAGTTACTTGACAGCACCCTCAGGCGATGGGGTTTTGCCGCGCCACGCATCGGCGTGGCAGGCATCAACCCCCATGCGATGTTTGAGGAAGACCAGCAAAAAATTGCTCCAGCAGTGTTGCGGGGCCGGGCTTGCGGCATTGATGTCAGCGGACCGCTGGTGCCGGACGCCGTATTTCGTCAGACCATGGATGGCCGCTATGACGCTGTCATTACGATGTTTCATGATCAGGGGCAAATACCTGTCAAAACAGTCGGCTTTGAAGGTGCCTGCACTGTGTACATCGGTCTGTCATTCGTCATGTTGAATGTACCGCATGGCACGGCTTACGACATTGCAGGCAAGGGTGTGGCGCAACACCTGAGTATGCTGGCTGCTATTCAGACAGCAGCCCGGCTGGCATCAGGCAGCGCCGTTGCGCCGCTAACGATACCCGCTCATGGCGGTAGCGACCCGCAACTTCAGGCGGAGTCGGTATGACAAGCATGAAAAAAAAGGTCGCTCTCGTCACGGGGGGTACTGCGGGTCTCGGTGAAGCCATTGCCCGTGACTTTTTTCGCGACGGTTTTGAGGTGGCGGTCTGTGCTCGTGGAGTCGATCGGCTTGATGCAATGGAGGCAGATGGGTTTGCTGTGACGTCTTGCGATATTGGATCGCCCACCGATGTCACGCGCCTCAAGAACTGGATAGGCCAGCGCTTTGGCGGCCTTGACGTGCTGGTCAATTGTGCGGGTGTTGCGCTACCCCGTGCAGAGTTTATCGATGTCGACTTCGCTGTTGCCGAGAATTTGTTCCGTATCAATGTACTGGGGACAATGGCGGTCACGCATTCGTTGTTGCCGTTGATGATCGGACGCAAAGGCAGCATCATTAACTTCAGCAGCACGCTAGCGCAGCGACCCAGAGTGGGTTCGGCGGTGTACGCCGCGTCCAAGGGCGCTATTGATACCTTTACCAAGGCTCTTGCCCTTGAGCTTGCAAAGCACCACATACGGGTAAATTGCGTCGCGCCAGCGCTGGTACGTAGCGAAATTTACATTGCTGCCGGTATGTCGCCAGTTGATTACTCAGAATTACTCGAAGCGCGCGGCAAGGAGTCTCCTCTGGGGCGGGTTGGCGAACCATCGGACGTCAGCGAGTTGGTGTCGTTTCTTGCGTCTGAAAAAGCTGGCTGGATGACTGGGCTTGTCGTTCCCGTCGATGGCGGCGCATTACTTCGCTGACATCTGAACCATTCAGGTTATCAATGACCCTTCCCGATATCTCTCCTCTTCGGCAAAGCAGCCCAAAACCTGCACGCCAGGAACCTACTTCTCTTGCCCCTGCAATTGACGTTCATACACACTTTGTGCCTGAAAATTTCCCTGCTCTGACCGGAGGTTTTTCGGAGCCCACCTGGCCGACTATGGCTGCCGCCGACAGCTGCTGTCACCGTCACGTCATGGTCAAGGGCAGCATTTACCGGACGGTTACCAATCAATGCTGGAGCGGGCCACAGCGCATTGCTGACATGGAAGGGCAAGGCGTCACGCGGCAGGCACTATCACCTATGCCTGAACTGTTGTCTTACTGGATGGAGGCTCGCGTGGCTGCAATCCTGCACCGCGACTTGAACGAACAAATGGCTGCACTGGCCGTGGCGTATCCCGATAGGTTCTCGGTCCTTGCTGCTGTGCCCCTGCAGGATGTGGACCTGGCCATTGCAGAGATGGAATACGCAGCCACGGTGCTTCATGTCGCCGGTGTCGAGATCGGAAGCAATATCAATGGCAGGCCTATTGGCGCACCGGAATTCATTCCCTTTTTTGAAGCGGCCGTGCGTCTTGGCATGGCCGTATTTGTACACGCCATACGCCCAGCAGGCATGGAGAGATTGATCGGTCCGGCCGCACTGGAGCAAGCACTCGGATTTCCCAACGAAATCGGATTTGCCGCAGCATCCATCATTACGACCAACCTGAAAGTTCGCCTTTCACTGTTGAAGATTGCCTTTAGCCACGGCGGCGGGTCTCTCGCCATGCTGCTGCCACGCCTGCAGCACGCATGGCATTGCTTTCCAGCGCTGCGTTCGAGCATTGAGGTTGCGCCTGTGGAGCAGGCCAAAAGTTTCTATTACGACACCCTGGTTTATGACCGGGACACACTGCTGTTCCTCCTGAACCGCTTTGGCGAAGATGCGTTGATGGTCGGTACTGACTACCCCTTTTCAATTATGGAAAGTGACCCACTTGGCCGCTTGCTGGAGACCGGCTTGGACACAAGAAAAATCGCCAAGCTCCGCCATGGAAACGCCGAGAAATTCCTGTCACACCTTGTTGGCAAAACATCGAGCTAGCCCTGGCTCTCTTTCCTTCTTGCTTCAACTGTCCGTATAACCTCAGGAAATAACATGAACGATGAGCTGATCAAGCGTCTTGGCGACGAACTTCATGATGCGCTGGTTACCCGCCAGGCGGTAGCACCGCTGACCTCGCGGCACCCCGAGCTCACCATGGATCAGGCCTACCGTATCCAGCAGCATATGGTGGGTCGGCGACTGGCGCAGGGTGACAAAGTAGTAGGTAAAAAAATCGGCGTGACCTCCAAGGCCGTACAACAAATGCTCGGCGTTCCGCAGCCCGACTTTGGTTACTTGCTATCAAGCATGATTGCTGACCAGGTGAACAGCGTTGACTTTGACTCACTCATTCAGCCGAAAGCTGAAGGTGAGATCGCCTTTGTCCTCAAGCGCGACTTGTGTGGCCCACACGTGACCAATGCTGACGTGCTGGCCGCAACGGAGGGCGTGATGGCATGCTTTGAGATCGTCGACTCCCGGATTGAAAACTGGAAGATCAAGATTGAAGACACCATTGCTGATAACGCCTCATGTGGCGTCTTTGTAGTGGGGTCTCAACTGATTGATCCACGCAGGGTGGACTTGAATTTGTGCGGAATGGTGCTCGAGCAGAACGGGGAACTCGTGGCAACTGGTGCGGGTGCGGCTGCGTTGGGATCGCCGGTCAACGCAGTGGCGTGGCTGGCCAATATGTTGGGTAAATATGAAATATCGCTGAAGGCGGGTGACATCATTTTGTCCGGTTCGCTGGCGGCAATGATCCCTGTCAAGCGTGGCGACCGGTTCCGAATGGAAATCGGTGGCATTGGTGGCTGCAGCGTTCGATTCGAGTGATTAATCAGTCAATCTGTCAATCGCTCAAACGACCAAAACGTTACTTTCCTCGATTTTTCTTTTCAATTTTTGAGGGGTCATCATGTCAAAAATAAAATGCGCCATCATCGGTCCGGGAAATATCGGCACTGATCTACTTTACAAGCTGCTCCGCAGTGAAACGCTGGATCCCGTCTGGATGGTTGGGGTTGACGCGACATCCGAGGGACTTTCCCGTGCCCGGGAACTCGGACTCAAGACAACCGACCAGGGTGTTGATGGTTTGTTGCCACACGTGGCGTCTGATGGAATACGCATCGCCTTTGATGCTACCTCTGCCTACGTTCATGCAGAAAATGCCCAGAAACTCAACGCAGTCGGCGTGTTGATGATCGATTTGACCCCTGCAGCAATCGGGCCGTTTTGCGTGCCAGGCATAAGCCTTGGTTCATCGTCCGATCCGGCTTTTGCAGACGGCATCATGAACGTCAACATGGTGACTTGCGGGGGCCAGGCCACCATTCCCATTGTGGCCGCAGTTGCACGAGTACAGCCGGTTTCATACGGTGAAATTGTCGCTACGGTATCGTCCAAATCGGTCGGACCGGGAACGCGAAAAAATATCGACGAGTTCACCCGCACGACGGCTGGTGCTGTCGAAAAAGTGGGTGGTGCTAAACGCGGTAAAGCCATCATCATCATCAATCCCGCAGAACCGTCGCTCATCATGCGCGACACGGTTCATTGCCTTGTTGAGGGTGAGCCCGACGAAGTGGCGATTACGAGGTCCGTGCTGGACATGATTGCGCAAGTGCAGAGCTACGTTCCAGGCTACCGACTTGTCAATGGCCCGGTTTTTGATGGTCAGCGTGTTTCGGTATTTCTTGAGGTAGAGGGTTTGGGCGATTTTCTGCCGAAATATGCAGGCAACCTGGACATCATGACAGCTGCCGCAGCACGAACGGCAGAACTTTTCGCGCAACGCATGATGCGCAATATCCCATCGCCGCAGCAGGCTTTAATCGCATAGGAGATGTTGATGACGAAGACAACAACAACACGTACCGGGATAGACAACGACCCGGCTTATAGCGGTGGAAACTATGGCCGCATTGTTCTTCATGACATGACCCTGCGCGATGGCATGCACCCCAAACGTCATCGCCTGTCTTTGAGCGAAATGCGCACTATTGCGATCGGACTGGATGAAGCTGGCATACCGCTGATTGAGGTTACGCATGGCGATGGCTTGGGTGGCGCGTCAGTGAACTATGGCTTTCCGGCGCATACAGATAAAGAATATCTTGAAGCTGTTGTGCCTTTGATGAAGCGGGCCAAGGTCTCTGTATTGCTGATTCCTGGCATTGGTACCGTCGATGATCTGGCTGTCGCACACGCCTGCGGTGCTAGTACTGTTCGTGTTGCAACGCACTGTACGGAAGCAGATGTATCCGAGCAACATATTGGACTTGGTCGCCGACTTGGTATGGATACGGTCGGGTTTTTGATGATGGCGCATATGGCCTCACCTGAAAAGATTCTTGAGCAGGCACTGCTAATGGAAAGCTACGGCGCTAACTGTGTGTACTGCACCGATTCAGCTGGATACATGCTTCCTGACGATGTTCGCGCACGCATCAGTCTGCTACGAAGACATCTCAAGCCTGAAACAGAAATCGGCTTTCACGGTCATCACAATCTTGCCATGGGCGTTGCTAATTCCATTGCGGCCATAGAGTGTGGCGCAAGTCGTATTGATGCAGCGGCAGCGGGATTAGGGGCAGGAGCAGGCAATACACCAATGGAAGTGCTGGTCGCCGTATGTTCGCGCATGGGTATAGATACGGGCGTTGATGTTTTCAAGATATCTGATGTGGCTGAAGATTTGGTGGTGCCCATCATGGATCACCCAATAAGGCTGGACCGCGATTCACTTGCGCTGGGTTATGCCGGCGTGTACTCATCCTTCTTGTTATTTGCAAAACGCGCTAGTGTCAAGTACGGCATTCCGGCGCGCGATATTCTTGTCGAACTGGGGCGTCAGCGGATGGTGGGTGGGCAGGAAGACATGATTGAAGACACTGCAATCACTCTGAGTCGTCAGCGCGCACAAATACAGTTGGAAAAGCGGTAATCACAAAACGAAATACGTGAATCGGACGTTATTGCAAAAGTGTTCTAGAGCCAGGGTTGCTGTGTGGGTAGCCACATCCAGCCAAGAAATTTGTCCTGAATCGAGCAGCTTGGGCTGACAAATATTGGCGACGATGGGCATTTTCAGCTTGACCATTCAATATCTAAATTTCGCGCGATAGTCCAACGTTACCTTCCGCAAACCTGACACGTACTTCCTGCGCCGTCACGACAAGTGACGGGCTTTCGTTCGCCGGCGCGACTGTTTGAAAGACCTTGATTGCTGGCAGGCGGGCCTGGAAATAGACGTTTCGAAAGCGTTATCGGCAGGAGTGTCGAAGGGACAAAAGTCAATCAGTTGAGCAAGGTAAAAGTTAGCTACCGCATTGCTTTGCAAGTTTAGACATCGTGCGATAAGCCATCGATTGATAACGAAATAGTCTAAAACTGCCTCCTCGCCACAGACTGAGTTTCACGTTCACTTATTAGGGTTTGTTGGTAGATTTAATTTATCAAAAACAAATATAGTTGTTTATTGAATAGATCAAA
>JANOCP010000135.1:0-5805 GCA_031412235.1 Polaromonas sp.
CTTTTGCGGGTCAAACATATCGTTGATGCGCTTGAAAAAGCGAAAGATGATGTCTGGGCGACCAAAACAGCCGCTGTCTTGCGCAAACGCTCACCCCTGATGCTGCATGTCGTGCTGGAGCAAATCCGCAAGGCCAGAGGCATGAGCCTGGCCGATGACTTGCGCATGGAGCGCGACATGGTGTATCAGTGCTTTCACCTGCGCCCAGGCACGGAGAGTGAAACTGTCGAAGGGATTCGCGCGTTGGCGGTTGACAAAGACTACACGCCGAAATGGACACCAGCGAGAATTGAAGACGTCAAACCCGGCATGGCAGATGCGTTTTTTGTGAGCCCGTGGACTCCTGCTGACCATCCGCTGCGTAATTTGACGTAACGTTTACATGACTCAGCGGTTACGCGACTTCATGGCGCGTTCAACCTCGCGCTTGCCTTCACGGTCCTTGATGGTGTCGCGCTTGTCATGCTCACCCTTGCCTTTGGCCAGGCCAATCTCGCATTTCACCTTGCCGGCTTTCCAGTGCATGTTCAGCGGCACCAGCGTAAAACCTTTTTGCTCGACCTTGCCCATCAGCCGCTTGATTTCTTCCTTGTGCATCAGGAGTTTTTTGGTCCGTACCGAGTCTGGCCGTATATGGGTTGATGCGGTACCCAGCGGGTTGATCTGGCAGCCAATGATGAACAGCTCGCCGCCGCGAATCACGACGTAGCCGTCAGTCAGTTGCACCTTGCCTTCGCGCACTGACTTGACTTCCCAGCCTTCCAGCACCATGCCGGCCTCAAATCGCTCTTCAATGTGATAGTTGAAGGTGGCTTTTTTGTTGTCGGCAATGCGTACTGCTGCAGCGGCGGCCTTCGGTGACAGTTTGGTATCGGGTTTCCCTGACGATATCGCGGCTGACGGTTTTTTGGAGTGGGATGCTTCTTTGGTGGCCATGTATAAGAATTTGGGGCGGCATCGACTAATACAATCATGCGCAACTCCTGATTGTATGAAAACCGTTAACAAGTCCGTTCTGATCTGGTACAGCGCTGCCGAAATGTTTGCCCTGGTCACTGACGTTGCCAGCTACCCGCAGTTTCTACCCTGGTGTGACCAGGTCTCAGTGCTCGATCAGGACGCACATGGCATGACGGCCACGGTAGGGCTTTCGATTGCGGGACTGAGCCAGAGTTTTACCACCCGTAACACGCATGAGAAAGACCGCCAGGTTTCCCTGAAGCTGGTCGATGGCCCTTTTTCAAAGCTGGATGGTCAGTGGGACTTCAAGCCGGTAGGCAAGGAAGGCGAGCGCGCCTGCAAAATTGAATTTTCCTTGCGCTATGATTTTGACAATGCGGCGCTTGCTGCTTTGGTCGGCCCGGTTTTCGACAAGATTGCGGGCAGCCTGGTTGATGCGTTCGTAAAACGGGCAGCTCAGGTCTACGGTGACTCCTGATGCCAACCCGGCTACTGACCATCTGCTTGATGTACTCGCCTGCGCCGCGGTCGGTTCGTGAATGGATGCTGGAATTAAGAGCTGGCACCACCGTGGCTCAAGCCTTGCAAAAAAGTGGCATTTTCGAAGAATTTCCAGACCTGACTGAGCGCCAAACGGACGATCTCAAGATAGGCGTCTGGGGCAAACGTACGAATTCAAGCCGCTTGCTTCGTGACCATGACCGTGTCGAGATTTACAGGGATTTGCGCGTGGACCCTAAAGTTGCGCGCCGGGAGCGCTTCACCCGTCAGGGGGTCAAAAGGGCAGGGCTTTTTTCGGCAGTCAGGACCGGCGGCAAGGCGGGCTACTGAGCGTCATCTGTTTTGACGTCACCCCGTGCCGAATCCTGGAGTTTTCAAGTTCAGACCTGCCCTACTTGCAGTCAGAAGCAACCGTCTCTTTGAGTCGTTTCGTTTCGGCAGCGCGGGTTTTGTCATCCATGAATTCACGATCCCCCTTGGCGTTGGTCGTGGAGATCCGAAGGCCGGAGTCGAGCCCTGCAACAGCCCGTTTTGCCCGCTCACAGTTCTCAGCCTTGGCTTTGTTCACTTTTTCTTCTTCAGCTTTCTTGAGGGCCGCTTCCTGCTCCTCAGCCTGCTTTTTCTTCGCTTCAAGCTCGGCGTCCTTGCCGGTCAGCCTGGGTGCGTTGTCCTTTGCAATTGCTGCTGACGCAGCGCTAACCGGCTTTGAAGCTGTACTTACAGCGGCTGGTCCCGATGGTGCAGTGGCTATCGAAGATCGAATACTTCCTGACGGACGCTTCAAGATGTCTTTTTCATTGATCTCAGGCGGTGGCGAGCGGTCACTAAAGACCTTGCGGCCATCCTTGTCAACCCATTGCCACTGAGCGAATGCCGAAAACGCAAAAGCCCCGCCAGCAATGGCGAAAAGCACCTTTTTAGAGACAGTTTTGAAGTCCATCCGGCCAGTGTATCGCTGCGCTGTGGCTATCGCCAAAGACCAAGTTGTAAATTGTGCCTTTTATCCTGTTTTTTGCGCGGTGTTATGCCGGGACCGTGCACGGGTTTGTAACCGAAGGCACGGGTACAATCGTGTTTTTGGAGCTAACCCTATGCGCCTACTCGGCAAAGCGCTCACCTTCGACGACGTATTGTTGGTGCCAGCGTTCTCCCAGATCCTTCCCAAGGACGCCAAACTTTCTACCCAGTTTTCGCGCAATATTCGCCTGAATTTGCCGCTTGTGTCCGCCGCCATGGACACAGTGACTGAAGCCCGTCTTGCCATTGCCATTGCGCAGGAGGGCGGCATTGGCATCGTGCACAAAAACCTGACACCTCAAGACCAGGCAGCGCATGTGGCCAAAGTCAAGCGTTATGAATCCGGTGTCGTGCGCGATCCGGTCGTGATTACCCCGGAGCACACCGTGCTGCAAATCCTGGAACTGTCCGAGCAGCTGGGCATTTCCGGCTTTCCGGTGTGTGACGGCGGCAAAGTGGTGGGCATTGTGACCAGTCGCGACCTGCGTTTTGAAACCCGCTACGACGTCAAGGCGCACCAGATCATGACGCCGCGCGAAAAGCTGATCACCGTCAAGGAAGGCACTTCTGCCCTCGAAGCCAAAGCCCTGCTCAACAGGTACAAACTCGAACGTTTACTGGTGGTCAACGACGATTTTGAGCTCAAGGGACTGATCACCGTCAAGGACATTACCAAGCAAACCAACTTTCCCAATGCTGCCCGCGACTCATCGGGTCGCTTGCGTGTGGGCGCGGCGGTTGGCGTGGGTGAAGGCACTGAAGAGCGCGTCGAAGCCCTGGTCAAGGCCGGTGTGGACGCCATCGTGGTTGATACTGCCCACGGCCACAGCAAAGGCGTGATTGAACGTGTGCGCTGGGTCAAGCAAAACTATCCGCACATCGACGTGATTGGCGGCAATATCGCCACCGGCGCGGCTGCTTTGGCACTGGTTGAGGCGGGTGCTGACGGCGTCAAGGTCGGCATTGGCCCCGGCAGCATCTGCACCACGCGCATTGTGGCGGGTGTGGGCGTGCCGCAAATCATGGCGATTGATAACGTGGCAACGGCCCTGCGTGGTACCGGTGTTCCGCTGATCGGCGATGGCGGTATTCGCTACAGCGGCGACATCGCCAAGGCCATTGCGGCCGGTGCCAGCACCGTGATGATGGGCGGCATGTTCGCCGGCACTGAAGAGGCCCCTGGCGAAGTGATTTTGTACCAGGGCCGCAGCTACAAAAGCTATCGCGGCATGGGCAGCATTGGTGCCATGCAGCAGGGCAGCGCAGACCGCTACTTTCAGGAGTCCAGCACCGGTAACCCCAACGCCGACAAGCTGGTGCCCGAGGGTATTGAAGGCCGCGTGCCCTACAAGGGCTCAATGGTCGCCATCGTGTTCCAGATGGCGGGCGGCTTGCGCGCCAGCATGGGCTACTGTGGTTGCGCCACCATTGACGACATGCAGAACAAGGCCGAGTTTGTAGAAATTACCTCTGCGGGTATTCGCGAAAGCCACGTACACGACGTTCAGATCACCAAAGAAGCGCCGAACTACCGGGCAGACTAAGCGGTCTGCAGACCTGAAGGCGTCTTGCAACAGGCGCCTTTTTTCTTTTTTGCCCTGAAAATTAATTCTCATGCAACACCAGAAAATCCTCATCCTCGATTTCGGCTCCCAGGTCACCCAGCTGATTGCCCGCCGGGTACGCGATGCCCATGTATTTTGTGAAGTGCATCCGTGTGACGTCACCGATGAATGGATCCGTGACTACGCCAAAGACGGCAACCTCAAAGGCGTGATTCTGTCGGGCAGCCACGCCAGCGTGTACGAAGACACCACTGACAAGGCCCCGGCTGCCGTGTTTGAACTTGGCATTCCGGTATTGGGCATCTGCTACGGCATGCAAACCATGGCCTGGCAGCTGGGCGGCAAGGTTGAGGGCGGCCATAAACGCGAGTTTGGCCATGCTGACGTGCGGGCGCGCGGCCACACCAAACTGTTTGACGGTATTCAGGACTACGCTACGCCAGAAGGGCAGGGCATGCTCACCGTGTGGATGAGCCATGGCGACAAGGTGACCGAGATGCCGCCTGGCTTCAAGCTCATGGCCAGCACCGAATCCTGCCCGATAGCTGGCATGGCTGACGAAGAACGCGGCTTTTACGCCGTGAAGTTTCACCCTGAAGTCACGCATACCCTGCAAGGTTCGGCGATTCTTGAGCGCTTTGTGCTCGGTATTTGCGGTACGCGCCAGGACTGGGTCATGGGCGACTACATCAGCGAAGCGGTCGAGAAAATCCGCCAGCAGGTGGGCGACGAAGAGGTCATCCTGGGCTTGTCAGGCGGCGTCGATTCATCGGTGGCTGCGGCCCTGATTCACCGCGCCATTGGCGACCAGCTGACCTGCGTGTTTGTTGACCACGGCCTGCTGCGCCTGAACGAAGGCGACATGGTGATGGATATGTTTGTCGGCAAGCTGCATGCCAAGGTGATGCGGGTTGATGCCGCCGACCAGTTCCTGGGCCATCTTACAGGCATCAGTGAGCCCGAAGCCAAGCGCAAGATCATTGGACGCGAGTTTGTAGAGGTATTCAAGGCCGCTGCCAAGGGATTGATTTCATCGGGTGCTAGCAAATCAGGAGCGAAATGGCTGGCCCAAGGCACGATTTATCCGGACGTGATCGAGTCTGGCGGTGCCAAAAGCAAAAAAGCCGTCACCATCAAAAGCCACCACAACGTCGGTGGTTTGCCAGAGCAACTGGGCCTGAAGCTGCTGGAGCCCTTGCGCGAGCTCTTCAAGGACGAAGTGCGTGAACTCGGCGTAGCCCTTGGCCTGCCGCACGACATGGTGTATCGCCACCCGTTTCCTGGCCCCGGCCTGGGTGTACGCATTCTGGGTGAAGTCAAAAAAGAATACGCAGACCTGCTGCGCCGCGCCGATGCCATCTTTATTGAAGAACTGCGCAACTTCAAGGATGCGGACACGGGCAAGAGCTGGTACGACCTCACCAGTCAGGCTTTTACCGTGTTTTTGCCAGTCAAAAGCGTCGGCGTCATGGGCGACGGCCGCACTTACGACTACGTGGTTGCCCTGCGCGCCGTGCAAACCAGCGACTTCATGACGGCAGACTGGGCTGAGCTGCCCTACGCACTGCTTAAAAAGGTGTCAGGCCGCATCATCAATGAGGTGCGCGGTATTAATCGTGTGACTTATGACGTGAGTTCGAAGCCACCTGCGACGATTGAGTGGGAATAAAGCTTAGTACGAAAATACGGGAATCCCGTATAATTAATGATGCGCACGGTCATCGAAACGGCAACATTCCAAAAGCAGACCGAGAAGCTCTGG
>JANOCP010000136.1:0-2810 GCA_031412235.1 Polaromonas sp.
AACCCGCCGTCCGGTCTGTTTTCGTGGTCGGGCCAGCTCTCGCTGGCCCGTGCCCGAAACTAAAAGTCCATGCCGCCCATTCCACCCATGCCGCCAGGAATGCCGCCGCCGGCTGCTTCGTCTTTTTGTGCTTTGGCAATCATGCACTCGGTCGTAAGCATCAGGCTGGCAATAGCAGCTGCGTTTTGCCGTGTGGTGCGGGTCAATTTCGTTAGTGTGCCGGATGCAAAAAGCTTTGGAACCATTCTTTTAAAGAAATTAGCACTTCTGGTTTGTTGGCTAACAACCACTCCACAATGTCTGGCCCGTGTGCCGTTTTGTGATATTCCCTTTGACCGAGTTTGAGAAATACAAAATTCAAAACTTTGGCTGCGTGAATTTTTTTGCTTGTCGAGTTACGAGGATTCAGGAGGCAGTCATTTGATGCTCTAGCCTCCGCCAGTGTTGCATTCACTCGGCTGGGGGTGACGAGGGAGGCAACATATTTATTGAGCACAGCCGTGATGCCTTCCACATCCAGAAGATAGTCTTCAAGCATCGTCTGGGGTAAAAAGTGAACTATGCCAGCGCAGTCTTTTTGGACTTGCTCAATCTCGCTGTTTTTCCTTCTTTCCCGGTCTAATGCAATGCCCACCATTGGTGGGGCTAGAAAACTGCCCTCGCTAAGCTGTTTGTAAATCGCTGCAACCTTGACCTGCCCCCCATAAACCGTACCAGTCATTTTTCCAAGAAGTCCATCAACCCGGAGAATGATGGACATGAGAACAAGCAAATTCAGCGAAGAGCAGATCATCGGATTTCTGAGACAGGACGAGGCCGGCATGCCGATCAAGGAAATCGGACGCAAACACGGGTTCAGTGATGCGTCGTTCTACAAGTGGCGCTCCAAGTACGGCGGCATGGACGCCAGCGAGGCCAAACGGCTGCGCGAACTGGAGCTGGAGAACGGCAAGCTCAAGCGCCTGCTGGCAGAGGCACACCTGGACATTCATGCCCTTAAAAGCGTCTTTGGCACAAAGCGCTAGCCCCACAAGTCAAACGCGAGGCTGTTGGGTGCCTGGTGGCTGAACACCAGATGTCCGAGCGCCACGCCTGCGCCCTTGTGGGGCTAAGCCGCGACACCTACCGCCATGAGAGCCAGACCAGTGCGCTCAACATGGAGCTGCGCGAGCAAATCATTCAGACCGCCCACACCCGCAGGCGCTGGGGCTATCGCATGATCCACGACGTACTGCGCCCGCAATACCCCGGCATCAATCACAAGCGCGTGTACCGCATCTACACCGCTGAAGGCCTGTCGATCAGAAAGCGCAAGAAGGCCAAACGCATTGGCGTGCGCGTGCCGCTGGTGGCGGCCCTGGCAGTCAATCAGACTTGGAGCATGGACTTTGTGAGCGACGCCATCGCCCGCCCAGGTGCGATCTCCCGGCGTATCAAATGTCTGACCGTGGCTGATGACTTCACGCGCGAATGCATAGACATCACAGCAGACTTCGGCATTGGTGGTGCTTACGTCACTCGGCTTCTAGACCGGGCAGCCACTTTCCGGGGTTACCCCAACGAGGTCAGGACCGACAACGGACCTGAATTTACCTGCAGGGCATTTATGACATGGACACAGAAGCACGGCATCAAACACATTCTGATTGAGCCTGGCAGCCCGACCCAGAACGCCTACATCGAGAGTTTCAACGGCACCTTCCGCGATGAATGTCTGGACGAGAACTGGTTTGAGTCATTGGAGCAGGCTCGCCAGGCTATTGCCGCGTGGAGACTGGACTACAACGAGACAAGACCGCACAGCAGCTGCGGGCGTATGCCGCCTGCGACATTCGCCGCTTTGAATCGCCAGTTAACTGGCGATTCAAAGCAAACCAGCAAGACAGATCAAGGAATCAGTTAATCTTGCAAACCTCGGACTTCTGGAATTTAGATTGGTACGGGGATTGGGGGCAGGTCAACCTTCTTTGCCTCGTACTTTCGCGATTCGAAGTCACCTGTAGCGTAAAGCGGCAACACGGCTATACCTTGAGCGAGCTCGGGAAAGTAGGTTCTCAGCAAAATCGGAAAAATTGCTTCTTCAGTCTCACCTTCGACCCATAAAACTCTATCGCAGCCGTGGAGGTCTGTGAGACTTATGCCGAGGTGTACCAAGCCCGCCTGAAGCTCCTGCAGTTTCTTGCCTGTAGTTTGTTTGATGTTTGTATGTTGCCCATCGTGTTCAAGAAGCGTCACGGTCGACGCATTAACCGTTCTCAGTACATCGCTGGAATGGGTTGTGATGAAAAACTGATGCTTTTCACCTTCCTCTGCCAATATCGCCAGCAACTCACGCAGCGCACGAGGATGCAGAAATGAATTGGGCTCCTCAAGCAAAATGAACCGCTGTGTTTGTGCGGTCAGTACAACGTACAGCATTGCAAGCGCATTTCCGACACCCGTTCCAACTCGATTGATGGGTACCGCTAAATCTCCTCTATTCTTTTGGGGTTGTAAGCTATGTACTTTCAATTCAAATTGATTGTTCCCGTTCGGTGGCGCTGCAATCCATCGAATTGTTGGAAAAACTCGATTTAAAAGATGGTTAAGTTTTTCAAATAATGAAGAGTTGGTACTCTGCAGATGATTGATACAAAACGCAAGATTTGAAGAGTTTGATGCTAAATCTGGATGAGAGTGAGGAGACACAGCCTGTATTTGGCGCTCTGAAGAAAATCGATAAAGCTTAGTGCCGAGGTAATTCCACATGCCTATAGCGGGCTGTTTGACCTTGCCCTCGAAAAACGTACTTCTTAGCTGATGGGTAAAAA
>JANOCP010000137.1:0-5036 GCA_031412235.1 Polaromonas sp.
CGCGGCGGGCAGGGTGCGCCATTGCTGCTGTTGCACGGTCATCCGCAAACCCACGTTATGTGGCACCGCGTTGCGCCAGCACTTGCACAGCATTTCACGGTGGTGATGATGGATTTGCGGGGTTATGGTGATTCAGCCAGAAGCGCCAGTGACAGCGCACACGCATCGTATTCAAAGCGTGCCATGGCAGTTGACGCCATAGCCGTGATGCAGCACTACGGCTTTGAAAGTTTTCAGGTGCTGGCACATGACCGTGGCGCACGAGTGGCGCACCGTCTTGCCGCAGACCACCCATCTGCAGTTGAGCGCCTCATGCTGCTTGATATTGCCCCTACGCTGGCGATGTACAGCAATACGACACAGGCTTTTGCCACTGCTTACTGGCACTGGTTTTTCCTGATTCAGCCGCCTCCGCTTCCCGAGGCGCTGATTGAGTCTGACCCTGTGCGTTATGTGCGCAGCGTGATGGGCAACCGGCACGCAGGCCTTGATGCATTCACGCCGCAGGCGCTGGCAGAGTACGAGCGGTGTGCGCGTATCGCGGGTACCGCCAGCGCCATTTGCGAGGATTACCGGGCATCCGGCGGCATCGATCTGACGCATGATCGTGCAGATATTGCAGCAGGCCAACAACTGCTGCAGCCGCTGCGCGTGCTGTGGGGCGAGCATGGCGCCGTAGGGAAATGCTTTGACGTGCTTGCACTCTGGCGCGAGCGGGCCGCACAGGTGTCTGGTGCCAGCCTGCCTTGTGGTCACTACATCGCTGAAGAAGCGCCCGAACTTTTACTGCCGCAAGCCCTGAATTTTTTTAAAACCTGAACTTCCCCAACTTCCCCAACATCCACTAACTTCAAGGAAAACCGACATGAGCAAGAAACGGATCGCAGTAATAGCCGGTGACGGCATTGGTAAGGAAGTCATGCCTGAAGGCATACGCGTGATGGATGCAGCGGCCCGTAAATTCGGAATTGACTTGCATTTTGACCACTTTGATTTCTCAAGCTGGGACTATTTTGAAAAGCACGGTCAGATGTTGCCCGACAACTGGAAAGACCAGATTGGTGGCCACGATGCTATTTACTTTGGTGCTGTAGGTTGGCCTGAAAAAATTGCAGATCACGTGTCCCTGTGGGGCTCGCTACTGCTGTTCAGGCGCGAGTTCGACCAGTACATCAACCTGCGTCCCGCGCGCCTGATGCCAGGCATCATTGCGCCTGTCGTTCGCCGTGATGGAAGCGCTCGTGCGCCTGGTGAAATTGACTTTTATATCGTGCGTGAAAACACCGAAGGCGAATACTCCAGCATAGGCGGCAGGGCTTTTCCGGGAACCGAGCGCGAGTTTGTTTTGCAGGAGTCTGTGTTTACGCGAATTGGTGTAGACAGGGTGCTCAAGTTTGCGTTTGAACTGGCTCAGTCACGGCCGAAAAAACACCTGACCAGTGCCACCAAGTCCAACGGCATCTCAATTTCCATGCCCTACTGGGACGAGCGTGTGATCGAGATGGCCAAGGGCTATGCCGACATCCGGCTGGACAAATTTCATATCGACATCCTGACTGCGCACTTTGTGCAGCGCCCGGACTTTTTTGACGTTGTGGTGGCCAGCAATTTGTTTGGCGACATCCTGAGTGACCTCGGCCCGGCATGTACCGGCACCATAGGCATCGCACCCAGCGCCAACCTTAACCCCGAGCGCAAGTTTCCGTCGCTGTTTGAGCCCGTCCATGGATCTGCCCCTGACATTGCAGGCAAGCAGATTGCCAACCCGATTGGCCAGATTTGGTGCGGAGCCATGATGCTGGAGTTTTTGGGACACAAAGATGCGCATGATTCGGTACTTGCAGCCATTGAAAAGGTGCTTGCTCCCCAGAGCGGTGCGCCGCGCACGCCAGATCTGGGCGGAAATGCATCAACATCAGATGTCGGCAAAGCAATTGCTGAGGCCCTGGGTTGACCTTTTCACGGGGTAGTGCCACATGCCGTTTTGTCAAGCACGAAAATTACAGTGCACCCCTGCGATTAGGCTAATACAAGCGCAAAAAACAGACTAGAATCCGCGTCCACACCCGAAAAACTTGAAGCTGTGTTGACACATTGGGGGTCCATCGCTCTAATGGCAATCAGCAGATAGACTGCGAATGCCGGTTTCCGCTGATATCGTTAATTGATGTCCAGGAAGCTCTTTTTTCGAGACAAACAGATTAACATTTATCAACGAGGGGCTCTTTGTGAACAAGACAGAACTGATCGAGCACATCGCCAAACATGCTGACATTTCCAAAGCCGCTGCTACGCGCGCACTGGAGTCAACCATAGGCGCTGTGAAAGCTACACTGAAAAAAGGAGGCTCTGTGTCTCTGGTGGGTTTTGGTACTTTCGCTGTGGGTAAACGTGCTGCGCGAACGGGTCGTAACCCGCGTACCGGCGATCCGATTAAAATCAAGGCCGCCAAGGTTCCAAAGTTTCGTCCGGGCAAAGCGCTCAAAGACGCTTTGAACTGATTTACGGAGTTTGAAAAGTTTAGGGTGGGGTGCTTAGCTCAGTTGGTAGAGCAGCGCCCTTACACGGCGTAGGTCGGCGGTTCGAGCCCGTCAGCACCCACCACAGACTTTTATAACATGAGATAACATGAACAAAGGCGAACACATGGTTCGCCTTTTTCATTTTTGAGGCCCGGTTTATTTTTGCTTGTCTGGTTTGACTTTTTAGTTAAAACCATTTTTTTGCGCCCCTTTGGCCATACAGGAAACTAGAGATGTTTGATTTCGTTCGCAAGCACACCAAGATCATTATGGGTTTGCTGTTTTTGCTGATCGTTCCTTCCTTTGTTTTGTTTGGCCTTGATGGCTACAACCAGTCAAAGGACAAAGGTGCCGTAGTGGCAAAAGTCGACGGGCAGGAAATTATCCAGACCGAATGGGACAGGGCGCATCAGCGTGAAGTAGAAAGAATGCGCGCTTCCATGCCATCGCTCGACCCCAAACTGCTTGATTCACCTGAGGCACGCTACGCCACGCTTGAAAGGCTGGTTCGTGACCGTGTGCTGGCTGCAGCAGCTACCAAGTTCAAGCTTAATACCAGCGACCAGCGCCTGGCGCGCGAGCTGCAGGACAACCCTGATATCTCCGCCCTGCGCAGACCAGACGGCTCGCTCGACATGGAGCGTTATCGCCAGTTACTTGGCAGCCAGGGCTTGAGCCCCGAGATGTTTGAGGCCAACGTGCGGGCCGACCTTTCAAACCGTCAGGTTCTGCTGGGTGTTGCCGGCACGGGTTTTTCATCAAAGCTGGTTGCCGACACGGCATTGAATGCGTACTTTGAAAAACGCGAGATTCAAATCGCACGCTTCAGCACTGCTGATTACGCAGCAAAGCTCAGCCCGACCGATGCAGACCTTGAGCAGTACTACAAGGCCAATGAAAGCCTTTTTCAAGCGCCTGAACAGGCCAATATTGAATACGTCCTGCTTGATGTTGACACGATTAAAAAAGGCATTACCGTCAGTGACGCCGACCTCAAAGCCTATTACGACCAGAATGCTCAGCGCATGAGCGGTAGTGAAGAGCGTCGCGCCAGCCACATTCTGATTGCATCGCCAAAAAGTGCCGCTGATGCTGACCGCCAAAAAGCCAAAGCCAAGGCTGACGAGTTGCTGGCCATGGTGAGAAAGTCACCTGAGTCATTTGCCGACGTGGCTCGCAAAAACTCCCAGGACCCCGGCTCAGCTCCCAATGGTGGTGATCTTGATTTTTTTGCACGTGGTGCAATGGTCAAACCCTTTGAAGACGCCGCGTTCAGCATGAAAAAAGGCGACGTCAGCGACGTAGTCGAGTCCGAGTTTGGCTATCACATCATCAAGCTGACCGAAATTAAGGCACCCAAGCAACGCAGCTTCGACGAAATGAAACCCGATCTCGAAGCCGATGTAAAAAAACAGCAGGCACAAAAGAAGTTTGCTGAAACCGCTGAGGCTTTTACCAATGGCGTGTACGAGCAGGCCGACAACCTCAAGTCCATTGCTGATCGACTCAAGCTTGAAGTTAAAACAGCAACCGGCATTACCCGCAGGCCCCAGGCCGGCGTAACCGGCGCGCTGGCCAATGTCAAATTCCTCAATGCCATTTTTTCGCCTGACGCGATTGAGAAAAAGCGCAATACTGAAGCGGTCGAAGTCGCCTCAAACCAGTTGATTTCTGGGCGTATTTCCCAGTACACCGCAGCACGTACCCTGCCCCTGGCAGAAGTCAAAGACATCGTCAAGCAACGCTGGCTGGCTACGCGTGGTGCAGAAGAAGCCCGCAAGGAAGGCGCAGCAAAACTCGCCGCCTGGAAAGCTGCTCCCGACACCGCCGCGCTGCAAGAGCCGATGGTGGTGTCGCGCGACCAGTCCCAAAAGCAGCCAGCAGCACTGGTAGACGCAGCGCTCAGGGCCGATGCCGCCGTATTACCCGCCTTCAGCGGCGTTGACCTTGGTGCGCAGGGCTACGCGATTGTCAAGGTTGTCAAGGTAATGCAGCGCGACCCACCGCAGGAAGCCGCCGCCAGGCAAGAGCGCAACCAATACGCCCAGTGGTGGGCGTCGGCAGAAAGCCTGGCTTACTACAACGTACTCAAAGACCGTTTCAAGGCAGAAATCAAGGTAGCCAAGCCCGTACGTGCAAAAGCCGGTGAGCCGGCAGCATCTGACCAGCCTGTGACACAGTAATTTACTTTGCATCAAGGTTTGCGAATCTAGCCGTTATAATGTGAGGCTGTGGTGGCTGTAGCTCAGTTGGTAGAGTCCAGGATTGTGATTCCTGTTGTCGTGGGTTCGAGCCCCATCAGCCACCCCAAGTAACTTCCAAAACCTGCATCCTTAATGGCTGCAGGTTTTTTTATTTTCGGGACTGTTAATTCACCATCACCAGCTTGCCCTTAACCCCACGTGAGCCCATGTGCGCATAAGCCGCTTTCAGTTCTGCCATGGGCATGGTGCTGTCAATTACGGGTTTGATCTTGCCCTGGGCGTACCAGGTGGCCAGCTCGCCCATCATGGC
>JANOCP010000138.1:0-20275 GCA_031412235.1 Polaromonas sp.
GGCGTCTCGGTGGTGCTGGCTGAAACGCTGGGTTCTTGCGGCGCGGCCTATGCAGCGCCCGAGGGCCACCGCGTGGTGGGGCTGGACATCAACGCCAACCACCTCAAGGGCGCCAGCAGTGGCTGGGTCACCGGTATCACCCGCCCGGTACACATTGGCCGCAGCACCCAGGTGTGGGCCATAGAGCTGACCAACGACAAAGGCGAGCTGACCTGCGTGTCGCGTATCACCATGGCAGTGTTACAGCCGAAGTAGGCCTGCAGGGCTATTTTTGCAGCGTTTTCGGCTCTGTGCCCAATGACTACGGTTATTGGTAGCTATTATTTTCATAGTGCTATGCCGGCTTTACCGCCGATTGCAGCAGCATGATGTGGGCATGCGGCAGGAACTTCGCCTTTGCCGCGCAATCAACCTGAGCCATGAAACCCCTCAAAATTCTTGCCCTGACGGGCGCTCTGTCCATCGCACTGGCAGGCGGACTTATGGCTACCACCGCGTTTGCGCAAGCCGCAGCCGGGCCCGCCATTGCGTCAACCGAATCCTCAGCCCCCGACCCGGCCCGCGCGCTGGCCAAAGCCGACATTGCCAATGCGCTGCGCCAGGGCGGCTACGTCATTTACTTTCGCCACACAGCCACCGACTTTTCTAAAACCGACGAAGCCATGAAGGACTATGCAGACTGCGCCAACCAGCGACTGCTGTCGAGCCTGGGCCGCAGCCAGGCGCAGCAGATCGGGCAGCGCATCACGGCGTTGAAGCTGCCAGTGGGCGAGGCCCTGGCCAGCCCCATGTGCCGTACCATGGACACCGCCCGGCTGATGCTGGGCCGCATCACGCCGCAAAACGACATCCGCGAAGGGGCATCCAGCGACTACCCCGGCCTCAAGCAGTTGCTGGTTAGCGCCGTACCTGCCGGTGCCAACCGCTGGATCGTTGGCCACGGCACACCGTTTCGCACCATAGCAGGTGCGCCCCATCTGGCCGAGGGTGAAGCGGCCGTGATTCGCCCCGAAGGTAGCCGCTGGACGGTGGTGGCGCGCATACTGCCGCACGAATGGGCACAGCTGAAGTAGCCCTGAAAAGGCCAGGCATGACACTCCCGGCGGCTCCGCTTTTTGCCCGACACCTGCGTTGTTGCAGCGCAGCGCTGGTGATGGCCTGCTCTGGCGCACTCGGGCTTGCTTATGCCCAACCCGCACAGACGGCAGCGACGCCGCCAGCATTGCCAGAGTCAAGCAGCGCAGCGGCCATGGCGCTGGTCATGCGCAATGCCGCCAGCGCACTGTCGGCAGCCACCCCCGCCGCCGACCAGCCACGCCTGCTGTTTGCGTTTGACGACACGCTGCGAGCCGACTGGCACTACACGCCGCGCAGCCGCGCAGGCATTGCCCTGAAAGACATGAACCCGGCACAGCGCGCCGCCGCCAGGAGCTTGCTTGAAGCCCCCTTAAGTGCCAGCGGCCTGGCCACCGTACAAGACGTGATGGCGCTCGAAGCCGTGCTGCGCGACCTGGAAGCTTTCTCGTCGCTGCGTGTTCCGGGTAACTATGCGATGGCGATTTACGGCGCGCCAGCAGCTGACGCAGCCTGGGGCTGGCGTATTGAGGGCCATCACCTGTCGCTGCACTTCACACTTGACCGCGAGCAGGTCGTCAGCACCCTGCCCCAGTTCATGGGTGCCAACCCCGCGCTGGTGCCCAGGTCCGTGGCAGATGGGCCAAAAGCGCAGGCCCGGCCGCTGGGTGCGCCTGAAGATGCCGCACGTGCACTGCTGGCCAGCTTTGACCCTCGCCAGCGCGCCCAGGCGGTGCTGAGCGCGCAAACCTATGGCGACCTTGTCAGCCGCAATGCCCCCCAGGCCCAGCCGCTTGAAAAAGGAGGGCTCGCAGCCAGCGCCATGAGCGCCAGCCAGCGGCAGGCGCTGCTGGCACTGATTGAACAATTTGCAGCACAGGTCAAACCCGCCCTGGCAACCGCCCGCCTGCAGCGCGTCAGCAACCCGGCGTTTGAAGCCGTCACGTTTGCATGGGTAGGCTCAGCCCAAAAAGGGCAAGGCCATTACTTTCGCATTCAGGGCGAGAAGTTTTTGATCGAATACGACAACTCGGGCGGCAACCACGTGCACAGCGTGTGGCGCGATTTTGACGGCGACTGGGGCCGCGACGTGCTGGCCGACCACTACCGGCGCGGCAGGCTGCCCTCGCCTAAAAACTAGTGGTTTTTTAAGTCAAACAGGCTCCATGCCCAATGATTACGGCTATATATAGCTATTGATTCAATAGCAAAATGCAGGAGTACCCAATCACCCCGCGCCATCCAGATTTAGCAGCTTGTATTGGGCGGGCGACTCTTCCAGCGCATTGGTTTGCTTTAGCGCAGCGATGAGCTTGTCCAGGTCGGTGTAGTCAAACTGACTGCACCAGCGTGCCATGTTGGCCAGGCTGCGAACAAAGCCTTCTGGCTCATCCTGACGGGTGAGGACGCGGGCGCAATCGACGTATTGAGGGTGATACAGCGTAGGGATGATGATGCGGTTCAGCCCGACCCGCGACAGCTCTGCGTTCATCACCAGTCGGGACAAACGGCCATTGCCGTCGTCAAAAGGGTGTACCTCTGAAACCAGAAAGGCGTAGTAGACCGCCCGGCTCAGCCCTTCGGGCACGGACAGTGCCATGCGCGAGCCTTCTTCCAGCGTGCCCCGGACCATACCTGGTTCCACAAACTGCGTCGTGCCTGCGTAGTTCAGCTGGAGCTTTGTTTGTCCCGGGCGAGCCTCGGGGCGCATCCGCAGCATCTCGCCATGCCAGGTTTGCAGGCCAGGAAGAAAGTCTTCTCCGGCCACAGGCGGGCTGTCCCGAAACGGCGCGGTGGTTGCAAGTCTGAACACGCCCAGCACATCATGGGAATCCTTGGGTCGGCTAGCCACCACGGCGTTGTCCATCACGATACCCCTGGCTTCCTCAATATCAAACTTTGTACCTTCAACGTAGTTGGAGAAGTAAGACTCGATGAAGGCAAAGTGGTGGCGTGCCGCGCCTGCGGTGACCTTGTTGGGAATATTCGGCACAGCTGTGCCGCGCAGGTAAGTTGCCAGTCTTTCAAACCGGCTGATATGCGCTTTGTCTGCCGGGGTTCCCCGTGCCAGAAGCTGGCCGCTGCGGGTGCGCAGCTCGCCAAGCGCATGGGTACCCAGCAGCGCGCCTATAAGTTTGCGCAGCAGCGCCACCTCTTTGGCCATGCCCATGGGTTCTGCCAGGGCAGCGGCCTGGTCGCGAATCTGATTCAGGGCCTTTTCGCCCGACGCATTGAGGATGTCTATCAGCTGGCTTTCCACCGCCTGCCGACCCAGGCGTCTGGGGGCTTTATTACCCACGTTTTCCAAAAGCATGCGGGTCTGGCCGGACCAGTGCAAACCAGTCTGGCTCAGGGGCATGTCGCCCGGCAAGGGGCCTGGGCCACGCAGCAGCACAAGCGTCAGCCCGGGCAAGGCAATTTTTTTACCAAACAGGGTCGGGTGAGACAGCATCAAGGTGTTGTCTGCCTGAAGTCCGGAGCTCATGGCGCTGGCGTGTGAGACCACCCCGCCGGGCACGATAGTGCCGGCAATCCGCTGCCAGTTGCGCCTGACGATCAGATCCAGCCCGGTAGAGGCGTTTTCAGCCTGGATGTAGATACCAGGGTGAATGCGCTCAACGGTGCCCGCTTTGGCCCGGCGTTGCAAGGTGCGGCGGGCAGACGGCTCCATTAAAGCGCTGATCAACACCTCTTCAAGGGGCTGTCGTTTAGCAGCTAAGGCTGCGGGGGTTTTCATTTTTTTGTCGTTTAACAGCTACGTTAAAAGCTATTTAGTCGTATTTTGGTGATCTTTAACGCCTTTGGGAAGCGTAGTTGGGCACTTTCGGTTTGTCGTTCAAACGCTATAAGCATGTCTGAATTTGACCTGGAATGTCTCATTTTGGCTAACAAATATACTTATTTGTCGTTTTTTGGCTAATTTATATTCTGATGACTATGGCCATCTGAAGCAGCCATGTCGGCGCAGTCACAAGCACTGAAACCATAGGTTTATCGTTAAACAGGCTCTGTGTCCAATGAATACGGCTATAAATAGCTATACATTTCATAGCAATTTATTGGCAGATTCAAGGCCGCCGGGTAACCGGCGCTGCCGGGCCACCAGCGGCGCCCCCAGCAAGGGGGCGAGGAGGCTACTCGCAGCAAGCCTCAACAGCGGCGTTCAGCCTCCGCGCGCCATGCGTTCACTCTTCCAGTACACGTCGTCGCCACCGTTCATGCGGTTCAGCACGCGTGACAGCACAAACAGCAAATCGCTGAGGCGATTCAGGTACTGGCGGGGTGACTCTTTCAGGGTTTCGGCCTGGTCAAGAGCTACCACTGCGCGTTCAGCACGGCGGGCTACAGTGCGGCAAACGTGGGCGAGCGACGCGGCGCGTGAACCTGCTGGCAATATGAATTCAGCCAGGCGCGGCAAAGTTGCGTTGTGTTCTTCAAGCGCGGCATCAAGCTGGGCCACCGCTTCGGGTTTGAGCAGCTCAAAACCCGGAATGCTCAACTCGCCGCCGAGGTTGAACAACTGGTGCTGCACTTCAACCAGCAGAGTGCGCACCCCGGCGGGCATCTCTTCACACAGCAGCACGCCGATGTTTGAGTTGAGCTCGTCAACATCGCCCATGGCATGCACGCGCAGGCTGTCTTTGCTGACGCGGGTGTTGTCACCCAGGCCGGTGGTGCCGTTGTCACCCGTGCGGGTGGCGATTTGTGTGAGTCGATTGGCCATAAAAATCCGGGTTGGGTAGCGTGGGTTGGGTTGAGGTTTGCCAGCTTACGCGAGGCAAGAAGATGTGTGTCAGTGCGCCATGATGTCAGTGAGGCAACAGCATGCAAAAGCACTGGTAAACCCTTGCCTGATGCGTTGCAATGGTGGCTTCTTAACTTTTCAGGACATCCCGAATGAACCACAACATGACGCGTCAGGCTGGCCCCGACAACACTGTCAAAGGGCATTTTATGTCCAACTTTGAGGCGCGCAGCACCCTGCTGCTAGCGGCCATGGTGCTGAGCGCAGCCGGTGCTGCACATGCGCAAACCGCCGCGCCTTCAGCGGCCAGCCCGAACAGCCCGCCTTCAACCATGAGCCCCTCCGCTGCGCCGCAAGCCGATGCCGCCACACCTTCAACGGGCTCAAGCGCGATTCCCCGCAACAAGGTCACCAGCAAAGACCTGGACGGCATCTTTCTGAAGGCAGATACCAGCAAGGACGGCAAGCTTGACCGCAAGGAAACCGAGAGCCTGCCAGCTGTGGCGCAGAACTTTGACCAGCTTGACAGCAACCGCGATGGTTTTATTTCACGCGCCGAGTTCAGCAAGGTTGCGGGCACCTGAGCTTTCTGAATAGTTCGCTGCCGCAATGCCGGCAGCGGCTTTTTGCCGAATTCAGGCAGCTACTCCATAATGTTTGAAAAGCGCACAGCATCCTGCGGGTCTGACACACCCTGCAGGCCACCCACCCGAGCCGTGTGGGCCGCTGCAAACGCACTTCAACGTGAAATATTTGGAGACCCCTGATGAACGCACCCCTTCCTGTCCATTTATTGCCCGAAATCGCCCAGCGTGAAACGCCTGCTGCGCTTGTTGATGCGCTCAAGGCGCGCTTTGCCGAGCGCTGCTCCACCGCTCTGGTGATACGCGAGCAGCACGGCCGTGACGAGTCTTCATTTGCTGCGCCGCCGCCCGCTGCAGTGGTATTTGCTGAAAGCACGGCTGATGTGGCTGATGCCGTCAAACTGGCCAGCCAGTACAACGTGCCGGTGATTCCGTTTGGCGTGGGCACTTCGCTTGAGGGGCATTTGCTGGCGATTCAGGGCGGCATCAGCATTGACGTGAGCCGCATGAACAAGGTGCTGCACATCAACGCTGAAGACCTGACGGTGACGGTGCAGCCCGGCGTGACGCGCAAGCAGCTCAATGAAGAAGTCAAAAGCACGGGCCTGTTTTTTCCGATTGACCCCGGCGCAGATGCCACCCTGGGCGGCATGAGCGCCACGCGTGCCAGCGGTACCAACGCCGTGCGCTACGGCACCATGCGTGAAAACGTGCTGGCGCTTGAGGTGGTAACGGCCAGCGGCGAGGTGATTCGCACCGGAACGCGGGCCAAAAAATCATCCGCAGGCTACGATTTAACGCGCCTGATGGTGGGCAGCGAAGGCACGCTGGGCGTGATTACCGAAGTCACCGTCAAGCTGTACCCGCTGCCTGAGGCAATTTCTGCCGCCGTATGTTCGTTCCCCAGTATTGAGGCTGCGGTGCGCACGACGATTGAAGTCATACAGATGGGCGTGCCGATTGCGCGGGTTGAGCTGATTGACCACAACACGGTGCGCATGGTCAATGCACATTCAAAGCTCAACTTGCGTGAAGAGCCCATGCTGCTGATGGAGTTTCATGGCTCGCCCACCAGCGTGAAAGAGCAGGCCGAGCTGGTACAAGAGCTGAGCCAGGGCCACGGTGGGGGCTCGTTTGAATGGGCCAGCACACCCGAAGAACGCACGCGGCTGTGGACAGCGCGGCACAACGCCTACTTTGCGGCGATTCAGTCGCGGCCCGGCTGCCGCGCGATTTCAACCGACACCTGCGTGCCGATTTCGCGCCTGGCCGATTGCCTGCTGGACTCGATCGCTGAGGTCGACGCGACCAGTATTCCGTACTTCCTGGTCGGCCACGTCGGCGACGGCAACTTTCACTTCGGCTACCTGATTGACCCAAACATCCCGGAAGAACGTCGTATTGCAGAAGAGCTGAACCACAAGCTGGTAAGCCGCGCCCTGGCGCTTGAGGGGACGTGTACCGGCGAGCACGGCGTGGGCCTGCACAAGATGGACTTCCTGGTCACAGAGGCGGGCGACGGTGCTGTCAACATGATGCGCACCATCAAACGCGCGCTGGACCCGAAGAACATCATGAACCCGGGCAAAATTTTCAACTGGTAAGTTTGTGCGGGCCCAGACGCAGCCTGAGGGTGCAGCGGCCTTTCTGCTGGCCTTTCTGCTGGCCTTTTTTCCGGCCTCTTTTCCGGCGTCTTTTAAGGGTTTGTTCCTGGCTGTATTTCTGGTTTTTCCGGCCACCGCAATCGCCTCTGCGGCATGCCAGTCAAATCTGGCTGTAGCCAGTGTCCAGCGCAGCATCACGGGTGCGGGCCCGGGGCTCAATGGCACACAAACTGTCGCGTTGCCCGACCACCTGCCGCTGGCGCTGCGTAGTGAGCGCGTGCGCATCAGCTACACGCTGGACGTCAGCGCGTGTGCTGATGAACCGGCCAGCGCGCTATGGCTGTTCAGGGTCAGTGCGCCCTACCGCATCAGCGCCCATGGGCAAGACCTGGCGCTGCTTAACAGCCGCGCCATGCTGCAACCCGACGTGATTGAGAACGCCTTGCCGCTGGCGCTCGATGGCCTGCACAACGGGCGCATACCAGCGCTTTTTGCACTGCCGCCGGGGGCCACCAGCGTCACGATAGAGCTGCTGACCCTGCCTTTTTTGCCATCGGGCATCGTGCGGGCACAGCTGGGGCCCACCAACCTGCTGCTGCCGGTGCAGGCCGAAGCCGCCGAGCTGGTGGTTGCCTACCTGGAAGCCGCTGCGGGTGTACTGCTGGTGCTAAGCCTGATGGCGCTACTTTTATGGCTGGCCAGGCGCTCTGACCGCAGCCTGTTGTGGCTGGCCGTGGCCTGCGGCTTGTGGAGCATGCGCGGGCTGGTTTATTTTGGCCATAAGGTCTACATTGATCCGCTGGCCTATGAGCAGTTTAATTCGCTCAATATGCTGCTGGCCTGCGGCGCGCTGGCGGCATCCATCCTGCACATGCTGGGCACCCTGGGCAAGCGCGAGCGGCTTGCGCTGCGGGTGGCTGTGGCCGTGTGCGCAAGCGCTTTTGTGATTGGCTTGTGGGCCGGGCGCGGCTCAAGCCTGGTGCGCGCGCTGTGTTTGCTGGGCTCTTTTGTCATGGTCTGCTGGCTGCTGGCCAACGTATGGCGCAGCCGGACCAGCCATACCGGCTGGCGCAGCAACATTTTGGCCAGCGGACTGGCCGGGCTGATAGCTGTTGCGGTGCACGACCTGATGCTGCTGGTCGGCGTGCTGGCACCGCATAAGCCCAGTTATATTTTCTGGGGCTTTGTGGTGATGCTGACGGGTTTTGCAGCCATGTCGGGCCACTACGTGGTGCTGACGCTTAACCGCGCCGAACGCAGCAACGAAGACCTGGAGCTGCGCGTTGCCGACAAAACGCTGGCGCTGCAGTACAGCTACGAAAGACTGCGTGAGAGCGAGCAGGACGCCGCGAGGGCACAAGAGCGCGAACGCCTGCTGCGCGACATGCACGACGGCCTGGGTGCGCAACTGATGACCGCGCTGCGCGGTGTAGAGCGCGGCGCGCTGGCACCGCATCAGGTAGCGCAGTCGCTACAAGACAGCCTGGACGAATTGCGCCTGCTGATGGACAGCACCGACCTGAGCCATTACCTGCCGGGCGCTCTGGCAGCCTGGCGAAACCGCTGGGACGCTCGGCTGGCAGCGGCGGGCGTCACGCTGGTCTGGCGCATTGATGATTCGCTGGACCCGCTCAAACTGCCTGGCGATGTGGTGCTGCAGATCATGCGCATCTTGCAGGAGGCGGCCACCAATATCGTCAAGCACTCGCAGGCGCAGCACATGACGCTGACCGCCAGCGTCGAAGAAAGCCCGCAGGAGCGGGCTTTGTATATACGAATTGTCGACGACGGCGTAGGCCCTAGCGCTGAGGCCGCGCGGCCGGGTGCCCGTGGCCTCAAAAACATGCACTACCGCGCCGGGCAGATAGGTGCCCGGCTGGCAGTTGAGCGGCGCGCACCACCTGACACGGGTTGCCAAGTGGTGCTGGGTTTGCCGCTGGTATGAACAAATCTCACCAACTGCGCTATTGATTTAAGAGCGATATTGGGCCGTGCTTATTGGGCACAGCCCACTTTTTGCACAATTTATGGTGCTACAGGCTTGACCCAGCGGAACACACCGTCGTTAATGATCAGCGGTGCCAGGCTGCGATTGAAGGTGTAGAGTTCGGCGGTAAAGGTGCCTTCCACAGCCACGACAGAGCCGCCGCTGGTAATGGTCACGTTGGTCAGTGTGATGAGGCAGCGCCCGCCCTCAGTGCTACGGTAGGTGTTGCTACCAGCTTGAAAGGTCAGGCTGGTTTCGGTCACGCTGCCGCCAGTGTTCTGCTTTTGGCAACTAAAGGTATTGCCGGGTGCCAACATTGCGCCGCGCCCAGCACTTAAAGCCCACTGCTGGAGCGTGTTGCCGGAACCCGTAACAGCGGCAAGGCTAAACGAACTTTGGTTAGCAAACGAAACTCCCCCGCCACCAGTATCTGCGACGGTGAGCGCATAAATAGTGCCGTTGGCCGTACCAGCAATCTGGTTGGTAGTGGGAATAGCGGCGTTGCTATGGGTCGGCAAAGCGGCGGGTGTCCCCAGCAAAACGCCGACATAGTTGTTGTTGTCGACATAGTATTCCAGGCTTCCAAGCTGTCCAGCCGAATTACGGAAAAGGCGGATAGAGTCGTTTTCGTTGACTGTCGTATCGCCAATGGTGGTGTTGCGGTTAGCGTAAACCACCACGCTGCCGCAGCAACCGATGAAATCACTGGTGCTTGCAATCTGGGCCGGTGTCAGGCTGGGGCCAGTCCCCGTGCCGGAGCCGCCGGTGAAGGTAATCGCACCGTCGGTGCCAATCGTCAGGCCAGTCCAGGTTGGCGCTTTACCACCGGTGAGTGGGCCGTAATATTGAAAACCCCTGGTGTAAGTGCCTTCAAACTGCGTGATGTTGACGAGACCGGTTTGCTGGACTGCGCGGATCTGACCGAGGAATTTCGGGAAACCGTTAACAGGTGCCGACAGGTCGCCGACGTTGATTTCGCTGAAAGCACCACTGTCGTTGTTGGTTAACGCGTATTCAAGGTTACCGTCGCGCCAGATGATTTCTGGAGTGTGCGGGCTGCCGCCCAGTACGCGGAAGTAGGGGTTACTCAGGGTTCTGCCGGGCAGGCTCAGGACGTTACCCGAAACAAGTGAGAAGGCAACAGCCTGGCCGTCGGTGTAGTTGCAGGCTGTGCCGCATCCGGCTCCGCCGCCCACATAAAAAGCCTTGGTGTAGGTGCCCAGCAGCGCCGCATTTAGCGTAGCGGCAACGGTATTGCCCAAGCCAGTAGACGGGGTTACGGTTGTAGTGGTTGTAGGCGTGGAAGTTGATGCGCTGGCAGGCAAGGCCGCGCCGCCGCCAGCCACAAACGAGGCCTGCGTCGCTGCAAAGCTGCCGCCGGCTGCGCGTATGCCAGCCGCTATGGCTTCCAGCAAATCGTCATAGGCGTTGCCTGCCGCTGGCGAGAAGATGGTGCCGATCGGGTCAAACGGGGTGGGTACCGTATACCCTGCAGCGACCAAAGCCGCGCGCAGGGTGGTCTGCGCGCCTGCCAGGGCCGTGGCTACTGCCGGCAATGACGAAACCGAAGCAAACCATGCGTCAAGCGTAAGTGCCGTGGTGGTGTTGACCGACAGGGCCAGCGCCAGCGAGGTGAGTGGGGTGATATTGGCAGTCACCGTCGCGGCCGTACCGCTGGCCACTGAGTACAGCACCTGTCCGCCGCCAGTGGGCGCAACCTGAATGGCGCAAGGCATGGCACCAATGGCCACGCTCATGCTGTAGTTGCCGTTGGACTGCGTCAGGGTGCTGGCGGTGGTTCCGCCCTGGCACCTGGCACGAACTGTACCGCCAGCAATTGGGGCACCGGTAGCTGCCGTGCCGCTGATAGTGACGTTAGCGACTGGCGCTACTGTTGCGGCACCCGTCAGGGGCGCACTGCTGCCGCCGCATGCGGCCAGCAACGACACCAGCAGGGTTGAGCAAAAAATATGCACTTTTCGTGAAGACTTGCCTGTTGGGCTCATGGTGGACTCCTGATTGACGAATGAAAAATGGCCGAAATTCATTTCTGTATGCCGCTTATCTACGGGTCAGATAAACACGCCTGACCCCTTCACGACAGGCGTGCCAGGCAGTAACGTCATCATCTGTTTGGATGAATTGATACAAAAGCGCCCAGTCCCTGTGCGCGACGGTCCCAAAGGCACTCCATGAACAAACGGTGACGCTTACCTGCACCCAATGTATCGAGCTGTTACGGCTCTGGGTACCCCCGTTTAGGGGTGTCAAGGCGCAAGCAGTTAGCGCCCGCGACCTGCACTCAAGAGACCAGCCCGCGCCGCACTGCCTCCATGGCCGCTTCAGCCCGCGACGAAATCCCAAGTTTGCGATAAATATCACGCACATAACTGCTCACCGTAGAAGGCGTCAAGCCCAAAAGTGGTGCAACTTCAGGGGACCGGTAGCCCTTGGCAATCAGGCGCAGCACGTCGGCCTCACGATCAGTCAGCTTGACCAGGGGTACATCTGCCTCTGCAGGCCGTAATGCGTTTGCGGTCGGGGCTGGCAGAGCCCGAAAATGCTGCAGCACCCGCAGCGCAATCGAAGGCGACAGGGCAGGCTCACCCATTTCAATGCGCTGCAGTTGCGCTATCACGACAGAATCAGGCTGTGACTTGAGCACGTAGCCCGACGCACCTGCGCGCAAGGCCGGAAACACGTGCGTGTCGTCATCATGAATGGTGGCCACAATGACTACCGCGTCCTTGCGCGCCGCCACCAGTTCAGCGATCAGTTTTTCGCTGGTTCCGTCTGGCAGGCCCCAATCAACCAGCGCCAGACCGTAGGCATGGGCCCGCATGCATTCACGCGCCTCAGCCAGGGTGGACGTGGCGTCGACACGCCTGACGGAGGGCAGCGCGCGCGGCAAAATTTCGGCCAGCCATTGCCGCGGCTCATCGAGGTCTTCGACAATCAGCGCGCGTTCGAACAGCGGAGTGGACGGCATGGCCTAGTCTAGCGCCCGTCGTCACCATCAGCACAATTTGCTTCCCCCCGGTTCAAGGGGTGCCGGTGCCTGTTCGCGGATCTGATGTCGGGTCTTTTGTCGGGTCGTCATTGGCCAGGCGGGCCCACATCTCGGCAGCAGCCACTGACAGGCTGCGGTGCTTGCGCTTGATCATGTAGATGGCGCGCTGGGCTTTGCGGTCACTGATTGGGACCGTCGCCAGACCAGGCCTGAGACAGAGCTGTACGGCAAACTGCGGTACCACGCTGATGCCAAAACCGTTGACCACCAGCCCGGCGAGCGTGCCAAACTGCCCAACCTCCAGACCGCTGTCGCGGACTCCGGCCGCATTCAGCAACGGCAGCAACTGCTGCCAGACACTGCCCGTGCGTACCGTGTGAATAAATTCGTGGTGCCGCAGGTCCCTGAGCCTGACTTGCTGGAGCTTTGCCAGCGGGTCTGTGGCCTTGCAGATCAGGTACAGCCTTTCATTGAACAGCAGGTTTGCCTCGAACTCCAGCGCATTGCCGCGCTGCGCGTTCAAACCAAAATCAACCTCGCCGCGCGCTACCAGGTCAAGGCAGCGGTCAGACACCACATCATGCAGGCGCAGGGTAATGCCGGGGTAGTCCTTGCGATAACGCGCCATCTGCTCAGGCAACCACGACGCGGCCAGCGATGGCGGCGCGGCAATGCTGACGCGGCCCACCTGGCGCTGCGCCCGGTCACGCAGCTCGGTCAGTGACGAGTTGATCTCGGCGGCGATTCGATGCGCGCCCTGCAGAAAAACCTCTCCCTCAGGCGTGAGCGCCACATTGCGGGTGTCGCGGTCAAACAGCCGTGCGCCCACCTGCTCTTCAAGCCGGCTGATCATCTGGCTGAAAGCCGATGGCGACACATGGCACCGCTCAGCGGCCACGGCAAAGCGCCGGGTGTCTTCGAGCGCCAGAAACGCGTCAATCAATCGGCCCGATAGATTCATTAGCAAACCCGCACAGTCATTCTCATAAATTCAGTTTACAGATATAAGACCGCGGTGCACAGTAGCGGTCAACAAATAAGGATGGCGATGAAAACACTGGCAGTAGGTTGCGGTGCAGGCTTTTCAGGTGACCGCGTGGATGCCGCGGCACCCGTGGTGCGCACGCTGATTGAGCGCGGCGGCCCGGCTGCGCTGATTTTTGAAAACCTGGCCGAGCGCACGCTTGCCACCCAGCAATTGGCCAGGCGCGCCAACCCGCTGCTGGGTTACGAGCCACTGCTGGAGCTTGAACTGCGGCCGGTTCTGGCGGATTGCCTGGCGCACGGCATTGTGATTGTCAGCAACTTTGGTGCCGCCAACCCCGCCGGCGCCGCCTTGCTGATACAGCAACTGGCCCTGGAGCTGGGCCTGCCTGCCCCGCGCATAGCCGTCGTCAAGGGCGACGACTTGTCAGATGCCAATGGCCGGGCCATTGTGCAGGACCACCTCAAAGAAAATTTTGACGCGGCGCGCTTTGTCTGCGCCAACGTGTACCAGGGCGCATTTGAAATTGCCGATGCCATCCGCGCCGGTGCGCAAATAGTGGTGACGGGCCGGGTGGCTGACCCTTCACTCACGCTGGGGCCGGCCATTGCACACTTTGGCTGGCAGCGTGACGACTGGGACGCGCTGGCCGGTGCCACGATGGCTGGCCACCTGCTCGAATGCGGCGCACAGGTCAGCGGTGGTTATTTTGCCGACCCCGGCATGAAGGACGTGCAGGGCCTTGAAGACGTGGGTTTTCCGATTGCAGAGATTGCCTTTGACGGCAGCTGCATCGTCAGCAAGGCAACCCATACTGGCGGCCTGGTCGATGAACGGACCGTCAAGGAGCAGCTGCTGTATGAGCTGCACGACCCGGCGGCCTACCTGACGCCCGACGTGGTGGCCGACATTACTGAAGCCACAGTTACGCAGGTCGGCTCTGACCGCGTACGCCTTTCAGGTGTACGTGGCCACCCGCGCACTGCCACGCTGAAGGCCAATGTGTTTTTTGATGGCGGCTGGTTTGGTGAGGGCGAAATTTCTTATGCCGGGCCCAATGCCGAAGCGCGTGCGAGGCTGGCCATGGACATCATGCAAAAGCGCATGGGCCCGCAACTGCCATTGCGCTTTGACCTGATTGGTGTCAGCAGCATTCTGGGGGATGACGGTAACCGCATGCTGGGCACGGCAGCTGTTGGCCAGGCAAGCGACCTACGGCTACGCGTGGCGGGGCAGCACCTGGATATCACTGTCATAGACCGCCTGCTCCGCGAAGTCACCGCGCTGTGGACAGGCGGCCCGGCCGGCGGCGGTGGTGTGCGCGTAGCCAAACGCCAGCGCCTTTCGACCCAGTCATGCCTGATTGCGCGCGAGCGCGTACCCGCATCGTTTTCATTTGCCGCAGAGCTTGTCTGACAGACACGCATTGAAAGTGCCACATGCAAGAAACACCAGCAGGTCAACTCAACCCACGCTACCCACGCTACCCACTCTACCAACTGGCCCACGCGCGTACCGGCGACAAGGGTAACAAGGTCAACATCAGCGTCATTGCCTACCGCGCACAAGACTATGACCTGCTGGTTGAACAGCTCACCGAAGAGCGTGTGGCACAGCACTTTGCACACCGCAAACCCAGCCGCGTGGTGCGCTTTTTGCTGCCCAAAATTGGGGCCATGAATTTTGTCATCGACGATGTGCTGGACGGCGGTGTCAATGACTCGCTGAACCTTGACATGCACGGCAAGGCCCTGTCTTTTCACCTGCTGACCTTGCCGATACCTCAGCCCACCTAAATCAACAACACCGGAGACATCGTGAAAACCCGTACCCTCATCAAAGCCCTTACCGCGTCTTTTGGACTTGCTTGCGGCCTGCTCTTAAGCACGGGCAGCGCACTGGCCCAAAGCTATCCCAACAAACCGGTTCGGCTGGTGGTGCCGTTTCCACCCGGTTCTGCCACAGACCTGGCTGCGCGCGTGGTGGGTCAGCAATTGAGTACTTCGTTAGGCCAGTCTTTTGTTGTCGATAACAAGCCCGGCGCGGGTGGCTCGATTGCAGCGATGGAGGTCATACGGTCTGCGCCCGACGGCTACACGCTGCTGTTCTCGTCGAACTCTGCCATTGCTTCCAACGTCGCCTTGCTCAAGAAGATCCCCTACGACCCGAACAAGGATTTTTCTGCTGTCACAGGTATTGGCGAAACCATGCTGGTGCTGATGGTCAAGAACAGCTTTCCAGCGAAAAATTTGCAGGAGTTCATTGCCTATATCAAGCAGCGCCCCGGCAAGGTAACCGCAGGTTATGGCTCATCGACATCGCAGGTCAGCATTGCGATTTTCAACAAGCTGGCGGGTCTGGATACCCTGGCCGTGCCTTACAAGGGCATTCCGCTGGCCGTCAATGACGTGCTGGGCGGAACGCTTGACTTTACTTTTGTCGATATTGGTAATGCGCTGGCGCAAGCCAAGGGCGGCTCCATGCGTGCGCTGGGCGTTACCTCGCTCAAACGCAATGCGCTGGCACCTGACTGGGCGGCCATTGCCGACGTGTTGCCAGGCTTTGATGTCACTGCATGGTTTGCCGTGGTCGGGCCTGCCGGCTTGCCCAAAGATGTCGTTGACAAATTTGACTCTGCGACCGAGCAGGCATTAAAGCAGGCTGAACTCAAGTCCCGGCTTTCCGCGGTCGGCATTACGCCCATGCCCATGGCACCCGAGCAGCTCAAGACCTTTATCGGGACCGAAATCGTCAAGTGGACGCGTATCGTCAAGGACGCCAACATTCAGCCCGAATGAGCCTTATGAAAAAAGTCATGCTGGTTACCGGTGCCAGCCGCGGCATAGGCGCAGAAATAGCGCTGCTGGCCGCAAGCTCGGGCTACCGGGTTGGCGTCAACTACCTGCACAGCGAGGGCGCGGCGCAGGCGCTGGTGCAGCGCATACAGCAAGCCGGTGGCGAGGCCATTGCGCTGCAGGCAAATGTGGGCAAGCTGGACGAAGTGGTGTCGCTGTTCGAGCGGCTTGACGCTGCGTTTGGCAAGCTCGACGTGCTGGTCAACAACGCCGGTGTGCTGGCCAGCTTTCGGGTGGATGCGGTTGATGAACGCAATGTGACCGACATCTTCAGCGCCAATGTGTTTAGCGCCTACTACTGCTCGCGCGAAGCCATACGCCGCATGTCCACCACGCATGGCGGCACGGGCGGCGTCATTATTAATATGTCATCAGTCGCTTCGCGGCTTGGCGGACTCGGTGGTGGCGCAGCCTATGCGGCGACAAAAGGCGCCATTGATTCGTTTACGCTCGCGCTCGGCAAGGAAGTCGGCGGCGAAGGCATAAGAGTCAATGCCATCCGCCCGGGCCTGATTGCGACTGCCATGCACGATGTACACGGCGGCATTGCAAAGATGGAGCAGATGGCCAAAACTGCGGTGCCGCTGGGTCGCGCAGGTTCAGCTGACGAAGTGGCGCAAGTTGCGCTCTGGCTGGCGTCAAGCGCCGCGTCTTACGTACACGGCAGTGTGATTGACGTGGCAGGCGGGCGCTGAAGACGCAGCTGTCCTAGCGTTTTACGTCGCTCATCTTGCAGCCCTTGGACAAGAACATGCTCGTCAGATGTTCTTTGCGCCCTTGCGCCTGCTGGGATTGCAGCGCCTGATTTTGCTGGGTAGCTGCGGCCTGCTGCTGGGCGGCACCGCTGCTGGCGGCTTGCTGTGCCGTGGCGCCTTGCGCCATTTGCTGGGCGATGCCGCCAAACATGTTGCCAAGGCCGCCGCCAAAGTTACCAAAACCGCCAAAGCTGCCGGCGCTTCGTGCCAGTGCTCCGGCGATGGCTGTCTGGGCCACTGCACCTGCTACTTGTCCACCCATACCAGCTGTGGCGTCAGGCTGCGCCAGCGGTGCGGGTACGGGCTGGCTGGCAAGTGCAATGACGCCGTCCATCTGGCCTATTTCGCCGTAAATTTGCTGGCAGCTCAGGTCGTTGTCGGTCATTTTGACGCGCTCAATGTTTTGCGCTTGAACGCCGGTTGCGAATACTGCCAAAAGTGCGGCGCTGACAAGGGAATATTTCATGATGCGTCCTGAAAGGTGAAGTTGAAAAGTTGAAAAGTTGAAAAGTTGAATGCCGGAAATCGTGTGGGCCCTGGCGCTGTCGGTCTGGCTTACCTGACCACATCAGCAAGTTTGCAGCCTTTGGACAGGAACAGGCCGGTCAGGTGCTCCTTGCGTGCCCTGGCCTGTGCGCCCATGCTGGCATTGGAAGGTTTTTGCGGAAGGGCCTGTGCTGTAAACGCCGGTGCAACAGGCGCTACCGGTGCGGCTGCTTTGGGTGTGTTCATGCCGGCAAGTGCGCCAAACATGCTGGCAAGCCCCGCAGCATTACCGCCCTGCCCGGCAAGGCCAGCGCCCAGCATATTGGCCATGCCGCTCGCCTGAGCCGCAGCAGGGGCGTTGCGGCCACTTGCCTGGCCCTGGGCTGCTGCCATGTTGTTGGCAATCTGCTGCTGGTATTCGGGCGAAATGCCCTGTTGGGTCATCAGCGCGGCCGTGGGTGCATGCATTTGCCCCAGCGTCTGACCACCAAGGCCGCTGCGCTGCATGCCCAGACCAATGGTGGCGTTGAGCTGGGCTTCGGACATGCCCGAAGCGCGTGCACGGGCTATTGACTCCTGCACACGCGGGTCAACCATCACGGCACCTTGCAGATTATTCAAACCGGCAAGGTTTTGAGGGAAGGCGTTTTGGGGGGCGGCATTCGGCACATTGACTTGCGCCGCTACCGGGGCTGGCGGCGAGGCGGGCAGCCCCGGGCCTGCCAGTTGCATCACGGTATCCATCTGCTGCACCTCGGCATAGATCTGGGTGCAGCTCAAGTCGTTATCGCTCAAGCGAATGCGCTCTATGGTCTGTGCGGTGGCATGCGGCATGACCAACCCAAGGCTGCATGCGCTGACTAAAAGTAGATGAAAAGGTGTACTGCACATATATTGACCTTGTTGTTACACCCCCTAACGATAAACATTGCTCGTGCAAACGTCATCATCCATTTGCCGTATGCTTGCAAAAAACAGGCGCACAACCGTGACATAGTTCACGGCTTTAGTGCAGATTGGAGAGGCGGCGCGCAACCTGCAGGCGGCAAGCTGTCGTTTATTTGCCAGCGCCCGGTCCGCGCAAGCGCTCGATCAGGCCGTTGAGTTCGTCCATTGACGAAAACTGGATAGCCACTTCGCCCATGTCTTCACGCCTGCCATTGCGCTTGACCTGCTTTTTAATGCGCACCTCAACCTCGGCCATCAGCAGGTCGGCCAGCTCTTCTTCAACCCGGCGGGTGTCGCGTGACTTCTCTCGTGCGGCTTTTTGCGGCTTCAGCGAAAACTCGGCGCTGAGCTTTTTGACCAGGCTTTCGGTTTCGCGCACCGACATTTTTTTGGCCGCAATCTGGTTGGCGGCGGTGATTTGCGTGGCCCGGTCCAGGCCCAACAGCGCCCGGGCGTGACCCATGTCCAAGTCACCGGCCATCAGCATGGTTTGCACCGGCTCAGCCAGGTTCAGCAGGCGCAGCAGGTTGCTGGCAGCGCTGCGGGAGCGGCCCACGGCCTGCGCTGCCAGTTCGTGAGTGAGCCCAAACTCTTTGACCAGGCGTTGCAGGCCGTGGGCTTCTTCAAGCGGGTTAAGGTCTTCGCGCTGGATGTTTTCAATCAGCGACATGGCGGCCGCGGCCTCGTCAGGCACGTCGCGCACCAGTACCGGCACGCTGTCGAGCCCTGCCAACTTGGCGGCCCTGAAGCGCCTTTCACCGGCAATGATCTCGTATTTGCCGTCGTTGGCACCGCTGGTCAGGCGCCTGACCAGGATGGGCTGCATGATGCCCTGCACCTTGATGGACTCGGCCAGCTCATACAGCGCGCCCTCGTCCATGCGGGTACGCGGCTGGTACTGGCCGGGCACCATGTCCTGCAGCCGCAGCGATGCAGGCAGCCCGGGGCTGGTCATGCTGCTCGGGTTGTCTTGCGCATTAAAATTGATGGTGTCCGGGCCAGCGGTTTCGCTGACTTTGGGGCCCAGCAGGGCTTCAAGTCCGCGGCCCAGGCCTTTTGGTTTTTTGGTGACCATGGTTTTTTCTTTCTTTTTTATTCAGGTTTATTCAAGCGTGCTGCCGCCCAGCGACTGCAGCACGCCGCGCCACAGCGCGTCGCGTTCTTCATAGGGTTGAGGGTTTTGCCTGCCGCTGGCGCTCTCCCAGACCCCGGTCAACACCATCACCACGCCACTTGATGGCTGCACATAAAGCGCCTGGCCGTGAATGCCCTGCATGGCAAAAGTGCGCTCCTTCAGGGGCATCAGCCAGAACTGGTAGCCGTAGCCAAAATAGGGCGTCGCCTTGCGCGGCTTGAAAGCCTGGGGCTGGCGTGCCGGGTCAGTTGCATCAAGTAGATATTCGCGCGGCACGATCTGGCTGCTGCCGAGCTTGCCGTCCACCCTTCCGTCATTTGCCAGCAACAGCCCAAGCCGGCCCCAGTCGCGCAGGCTGGCATTAAAAGCGCCAAACGATTGCTCCTGCCCGTCGCTGGACACACGCCAAAAGGCATCATGCTCGGCGCCCATGGGCTTCCACAGCCAGTCGGTGGTCAACTCCGCCATGTTCTTGCCCGTCGCGGCTGTCAGTACGCGGCCCAATACATCGGTTTCGGCGCTGGCATAAACAAACTTTTCACCTGCGGCTGAATGCCGGTCGCTGATAGAGCGCAGCACATCAAGTGGCCTGCCCGCACCCGGTACACCGGCGCTGGCACGAGCCAGGCGCGAAATGTCGTCGGCACCGTCATAGCGCTCGCTAAAGGTCAGGCCCGAGCTCATGCGCAGCAGCTGCCGCAAAGTAGTCGCGCCATAGGGGCTGCCGGCCAGATCCTGAACATATTTATCGGCCCTGTCGTCCAGCGAGGCAATCTGTCCGTTCGCAACGGCTATGCCCGCCAGCAGCGAGCTGACGCTTTTGGCCATTGAAAACGATAAAAACCGGGCGTCTTCGCTGCGGCCGTAGCGGTAATGTTCCGCCACGATTTCACCGTTTTTTAACACCAGTACACCGGTTGCACGCTGGCGATCCAGGTATTCAGCAAGCGTGTATGCAATATTTCGATAACGGTATTTGATCGGCGCTGGCTGCGCCGCAAGCGGCAACGCTTTAACATCGGGTGAGCGCGCAACTACCCGCGTACGGATGCCCGGCACCCGGTCCATCGCCGACCACGCGCCCACGCGATACGGGTTGTTGTACCA
>JANOCP010000139.1:0-6882 GCA_031412235.1 Polaromonas sp.
GTGTGGGCTATGGCTTGCGTCGCCCGCGCTCACTGCAGAGATCGAGGCCGGGCTCAAGGCCGGGGGCTTTCGAGAGGCGGGTAAACCGTGGTCTGCGGGCCGGTTGGTGCTGTGGCGCCGCTACCTGCGACAGCAGCCGGGCGTGCGCCCGAAGACTTGTCGGCCAACCTCAGTTGTTCATCTGTGGCCTGCAGCGGCGGCACCTTGCCAAGTTTGCGTTTGTTGTCCAGTTTGGAGATGAACTCGGCCTCACTGGGCATGGTGTCGCCCGCAAAACGCTCAAGCTGGTCGCCCTTGAAAAACACCGCATATTTATAAGACTGCGGCTCCACACCTTGCCGCTTGAGGGTAAATACATAGTCCCAGCGGTCGGCATGAAACAAGCTCGTGATCAGTGGCGTGCCGAGTATTTCCTTGACCTGCGCACGCGCCATGCCAGCCTGGAGCTGCTCAACCTGCTCTTTGGAAACAAAGTTACCCTGAATGATATCAACGCGGTAGGGCGTGATCCAGCTGGTCGGGCTGCTGACGCCACTAAAGCTGCCGCAGGCTGTCAGGCCCAAGCATGCACTGGCTACCAGTGCGGACACTTTGAGCGCTGATCGGGTGCTGTAACGATGATTTGCAGACATGGGGTAGTGTGTAGCGATATGATTAAACATTGTAGCGGCTGGGTACTTGCCCTCTCAGGTAAAGCCATTGGGCACCCATGCCAAGCCGACTCACCTCCTGGCCCTATCCAGAGCGTACTTTTCTCCGAGGAAATCCCATGAGCAACATCAACGAGTTGAAAAACACCGGCCTCAAGGCAACCCTGCCACGCCTGAAGATTCTCGAAATTTTTCAGGCAGGCAAACAGCGCCACATGACGGCTGAAGATGTCTTTCGGGTGTTACTTGAAGACCGCTCCGACATCGGCCTTGCCACGGTGTACCGGGTTTTAACCCAGTTTGAGCAGGCGGGCCTGCTCAACCGCAGCAATTTTGAGTCGGGCAAAGCGGTTTACGAGATCAACGAAGGCCAGCACCATGACCACCTGGTCTGCCTGGACTGCGGCAAGGTGGAAGAGTTTTACGACGCCGAAATTGAAAAACGCCAGCATTCGGTCGCCAAAGCCAAGGGCTTTACCATTGCCGATCACTCGCTGTCGATTTACGCCAACTGCAGTAAAGACAAATGCCCGAACCGCTCGTCTGCACCGGTGCGGCACTTTCATGCCTGATTTATTCGCCACGGTTTTGTGCCCACTTGAGCCCGCTAACGCTGCATAAGGTCAGTGACCACGTTTGCCGCGTCCATGCGCCGGGCGGCGAACACGTCGGCAACCTGAAACTGATCGGCAATGTGTGGAAGTTCAAGGCCATCGGCTACGCGGCCGACGGTGGTGTGCTCCCCGGCGGTGGCCCGCTGACCGACGGGCACAACACGACTTTTGCGACTCTTGACGAAGCGCTGCTAAATACCAGCTTCGGGGCAAAGTTCAGCGCGGAACCGTAAAGGCCAGCGGCCCGCCGTCGCACATGCCATCTGACAACACCAGCAGCTTGTAGGCATCAAGCGTTTCTTCGAGCACGGTCATGGCTTCGGGCTTGATGTCGTCGTCGCATTTACGCAGTTTGACGCCGCTCAGGTCCAGCGCAGCGAGCAAGCGGGGCTTTACAACTGCCGGATTACCCGTCGCGGCCTTGCCGTCCCACCACGATACCGTCCAGCCCACGCCGCTGTGTGCCGGGCCATCGTCGGGGCCAGCCAGCAGCAAAAGACCGCTTTTGACGGCGATCATGTCGCGAATGCCGCGGTTCGGGCCCAGGGCAATGCTGGTCAGCACCGGTCTGGCCTCGCCGCCGTCAAACAGCGCATCGGCATCTACCGCCAGGACCCTGGCCACATCGCCAGCCACCGGGCTACGAAAGCCAAAATAAAGCCGCCCCGCCAGCACCGCCATGCCCTCAATGTTGACGCCCTGCTGCCCGGCAAGCGTGGGCGCTTTGGGCGGCGGTTCTGAGCCAAGGCATTTGCGTTCACCCACATAAGGTGCCAGCCCGGGCTGCGCCTGCATAATGGCCCAGAGGCGGCCCGTATCGACGTAGTCGACCAGCGCGCCCGCAGCGCTACCGGGCGGCGACCGCAAGGCACGCCCGGTGGCCGGGTCCAGCCTGAAGCGGATCACGTGGCGGCTCTCGGGGTTGCTGGCACAGTCACCGCGTTTGGCTGAATGCGAGCCGGTAACGTAAAAGTAACGCCCGTCGGTAGCGGCAGCTTCTGCGTCCAGCTCGGAACCTGCAGGTGCCGTGCGCAGCAACACCGGCTCCGGGTCCATGGTGAGCTCGTTTTTGCCAATATAGGCATAGCGTGCCTGTACACCTTCATCAAACGCCATCAGGCAAATCCGCTGCTGTTTTGCGTCAAGGTTGCAGGCCAAGCCGCTAAGGGACTGGCGGGTTTTAAGGCTTTTTTTCTTGCCCAGATCAAAATCAAACCCCGCGCCACTGGCCCATGGGCCACCTGTGGGCTTTACGCTGGGTGCAGGCTGCGCAAACGCACAGGCACCCCAGGCCAGCGCAAGTGCCAGCAGCAACAGTTGCGGCCCTCGCCCTGTTTGTGCCCATGGATTGACTTTGGGTTTGGTGATTGGGGGCATCGCTCCAATATAACTGCCATGCCCCAAGCAGCGTCGCCAGCCCGCCACAGCTGGCGCGGCCTTTAAAAGTCGCGGTGAGAGTCGTCGATACGCCATTTCACTCGAGTTTTAAGGCCAAAAGAGCCCTGCGCCCAATGATTACGGCTATAGTCAGCTATTAAAATAATAGCGTCAAAAAGGCTTCCGGTACCAGACTGCGCTGGCCCCGACAAGCTCGCAGCACCCACCGAAGCGCAAGGACGGGCACAATAAAGGCCATGGCTGAACCCGCCCCTCACCAAACCCTGCCCGACATCGTCCTTCCGGACGAGCCGCGGGTAGCTGCGCTGCCCATAACGCACACCACGTCAGTCGCGGACCAGCCAGCCAAGGCAGTCCCCGCGTTTGACAGTGACTCGACCATGCACTTTCAGGCAAAAATGAGCAAGGCACCGGAATGGTTTTGCTCCTTCATGGCCAGCAACCACCGTGAAAAACGGCGGTTTCGCGATGAACTGGTGCATATGAAAGGCGCCTGGCCGCTGCTGATGAAACAGCGCAACGGCGGCACCTGGACGCCTGACGACAAGGTCAAGCTCAAAACCATGGTGCGCTCGGCGTCGTCGGTCAGCCCCTATCTATTTATATGGGCGATACCGGGCTCCATGATCCTGCTGCCTTTTCTGGCCTGGTTTCTGGACAAAAAACGCAAACGCCGCGCCGGAAAAAACGACGCCTGAGCTTGAAACAGGTCTCAGGGGCACACCATCGAGCCCCTCAGCCCGCCCCGTGGCATTTCTTGTATTTTTTACCGCTACCGCAATAACAGGGGTCATTGCGCCCCGGCGTGGCTTCGACCCGAACCGTCTCAACCTTTGGCCCCATGGTTTTCCACAGCTCACGAAGGTCATACACCGCCCATATCGCCTCACCAAAGGCGTTGAGCCGCGCAATACTGGTACTGGGCGCGCCTTCTTCACTCAGTGGCGACACCTCTGGCGCTGCGGTGTCGTCTTCGGTCATGGCCACGACCGCCTGCAGCGCGTCGTCCAGCCATTTGGCGGCGTCCTTGTCGCGCGGGGCCGTCCAGTCTTCAGGCCAGTACTCGACAGCAAACATGAAGCCAAGCGCCCACACCTGGGCAAAAGCCGGCAGGTCTTCACCCTTGAATTTGGCCTGCTCTTCGACTGGCATTTCAGCCACGGCGCCGCGTACATCCATGACCTCGGGGTGGTAGCAGCGGTCGTCTTCAAGCGAGTCGACTTCTGAATCCAGTGCTGTGGCAACTTCAGCCCAGCGCTGCTTCCACAGCGTCATGAAACGTTCTTGCTGATCGCTGCTGGCAAACGAGCCACCATCATCGTCGGGTGCCTCGCCGGCAGCAGGTGTACCCAGCAATGCTGCCAGGTATTCATCCACCGGAATCGGCCTGCGCGAGCAGATCACTGCCGCCATGAAGCCCTCGCAAAACTCCCACTGCGGGGTTTCGTCATAGCGCGTGCGCAGGTCGTCAAGAATGGCGTCGAGTTCATCGAAAGCCTCGACCTCCATGAAGGAGTCATTTGAAGAATCAGTCGTCAAAGCATGGGAAGGCGCTGGGGAGTCGGAATTCATGAAAAACAGTTTTAAGCGCCACCGGGCGCTCTTATGATGCAAAGTGTATCTGCCAGCCCTCCTCTTACATTGGAAAGTGCGACCATGCTCAAGCGACTCGATGCCCACTTGCCCGTGCGTTACAGCTTTATGGTCCTTTGCGCCTTTGGCGCGCTGCTGGCACTGTTCAGCCTGGTTGCTTTTGGTGTCGGCTGGCTGGCCCTCGTCCTCTGCCTGGCTCTTGTGGGCGTAGGCGTGCGCGACCTGCGGCAAACCCGCCATGCGATTTTGCGCAACTACCCGGTCATAGGCCACCTGCGCTTTCTGTTTGAGTTCATACGCCCTGAAATGCGCCAGTACTTTATTGAAAGCGACAGCGAGGCCACGCCGTTTTCACGCGCCCAGCGCTCGCTGGTTTACCAGCGCGCCAAGGGTGAACCCGACAACCAGCCCTTTGGCACACACCTTGACGTTGGCGCGCAGGGCTACGAGTGGGTCAATCATTCGATGGCACCGACCAAACTGCCAACCCATGACTTTCGCGTCTGGATTGGCGGGACGCCTGACGCACCTTCACCGTCAGTTGAGCCCTGCACGCAGCCCTACAACGCCAGCGTCTTCAATATTTCCGCCCTGAGTTTTGGCTCACTGTCCGCCAACGCCATCCTGGCGCTGAACAAGGGCGCCAAACTGGGCGGCTTTGCGCATGACACGGGCGAAGGGTCGATATCAACACACCACCGCACACATGGCGGCGATTTGATCTGGGAGATAGGCTCGGGTTACTTTGGCTGCCGCCATGAAGACGGCAGCTTCAGTGAAGAACGCTTTGCCGAAAACGCTTGCGACCCGCAGGTCAAGCTGATCGAGATCAAGCTGAGCCAGGGTGCCAAGCCAGGCCACGGCGGCATATTGCCCGGCCCAAAAGTCACTGAAGAAATCGCCATGGCGCGCGGCGTGCCTGTGGGCAAGGACTGCATATCGCCATCACGCCACAGCGCTTTTTCAACGCCCGTCGAGATGATGCATTTCGTCGCCCGCCTGCGCAAACTATCGGGCGGCAAGCCCACCGGCTTCAAGCTGTGTATTGGTCACCCCTGGGAATGGTTTGCCATCGTCAAGGCCATGCTTGAGACCGGCATCACGCCTGACTTCATCGTCGTTGACGGTGCTGAAGGTGGCACAGGTGCGGCGCCGGTAGAGTTCAGCGACCATGTGGGTGCACCGCTTCAGGAAGGCCTGCTGCTGGTGCACAACACGCTGATAGGCGTCAATTTGCGCAGCCGCATTTCGATTGGCGCGGCAGGCAAGGTGGTCAGTGCTTTTGACATGGTGCGCCTGATGGCGCTGGGTGCCGACTGGTGCAACGCCGGGCGCGGCTTCATGATGGCGCTGGGCTGCATTCAGGCACAAAGCTGCCACACCGGCAAATGCCCCACAGGCGTGACGACGCAAGACCCGGTACGCCAGCGGGCGCTGGTGGTGCCCAACAAGGCCGAGCGCGTGCGCAGTTTTCACCGCAGCACACTGCACGCCCTGCAAGAGCTGGTGCAGGCCGCCGGGCTTGAGCACCCGCAAGACGTCAATGCCCACCACATCGTGAGGCGCCTCAGCGACACCGAAGTGCGCCTGCTAAGCAACCTGATCCTGCAGGTCAAACCCGGCTCGCTGCTGGGGCCGCTGGACGAAATGCACAATGTTTTTCGCATGTATTGGCCAATGGCGCATGCGGGCAGTTTCCAGCCTATTGCCTGATATTTTCTACAGGCTCAACTTGTGCGCCGCCCCGCAAAATCCGTCCAGCAGCGCTGCTCAAAGTCGTAGAGCTTGCACGCCCTGGCCGTTTTGAAATACCAGGCCCATGAAAAGCGCTGAATGATGATACGGCCGGGCAGCTTGGCTTCAAGCAGGGCCTGCGCTTTTTTGAGCCGGTACAGCGGCACGCTCATGTCAACATGATGCGCGGTGTGCTCCATGATGTGGTGCAAAAACGTACCCACGCCTGAGCCAAACGTCAGGTGCACTGTTGTTGATACAAACGGGCTGGCGGCAGACCAGTCGCTTTTGTTGTTGTACCAGTCCACGCTGGTGTGGGTGTGGTGCACGTACACCACAAAACCTATGAGCGCATTCCATACAAACAGCGGCAGCACAAAGGCTACGCCAATCAGCCATGCCGCGGATTGCCCAGAAGCGGCTGCAGCGTAGACCAGCCCTGCAAGCCACGCGATGGCCACGCCCGTTACCAGCAGGCAGTCGGCCGTAAAAATGCCGCGCCGGGTGGGCATGATCTGCCTGGACGGAAAGTACATGCGCTTCCACCAGATTTCGAGTGCGTAATACAGACCCGGCGCCCAGCCGCTTCTGTAAATGCGCTCACACCCACGCCGCCAGGCAGGCATGCTGCGGTAGGTTTCAAGCGATGGCGGTTGCCAGACAAAGTCAAAGTCCTTGAGGTTGGTATAGCCGTGGTGCACCACGTTATGGCCGACATCCCACAAGCTGTAAGGCGTGAGCGAGGGCATGAAAACCAGGCGGCCAATCCAGCGGTTGAGCCGCCGATGCTCGGTAAGGCTTTGATGACAGGCGTCATGGCCCAGAATGAAAAGCCGTCCTATGACCAGGCCAGTCACGATGCCCGCCAGTACTTGAAGCAGGGGGTGCGCCAG
>JANOCP010000140.1:0-1820 GCA_031412235.1 Polaromonas sp.
TTGCGTTTGGTGATGCTCTTCCAGCCCGCAGCAACACTCAGTTCAACGTTGAGTTTGATGAAATGCATCTGGTCAGCCGGGACATCTTCCTCGGCGTAGATCGCATTGACCGGGCATTCAGGAATACATACCGCGCAATCAATGCACTCGTCCGGGTCGATCACCAGCATGTTTGGGCCTTCGCGGAAGCAGTCCACGGGGCAAACATCCACACAGTCGGTGTATTTACAGCGGATGCACGATTCAGAGACGATGTGGGTCATTGTGAGTGTTGGCTAAGCAGAGGGAAGGCCAGATTTTAGGAGGTTTCCAGCCGGGCCCATAAACGGGGTATTTGACAAGGCTTTTGACAGGGTTTTTGCGGGTACTAAAGTATCAGCGCTGCGCCCGATGTTTTGTGCGATGCCGTATCAACCAGCACCAGCGAACCCAGGGTGCGTGACTGTTTATAGGGCAGCGCGGCAATCGGCTCCAGCAGCGCCAGCTCAACTACGCCAATCGCGTTGGCATCAAGCTGGGTAGCCTCAATGCTTTCGAGCGTGTTGATATTGATATGACTCACGATGCGCCTGATTTTGGCCTTGACCCAGCGGTGGCCGTGTAGCGCCCAGTACATGCGTCCTGGCACCAGCGGTTCTTCGTCCATCCAGGCCACGGTTGCGGTAATTTCGCGGGTACCAGGATTCAGGTTCGATGGGTCGGTAGCCAGCAACCAGTCGCCGCGCGATACGTCAAGTTCACGGTCCAGAATAATGCCGGCGCTGTGATTGGCTGCAACGTTTTTTGGCTGGCGCGCGTGGCTTAAAACCTGGGCGATGGTTGCTGTTTTGCCGCTTGGCATGACGGTGACTTCAACACCGGGCTGGGCGTTTCCGCTCGCTATTCGGCCCCAGAAAATACGGCGGCCCTGCGAGGTGTCGCTGCTGGACGAAGAACGTTCCGCCGACAGGCCGCCCTTAGGCGGAACAGCCCCCTCGGCGGGCAGAGAGGACACGTTAGTGCCGAACGTGGGGGCCGGCTTCTCTACCCATTGCACCGGGAAAGCAAAGGGCTGGGTCGTGTCGGCTGGTGTAGCTGACAGTTGCTCCAGAATCTGTAGCAGGCCGGGGCCGCTGTAATTGCACCAGCCAGGGTTTGCGTCAACCACGTTGTAACCAATCAGCGCTGAAATCGGTACGATGGCAGTGACCGGAATATCTGCATGTTCGGCAAACTGCGTCAACGCGGCGCGGATATTGGCAAACGCCAGCGCCGGGTCGGCTACGGCATCAAGCTTGTTGACGGCAAACACGATGGACGGCACACGCAGCAAATTGACCAGCAGCGAATGGCGGCGGGTTTGGCTCAAGAGCTCCGGTGATGCGGCTTTCCAGTCAAGCTTGGTCGCATCAACCAGCACCACAGCGGCGTCGGCACTCGATGCTGCCGTGACCATGTTGCGGGTGTATTGCTCATGGCCAGGTGCGTCGGCAATGATGAATTTGCGGGCGGCGGTGTTGAAGTAGCGGTAAGCCACATCAATCGTGATGCCCTGTTCGCGTTCAGCCTGCAGGCCATCGGTCAGCAGCGCCAGGTCAGTTTGCCCGCCGCGCTGCACGCCCGCCAGCTGGTCTTGCAGCACGGATTTGCTGTCTACCAGCAGGCGGCCGATCAGCGTGCTTTTGCCGTCGTCAACACTGCCGCAGGTGACGAAGCGCAGGGCGGCGCGGGTGTCCTGGCCAGATCCTTCGGCGGGCTCAGGCCCTTCGACACGCTCAGGATGGTCGGAAACATCTCGTTGAATAGCGGTGCTCATCAGAAATACCCCTCTTTTTTACGTT
>JANOCP010000141.1:0-7809 GCA_031412235.1 Polaromonas sp.
AGCACGATGACTTCATCGCCGGGGTGTACCACAGCCAATATTGCGGTGATGATGGCCTGGGTCGCACCAGCAGTTACCGTGATTTCGGTATTGGGGTTGTAGTGTTTTCCGTGCAGCTTGAGCAACTTCGCCGATATCGCCTCACGAAGCACGGGGACGCCAGCCATGGGCGGGTACTGGTTCAAGCCGCTCTTCATGGCCTCTGTTACCGCGTTGACCAGTTTGGGATCGCACTCAAAGTCAGGAAAGCCCTGACCAAGATTTACTGCACCTTTTTCAAGCGCCAGCGTAGACATCACGGTAAAAATGGTGGTGCCGACGGCTGGCAGTTTTGTGACCAGTTTTGGGGTGCGCGCCTGGGGCAATACCCGCGGTGCAGCATGCGATGAAGTCAGGGTTTGCATGGTCATACGTCGTGGTCGTGGAGGCGGCCCGCCATTGCGTCGGCAATCATGGCGCGGTCGAGTTTGTCACTTAGCAGTTCGGCAAATTTATACACAAAATTTCGCAGGTAGGCGCTTCGCTTGAAGGCGACCCGAGCCACGTTCACTCCAAACAGCGGGCCGGCTGGAATGGCCAGCAAATCACCGTTGGTGCCGTCGTCCTTTATGGCCATTTCTGCCACGATACCCACACCCAGTCCAAGACGCACGTAGGTCTTGATAACGTCTGAATCGATGGCCTCAAGTGCAATGCGTGGATGCAGGCGCTTGGCCGCAAAAGCCTGGTCAATCTTGGTGCGTCCCGTAAAAGACGGGTGATAGGTAATGATCGGCTCCAGCGCAAGGTCTTCAAGTGTGATGCTGGGTTTATTGGCGAGGGGGTGCGCTACGGGTAACACAAGCATGTGCTGCCATTCGTAGCAAGGCAGGGTAATCAGCTCTTCGTAGTGGATCAGTGACTCGGTGGCAATACCGATTTCAGCGACTTCATCAATGACCATTCTGGCCACCTGATCCGGCGATCCCTGATGCAGGCTGACATTGACTTTAGGGAAAGCCTCGCGTAATTGCGCGACGGGCACGGGCAACACGTAACGGGCTTGGGTATGGGTGGTGGCTATCGAAAGGGTGCCACTGTCCTGGGCTGAAAACTGCTCCCCGATCCGGCGCAGATTTCCCACTTCACGCATGATGAGCTCGATACTTTTGAGCACATGGGTACCGGGCTCGGTTACCCGCTTCAGGCGTTTGCCGTGACGCGCGAAAATCTCCACACCCAGCTCCTCCTCCAGCTCAATAATGGCTTTGGAAACGCCGGGCTGGGATGTATGCAGTGCCTTGGCGGTTTCAGTCAGGTTGAGATCGCGGCGAACGGCTTCTTGTACGAATCGGAATTGATGTAGGTTCATATCGAATTTTGACTAACTTAGGGCTTTATTATGCATTTTCGGCGTCACGAAGGGTAGCGTTACGCCAGTGCAAGGTCCGCCATAAGTGCAATCAATGCGGGGTTTTCACCAGCGGTCGCCATTAATTCGACCACCACATGCGGATACGTTGCCCGAATCTGATCAACCAGCAGTGGCAAGTCTTCGCGCGCATGTTTTCCAACACCCAGAAAAAGTGGAAATATCCTGATTCGCTGAGCGCCCATACCTATCAATTCTCCAGCAGCCTCGGTAAGTGTTGGCGCGCAAAGCTCCAGATACGCACACCTTACCAATGTCCCTGGCTGGCGAGTGCGCATGTGTCCGGCCACGGCTTCGATGGGGGTGCGCCACTGCGCATCGCGTGAGCCGTGGGCGAATAAAATAATTCCCGGCGAAGCGAGTGACGCTGGTTTTGATGTGTCAATAGTCATGGTTGGAGTACTTAAAACGCTACAAACTGCGGAGGCGGGACCGTCAGCGCCGGATGACCAGCCAGCAAAACGCCCCAAGCGAAACTGCCATATACAGCATTCCAGGTGCCGCGGCTGCCAGCCAGGGTTGCCAGCTGCGAAGGTTGCCGATATAGCCAAAAACGTTGTTGAGCAGGAAGAAACTGATGCCAATCATCACGCCTGCAAAAACGTATCCGGTAATTCCGCCAGAACGAAAGTGCAGGTAGGCAAAAGGCAGCGCCAAAATCACCATGACCAGGCAGCTGAGAGGGTAAAAAACTTTCCTCCAGAACTCGATTTCATAACGCTGGGCGGTCTGGCCATTCGCGTCCAGATGCTGGATGTAGTTAAACAGGTCCACGGTTCCCATGCGTTCCGGTTTCAATAAGGCAACGGAAACCATTTCTTCGGTAAGTTCCGTCGGCCATCGGAAGCTGTCCATGTCGCTGCGGGTCACTCTGGCCGTCTGTTTGCCGGGGTTCGGATCGTTTGAGCCTGCCGCTGGCCGGTCAAACTCCGAACGACTCGCCTTTGTCAGCACCCAGGAATCGTCATCACCAAATGTAGCTACCGGTGACTGGGTGATCGACACGATCAGGCCTTTGTTGTCAAACTCAAAAATTTGTACGTCGCGCATTTCATTGTTGGGCGACAAGGCCTTGATGTTGGTGACGTAAGTGTTGTATGCCTGTTTTTCCTTGAGCCAGGCACCCGTCTGACCGACCGTGATACGGCCTTGGTAGCGTGCCTTGAGCAATTGGGCAGTACGTTCGCTGAGAGGCGCTAAGTAGTCACCCACCGCAAAGCTCAGGATGACGAAAAATACTCCCAAACCCAGCAATAGCTTCAATGCACGCCATGGGTCGAGCCCACTGGTACGCAATATGGTGTATTCCGAGCTTTGAGCCAGCCTGGCCATCACGAAAATAGTACCTATCAGCACTGAAATTGGCAAAAGTTCATAGAGGTGGTTGGGTACTAAAAGCGCTACGTAAAGCAACGCGTGCTTGATCTCGTAAGTGCCCGCAGCCTCGATGAGGCTGTTGTTTTTGCCGAGATATTGCAGCTCGTCAACGAGGTCGAAAAAGAAAAAGAGCGCCAAAAAAGCCAGCGCTACAAGGGCTATGGATGCCAGTACTTCGCCATAAATAAGTCGGCGAATGGTTTTCATGAAGGTGCTTTACCTGAAATAGCCGGACGGCTACCGCTGCGCAAGGCTGTCCGGACTGTCCAGTTGGCATTTCGTTTGCCAAGCCAGGCCAGGCCCAGCAGAAAAACGCCACCATGCAAAATGAGCAGAAAAGGGCCAAAGCCGACCAGGCCTAGAAAAATCCAGCTCTGCCCAAGGTTCAGCAGGTTGTTGTAAACCACAAACGCCAGCAGCACAAAAATCATGTTTCCGCTGCGTCCGCCGCGCGGGTTAACGCTGGCCAGCGCAACTGCAAGAATTACGAAATTGACGGCGGCAAGGGCCAGGCCGATGCGCCAGGCGAGTTCACCCATGTTGCCGCGGGTGGGCTCCAGAACCAGCGCGCGAACCGATTTCAGCTTGGCCTCATTTTGCTCCGCTGAGAGAGGGGCAGAGTCCCCAATCTTGCTGCCATAGGTTTCGAACTCACTGATTTTGAGTGCGGTTTTACCCACAATATTCTCCAGTCGTTGGCCGTTCTGCAGCAGCAACAGTTGCTCATCATTTCGTACCTCTATACGTCCGGACCGCGCCGTAGTGATGGAGTTTTTGCCGTTCTCATTGGCGGCAATAAATACGTTGCTGCTTGACTTGTTTCCGCCGGATGTTTCGCGGTCTATGAAGAAAACGCGATGACCGCTGGAGGACTCCTGAAACTGGCCCGGTGCAATACGGTCGAGGTCCCCACGGCTTTCGTAGCGCTCTTTCATATCCTGGGTTTGCTGGTTGGTCCATGGCCAGACAAACAGGGACATCAGCGTGATGATCAGTAAAACCGGCCATGCAAACCGAAACAGGGGCCGCAAAAAGCCCCCCAGGCCCTGGCCACTGGTGAACCAGACCACCATTTCACTGTCACGGTACATGCGGGACAAGGTACCCACCATTGCGACAAACAGCGACAACGTCAGGATGGTGGGCAGGCGACCCAGGGCTGAATAAGCCATGAAAAGCATGACATCCTGAGGATTGATGAATCCTCTCGACGCCTGTCCAAGGGTACGAATCAGCACAATCGTCATGACGATGGTGATCAAAACCACCAGCGTAGCCCCAAAGCTGCGGGCCAGCTCTCTGCGAATCGAAGATTGGAATAACATTGACTACAGCGTGCTCTTTACTTCATTTATTTCTGATCGGCCAGACCTTCAATTATGGACTTTGAACTTAAAACATTGACCCGTGCCCGTATTTGTACTGAAAAGTGCGACGCTCTGGTGGTACTGATTCCCCAAACTCCCAGTGCTGGGGATGATGCCGTGTCGCAGCTGGCGGCGCTGGCCACCAAGTCTGGTGACTTTGAAACCAAGGCCGGCAAGCTGCTTGCCAGTTACCGCCCCGCTGGCCTTGTTGCAACACGCCTGATATTGGTGGGCGCGGGTGATGGCAGTCAGAAAAACGTGCGCGCCGCTGTAAGCGCAGCAATAAGTAGCCTGAAAACCAGCAACGCCGCGCGAGTTGTGCTGGACCTGGGCGCATTTGACGCGCTTTCGCCGGACATGGTGCGTGCCGCCGTCGTGGCTTGCGCAGATGCCTGCTACGTCTACACCACCACAAAAGCCAAAGCAGCTAAAAGCAAGATCAATCGCATCGTCATCGCTGTTCCTGCGGCTGCTGCTGTCAAGCCCGGCTTCGACAAAGGTGTTGGCCTGGTCAAGGGCATCGCCCTGGCCAAGGAATGGGCCAATCGCCCAGCCAATTTCGCCACGCCCACCCTGCTTGCCGGTGCAGCCAAAGAACTGGGCAAGCTGCCCGGCATCAAAGTCGAAATCCTGGGCCCCAGAGAAGTTGCCAAACTGGGCATGGGCTCATTTATGGCGGTGGCGCAAGGCTCTGCAGAGCAATTGCGCTTTATCGTGCTTCACTACAGTGGTGCAGCCAAAACCACAGCGCCCGTGGTGCTGGTAGGGAAAGGCATTACCTTTGACACTGGCGGCATCTCCATCAAGCCAGCTGCTGAAATGGATGAGATGAAATTCGACATGTGTGGCGCAGCCAGCGTGCTGGGTACTTTCCGGGCACTTGCCGAGCTAAAGCCGTCCATCAATGTGGTCGGTCTGATTCCCGCTTGCGAAAACATGCCCGACGGACGTTCCATCAAGCCTGGCGACGTGGTCACCAGCATGAGTGGACAAACCATAGAAATTCTGAACACCGATGCAGAAGGCCGACTGGTGCTGTGTGATGCCCTGACCTACGCAGAACGCTTCAAGCCAAGTGCTGTGGTCGATATTGCTACCCTCACGGGAGCCTGTGTCGTGGCCTTGGGCGGCGTGCGCAGCGGATTGTTTGCCAGCGACGACAACCTTGCCGAGGCATTGGAAGACGCGGGCGAGTCTTCGCTCGATTTGTGCTGGCGCATGCCGCTTGATGATGACTATGCAGAGGGACTTAAAACCAATTTTGCAGATGTTGCAAACGTCGCAGGACGCGCTGGCGGGGCCGTTACGGCGGCTAAATTCCTGCAGCGTTTTACGGCCAAGTTTTCCTGGGCGCACCTGGACATTGCAGGTACTGCATGGAAGGGTGGAGCAGCCAAAGGCGCTACCGGGCGCCCGGTGGCTTTGCTCGTGGACTATGTGCTCGGGCAGGCTGAACCGCCCCAACGCGCAAAGGCGCCAGCCAAAGGCCCCCAGACTACCCGCAGAGTCGCGTCCAAAACCCGCACGGCATGACCGAAATAGCATTCCATTTCAACGTTCCCGACAAGCTGGCTTACAGCTGCCGATTGCTTCGCAAAGCCTATGCCAGTGGCGCCCAGATCGTGGTTACAGGAGAGCCCGCAGCATTGGACGCGCTGGACCAGTTGTTATGGACTTTTTCTGCCGCTGAATTTTTGCCCCATTGCCGCACCGCGAATACCCATTCAGCCGACGGGATTGCCAATGGCATTACCCTGGCCGCCAGCCCCATGCTGCTGGCGGAGTCGCCCAAAGGCTGTGCGCATCACGGTGTGCTGGTCAATTTGGGCTCCAGTATTCCCGAAGAGTTTGAACGCTTTGAGCGCTTTATTGAACTGGTAACGCAATCCGACCCTGACAGGCTGGCCGCACGCCTGCGCTGGAAGCACTACGCTGACCGTGGTTACGTCATGAAACGACATGATCTTGCTGCAGCCGGGGAGGCCGCATGAGCAACTCCCAGATGCCCCCGCGTTTCGTTCCCACCCTGACTGAAGTCGTGCCGCCCACAAAGTCCTCTGCAACGGTGTCATCCGCGCCGTTTTTATCGTCTCAAAGCCGTCAGGTAATGGGTGCAGACGGCGCACTTGACAGCCAGTTTGAAGACCAGATGGTTCACCGGGTGATGCAGCGCGTGGATCTGGTCCTCGAAAGACGCCTTAGGGAAGCTGTAGGGCAACTGATATTGACCCATACCCAGGCCCTTGGGCCGCGACTTCGCGAAGAAATCGAACTTGTGGTGCGCGAATCAGTGAGCCAGGCGGTTGCGCAAGAGCTGCCCATGCCATCACGGCGCGACTGATTATTTAACGCCCCAAGTCGCTCGCCCGTGCATTAGCGGATCTATCAACGGGGTAAACCCGCTTATCCGAAATAACCTAGGGACGTTGCTATGGTGCGGGCTCGAAAATTGCGTTATGTTCAGGCCCGTTGAGCAAAAATGTGTTCTCAACCTTTAACGGTAATTTCCTAATCGGAGTGTTTTTTATGCAAATGAAATTAAAACTGACAGTTGTAGCTGCTCTGGCTACTTTGGCCGGCATGGCTTCAGCACAAGACATGGTCGTCAAGATCGGCCACGTCGCGCCACTTTCCGGCTCACAAGCCCACTACGGAAAAGACAATGAAAACGGCGTGCGCATGGCCATTGAAGACCTGAACGCGCAAAACATCGTTATCGGCGGCAAGAAAGTCAAATTTGAAATTGTTGCTGAAGACGACGCTGCAGATCCAAAACAGGGCACGGCTGCTGCACAAAAACTGTGCGACTCCAAAGTCGCAGGCGTAGTCGGTCACCTCAATTCAGGCACCACCATCCCCGCTTCCAAGGTCTACAACGACTGCGGCATTCCCCATATCACCGGCGCTGCTACCAACCCCAACCTGACCAAGCCAGGCTACAAAACCACTTTCCGCATCATCGCCAACGACAACGCTCTCGGCGCTGGACTGGCTTTCTACGCTGTAGACGCCCTGAAACTGAAAAACGTCGCCATCATTGATGACCGTACCGCTTACGGCCAGGGCGTTGCTGAAGTGTTCAAAAAGACCGCTTTGTCCAAAGGCATGAAAGTGGTTGACGAGCAGTTCACCACCGACAAAGCCACTGACTTCATGGCCATTTTGACCGCTGTAAAAGCTAAAAACCCTGACGCCATTTTCTTCGGCGGCATGGACCCACAGGCCGGCCCAATGCTGCGCCAGATGGAACAGCTCGGCATGAGCAACGTCAAATACTTCGGTGGCGACGGCATCTGCACCGCAGAAATCGCCAAACTGGCTGCAGGCGCCAAGACCATCGGCAACGTGGTTTGCGCTGAAGGCGGTGCATCACTCGCCAAGATGCCAGGCGGCGATGCCTGGATGAAGCGTTATGAAGCCAAGTATCCAAAGCAGTTTCAGGTTTACAGCCCGTACACCTACGACGCTACTTTCGTTCTGGTTGACGCCATGAAGCGCGCCAATTCGACCGACCCAAAGGTTTACACCCCAGAATTGATGAAAACCAATTTCAAAGGCGTGACCACCACCATCGGCTTTGAGCCAAATGGCGAACTGAAAAACCCGGCTATTACCCTGTACGTCTACAAAGACGGCAAGAAATCTGCACTGAAC
>JANOCP010000142.1:0-15026 GCA_031412235.1 Polaromonas sp.
CGACGACAAACCTGGCTTTTGGATACAGGAGTTTGCTGTACCGGCACCCATCAAGCGCTTGTTCGCCGAGCTGGTCACAACCGGCAACAGCCTGGCGCGGTTGCAGACGGCTGACGCCGCAGCGCATGGAAACGAGCCTGCGGACGCGACAGACCCTTGCGCCATTGACGCCGATGCCATTGAGAAGACTGTGTTGGTAGGTCTGATCGGGCACGACACTGCTGAGGGCAACTTGCGCCTGCCCGTGCAATCTGCGCGGGCCGGTGATGGCAGCGCGCAGGAAGGAACCCTGCAGATCGTCTGGCCGCAGGCTCGCCACGGCAAGCAGATTCAGGCCGCGCATGATCGCTTGCTGGCCTACTGCAGCAAGGCGTTTCCGAAGGCATCCGTGATTGCCAATCCCATGTGGCGCCTGCTCCCCCCCAAGCTGGAAAGCCTGGTGTCCCAGCCGCTGGGTCCGGTGTTGACGGTTCATCCGCTGGGCGGATGCCCGATGGGTAGTGACGAGACGCCGGGCGTAGTTGACGAGTATGGCCAGGTCATTAACCAGCAAAGCGGCGCGAAGGACGACTGGTTTGGCAGTCTTGTCGTTCTGGATGGCTCCATCGTGCCCGGCTCCCTTGGTGCTAATCCCTCTTTGACCATCAGCGCACTGGCCCTTAGAGCGGTCGGCCATTTGCGGCAAGCCTGGGCTTTTACTGTGGGTCATGAGTCTGCAGCGCTCGGGCAAAGGCCGATATTTGCTTCGCCCACACCCGAAAAGACCGTGCAGCCTGAAAGTACCCAGCTTGAAGTGATTGAACGCCTTTCTGGGACCGTGCGGCTGCATGTGGGTGCAGCGCTTGCAGAGCCATTTGTACTGGAGCTAACGCTGGCCTACAAACCGGTAGACGTACATCAATTGATATCCAGCTGGGGTGGCCGTACGCTGACGGTGAATGCTGAAAAATCAGCCGTCCGCTTGTTCCGGCTGAAGGTATGGGACGAAGAGTTACTGCGGGTTGCCGACGATGATGGTCGCGAGTTATATGCTGCATGGACGGCGCCCTTAAGCGGCACTTTACGATTCTTGCATCGCGAGTCATCAAGCCCGTTGCAGCGAAAGCTGCGCGCTGCAAGCGCTTACCTGTGTAACCGTGGAAAGAGGGATATCTATCAGGACTTTGCGGAAGCGCTCAACATATTTTTGCAGCCTGAGAGACAGCCGCCGGAGCAAAAGAAAAAGGGATTCGTTTCAAAATTTTTCTCGCTGGTGATGGATGCATGGCGTCTTGCCTCACGTGCTGGTGAGGTCCGGCGGTTCGACTACGTTTTGAGCGTTGCGGCGCCCGGAACCCCATCCAGAGACCCTCTTTTTAACCGGCTCAGCACTGCGATGAGCGGTCAGATAATCCGGGGGGAGAAGCGCTTGACTTACAACCGCAGGGCAAACCCATGGATGCAGTTGACGACGCTTGCCATAACAAAATTGCCGCTGCTGTCCGATGGCGAGCGTGCGACTCTTTGCCTGGATACGCGTTTTCTCGTGACGCAGGGACTTCCATTGATCCGGGTCGCACAGCAGAAAAACCACGCCGAGGCCTTGCTCGACATGGCGTCGTTTGGGCTTTACATGACCCGGGTGATGATCCACATCCACTTGTGGACCTTTCGCAAGCCCGACACGCCTGACACATCAATACCTGTGCGCCTGCCCGGACTCATTTCGGGCTTGCCGACGCCGCAGGTAACCGAGCTTGTGGTCGGGCTGGCCGCGCGGAAGGGAATTAACGCTGTGGTGCGCCTGACGCGTTACATCAAGCCAGGCAGCAAATTTGCCCCCTTGGCCATGATTCACGGCTACAGCGTCAGCGGCACCACATTCACGCACCCCTCACTTAAACCCAGTGCAGCCGAATACTTTTGGCATCAGGGACGTGATGTCTGGGTCATTGACCTGCGTACCAGCTCGGGCATGCCTACGGCAACAGTGCCCTGGTCGTTTGAGGAGGCGGCCCTGGCCGATATTCCTGCAGCGTTGTTGCATATCAAGAATATTACAGGTCAGCGCGTGGATGTGATTGCCCACTGCATTGGGGCCGCCATGCTGGGCATGACATTGTTGACTGATGCGCGAAAAATCAGGAATGCAACTATTGAACTGGGCGTAGATACCTGGATAACCCCACCCCAGCTTGGAACCCTGACCGCCTTTAACGGCGAGCGGGCGGCAGCACAGCCGCACCCCACGGTACGGTCAATCGTGCTGAGTCAGAAGGGCCCCCTTCTGCGCTATACCGAAGCAAATATTTTTCGCGCCTACCTGATGCGGTCACTGCGTCGCTGGCTGGTGCCAGAGGGGTATCAGTTCAGACCGCCCAGTGATTCCGGGGTTGCTGACCAGTTGCTGGACCGTCTGCTGGCATCCATGCCCTACCCTGACGACGACTACGATATGGAAAATCCACCCTGGCCATGTCAGACCACGCCGTGGACTGCCAGCCGGCACCGTATGGATGCGCTTTATGCGCGTGACTTCAGCGCCCGCAATCTGAGTCAGGAAACGCTCCATGCCATTGATGACTTGTTCGGACCCATCAATCTGGATACGGTTTCGCAGGTCATTCATTTTGTGCAGTTCAGCTGCATTACCAACCAGCGTGGCCGCGGTGAGTTTGTGACGCTGGACGGCCTGCGCGAGCGCTGGGGCGGCATACCGACGTTTGCCATTCACGGTGCCGAGAACGGATTGGCCGATGTATCGACGCAGACATTGCTTGAAAAGAACTTCAATGCAGCCGGTGTACCGTTCAAGAGAAAAACATATCCTGGCCTTGGGCACCAGGATGTGTGGATCGGAATGTCTTCAAAGCAAGTGTTCGACGATGTTGAAGTGTTTATGCGCGATCTTTGTTCAGTCGCTACTAACGGCGAGGAAACACTGTCAGTGGTGCCTGCGTCGCCCGTGCCCTTGCAATGGCAGTTTGAGTTGCCATGGATAGGCCCCAGAATTCATCGTAACGACACTACGTTGGGTGTCTACGCTATGTCATCGCCCAGGTTTGGTCATGCCCGGCTTGTCCTGGTTCCCGTCAGTTTGACGGTCCTTGAGTTGGCGGATGTACTGGCGAAGGGTTTGCCTGTTGTTCGTTGTGCCTCAGTTCTGGTTTCAGATCTGGGCGATAGCCGGGGCTGGATGCATGTGCTGCACTCCCGCGAGTGGGCTGCAGAAAATGAAGGCGTGAAAGGCTGGCTTGCACTGGTAGTCCACTTGATCGGTCAGACAACACTGCTTGAGTCGGGCCTGATACCAACGCCTGGCGATCTTCGGGGACGAGATACAGGTGGTGACGTCATCGCGCTTGACGAAGCAGTTGACCAATGGCTGGGAAATCTGCCTGACGACCTTGAAAAAAGTTTTGTTGACAGGCGCGATATTGACCGGCACCGTTACTGGAGTCCATTTGAGTTCAGCTTTGCCCTGGGTAGCTGCCAGTATCCGCCGGGTCTAATCGACAGGGTACCAGCACAGGCGTCGTTGCAGGCTTTGGCACATAGTGTTGGCAGTGATGGTTTGATCGACGCCGATTTTGCGATTTTTGCCGGTGATCAGATTTATGCCGATGCCACCGCAGGCATGTTTGACCCGACCCGAAGTGACGAGCGATTTGACTTGCCCTATGAGACGGCATTGCGAGTCAAGCCCATGCGCATGATCATGCGCAGCATGCCCACATTCATGATGCTCGACGACCATGAGATTGTGGACAACTGGGAGCCACCCAACCCCGCCAACGAGGACGATGCAAAGAACGCCACGCGGCTCTGGCAGCATGGGCTAAGGGCTTACTGGAAATACCAGCGTATGGATGGCAGGCGTTCGGCGAGTTCAGATGCTTACCGCGACCCCGCATCATTTGGCTTCGATCACGGTTGTGCATCGTTTTATGTGCTCGACACACGATCGCAAAGGCAGTACCGTCGGCCGGGCCATCCGGATGCAGCCCGCCTTTTTTCCGACGTCGAGATGTGCAAGCTCAAAGACTGGCTACTGCGAAGCAAGAGCCTGGTGAAGTTTATTGTTTCCCCGTCGATCCTTTTGCCGCGCCGGCTGGATGCCCTGAATGAGGGGGTGGACTATGCGTCCAGAAGCGACTCGTGGGAAGGCTATCCCAAAGACCGGCGTGAAATGCTGGAGTTCATCGTCAGCCACCAGATACAGAATGTTGTCTTTCTGTCAGGCGACGAGCATTTGTCGTGTCTGGCCAACGCCACCCTCCGGCTAGGCTTCAGCGGCAAAGAAAAACCAGCGGTGCAGATTGCATCAATTCATGCTTCTGGCCTGTACGCGCCTTTTCCCTTTGCCAACTCGCGCGCAGAAGATTTTGTACAGGGAAGGGATGACTTCCGGATGGGTTCGCTGCAATGTTCAGCCACTGCGCAGTTTGCGCCTGCAGGTGGTGCCTATGCCAGCATATCGGTAGCACGCGGCGGCGAGCGCCCAGTAGTGTCTGTCGAGTTCAGGCTGGCGCAGGGCTATGCGAAGAGTACCGATATTTTTGGGCTGGCTCCCATGCAATGGACTTCGACTCAAGCAGCGGGCGACGAAATACCAAAAGTGGCAGCGCGGTAGACAGCCTCTGTCCGGTTATTCACGCCAAGCGCAGCCAGCACGCCCATGACATGCGATTTGACGGTGTGGTCCGATATTCCCATTTCGCGGGCAATGACCTTGTTCGGCTTGCCCTGGATGACTTTCATCAAGACTTCTCGCTGCCGGGGCGAAAGCGACGTGACCGCTGACTTTGATGGGACATCGCGGGTAGCGGCTACAACACAGCTTGGGGGCAAATACGTCTCGCCACCGAGAATTTGAGTCATCGCGTTAAACAGTTCAGCCGGATTCGAGGATTTTGGAACAAACCCCATGGCGCCCTGGTGTATGCAGTCGCGGATGCGGGCCGGGTTTTCTTCGCCCGAGACGATCACGATCGGTGTGGCTTCGAAGGCCATCTTCAGGCGCTCCAGTCCTCCAAATCCGTCGGCATCCGGCAGGTTCAGGTCCAGCAATATCAAATCAAACTGGCACGGGCTGCTCAGGGCGTTTTTCACACTCGACGCCGTAGAAACATTTGCGCCTGGCGAAAGCTCCTGAAGCAGTACTCTCAGTCCGGCAGAAAATAGTTGGTGGTCGTCAATAAGCAATATTTGCATAAAGAAGTGTTGCACATTTCGATACATATGTGATTTGCTACGGCTTTTTTGCCGGGAACGCCGCTTGGACCCGAACATAAAAAAGCCCCGCAGAGCGGGGCTTGAAAAGACTTAAGGTGACTTACTTTTCGGGGGTATCAGTTTCTGGTTCCGGTGAGTGTCGTTGTAACCGGGGGTGATCCCTCGCTCACAGTAACTGTTGCAGCCCCAGTCATGAAGTTAAAGGTGCCCGCGATGGACGATCCGTTACTAGTGTCTGCTCCCGTAAAAGAACCAGTAGCCAGATTGTTGAAGGTCAAACTGATTGCGCGTGATGCTTCGTTGTTTGCAGAATTGACAGTGTCCGTAAATGACACCGTCGTTGAACCGTTGTTACCGATGAAGATCGAACTATACGCAGCTGGGTTACCGGGTTCCGGCAGGCGCCATTCGCCTGCATATGAGGTCTGTGTCAAAGTCAAAGGCGTGTCCACGCTGACACTGGGCAGCCCAAGCTTTGTAAACAGTGCGTTGGTTGCTGGCAAATTCAGGCGGGCGCTGTTGAAAACGCCTTGATTGTTTTGATAGCCAAAATACACCTTGCCGTTACGTTCCACAAAAACACGCTGATATCCCAGAACATTGGCTGCTAGCGGTGGATTGCTCAGCGTCATGATCCGCGCATCCCCCTTTGTCGCGATGGTGTAGCTGCCGGTACCCATGACCGTGCAATTACGGGGCGATGGATTAAAGAAGCGTTCTTTACAAGAGTAGTAGGTTACCGGGTTGATACCGGTGCCATTGAAAGCCACACGAATCCTTGTGTTGCCAGAGTAAAAGCCTGGTGCTGTTGCTCCGGTGCTTGAAAAGGTCGTGAAGGCGTTTCCGATCTTGCCGATCTCCAGCGTGCTGTTACCCCAGGCTTTGTCTGCGCCGTCGCTGGTGTAAGGTAGACCGTTGTAGGTAAACGTACGGGTTCCAAAATCGCATGGGGTACCTGGATTTGCGGTGACCATACCCTCAAGGCTGGTGGTGGTCGTACCGACGGATCCAAATGAGAATTCCGTAGAGTTGCATCCTACAGATGACCCCGTGTAAACAGCAGCGCTATATTGGCTTACGGTGTTACCTGTTCCTGCGTAATAGGCCACTGCCGTCGATGCCACCGTTGCAGCCTGATAAAACAGCCTTGAGTTGGCAGGGAAAGTTGTGGAGCCCAGTACAGAGCTGGAATTGGAAATGGTCACATTGGTGTAACCCGCAGCGTTGATCTGGTTGTATACCTCGAGCATCGTTTTGCCGGAAATGTCAAATGATGCGCGGTTCGATGTTCCCGTTTCGTAGTTGTCACAGGTGTTGAAAGCGGCATTACCTTTGGCATCACGTACGGTACTCAGGTCTTCAGAGTTCAGCGCGCAGCCTACCCAAGCCGTGCCGTTGAAATGCAGGTCAGACTGACGCGCGGGATTTCCCCCAATCGTTGTCCATGCGGCTGTAAAACCGTTATTGGTGCTGTAGCGGCGCTGGACCGATCGTGTGAGGCCCGCCGAGTCCGGAGTAGCCTGAGCGAGCGTTGCCACATTGATGCGCGATGACCAGGTGCTCGCGTTGGTGAAATTGAGCAAGCGCAAACTGGCGCCGGCCGCCGGTACATCTGCCGCTGCAGTTGTTGTAGCGGCGGTCTGGTTATTTATGGCAACCAGAGTAGCCACTGAAGCGGTGGTCAGACCGGTAGTGCTCACAAGGGTATTGGCTTGAGCCAGCAGCGCTGCTTCCTTCGCCGCGGTTGTGGTTGCAGCCAGTACAGCGGGATCTGCCAGCGCAGTCAGCAATGCCGGCAGGATTTCAAGGAGCTTGTTCTGGATGATCTTGTCCAGATCCGCCTTGGTAATTAATGCGCCGTCGATGGCACTACCGCCCACCGAGCTACCCAGCAGGCTTGATTGCTGCTGAGTGGTGACGACCAGCATCCTGGCAATCGTTCCTGCGGCCTGGTTGTCAGTGCTGGTACTCTTGGTGAAATCTTCAAACAGCGACACGTTAATGCCGGTTTGTGCCTGCACCTGCGATGCGGCAACAGCGCTGCTGACACCGGTACTTTCAATAATGCTTTGAACAAGCGTCGTAAGGGGGCTGACTACCCCAGTCTTGTCAGCAGGTGCCTTAAGCGTGAAAGGAACCGGTACTGCGCCGGTGTCGCTGTCAACGGCGTCGGTGCCGACCACAGCCAGAACCGCATACTTACCAACGTCTGCCAGATCCACCTTTAGCGTGACCTTGCCGGCGACATCGGTTTTGCCCGTGGGCTCGCCGGTATCGCAAGCGCCGTTGTTGTTTTTGTCCAGGCAGACGGTGGCATTTTTAATCGGGCCATCGATGACGGTGATGCCAACATCAGCTGTGGTGGCGACGCTGCTGGGAGGAGGCGCAGTAGCGGTGGAAGAGCTTCCACCGCCGCAGCCGTAAAGGGTCAACAGGCCTGCGCTGGCGATCGCAAGGCTGATTCGCTGGATATCAAATTTCATGAGGGCTCCCTGAGTTGGTGACAGACGTTTGAAAAAGTAACTGTGTAACCTTCATGCCGATGGTAGGGACTGGCCTGAACTAGCGTCATCCCATAAACATGGGATTGACCGGTGTTTTCATGGCGAACTTCTACGGTTATGCTGCCTACATAACAAGTCGCGAGACGATGGAGGGCGATGGTGTGGCGTGTATTGATTGTTGAGGACGACCCTCAAACGCGTGATTTCTTCGCGGCAAGTGTGTTGCATTGCGACCAGTTGTTACTGGCTGCAAGCCTCGGCACAGTGAGCGACGCATGCGTGTGGCTCAACGAGCCCGAAAACATTATTGACGTGTTGCTAACCGACCTCGGCCTGCCCGACGGAAGCGGACTCGACGTGATACGCCATGCTGTCCGGCTCTACCCGCAATGCGAACCCCTGGTGATCTCCATGTTCGGTGATGAAGCCAACGTACTGGCCAGCATTGAGGCAGGTGCGCTGGGCTACATTCACAAGGACTCGACCCCTGACGACATTGCCCAGACCATTCTCGACATGCGCAAGGGTGCTTCGCCGATTTCTCCCATGATCGCGCGCAGAGTACTCCTGAAATACCTCAGTTTGCAGCCAAATAAGGCCGCAGCCCAAGATTATGGGCATTCATCAGCTATAGAAAATATAGCAAAAAAGTATCACGAAGGAAAAGATTCAACGGTAAAGTTGCAGTTATCCAAAAGTGAGCAGGCAGTACTGGAGCTGATCGCGCGCGGATTTTCTTATGCGGAGATAGCCCGTCTGCAGTCCGTCAGCGTACACACCATTCAGACCCATATCAAGAACTTGTATGCCAAGCTGGCGGTGCATTCAAAAAGTGAGGCAGTTTTTGAGGCTACCAAGCTTGGCTTGCTGTCGTAGCGGCATCTACACTCTTTCGTTACCATTCCTACATGATCCTTCGTGTTTGTGTCTGGCTACTGGTTTTTGGCTTGGGATTGTGCGTAAACCTCAACGCCAGCGCAACGACGATGCAGTTGCGCTATGCCAACGCGACGGTTACGGTAGATGGAAGCACCACCCAGGCCCAGGTCACGCTGCCCTACAACTGGGACCGTACCCACAGGGGGCAGCAGGGAATCGCGACGTTCGACATGACGTTCACCCTGAGGGAGCCGTCCACAGAGCCGTATGCCCTTTATTTTCTGCGGCTCGGTAACGCTTATGAGATATCACTGAACGGTGTCGTTCTGCAGCGCAACGGAGACCTGAAACGCTTTAATGGCGCTGACTTTGGTCTGATTCCCCGCATGGTGATGCTGCCTTCACTGCTCTTGCAGGAAGATAACCAGCTTCGCGTCCGGATCAAAGCCGATGTTGGGCGGCGCGGTGGCGTACCCGCTATTTTGCTGGGGTCCGAGTCAGAGATTGAGGCTATCTATGCCGCCGCTTACCGATGGCGTGTGACCGGCTCGCAGTTTGTCATGATTCTGAGCTTGCTTGTGGGTATGGGTGCCCTGGCGCTGTGGCTTACCCAGACGGATACATCCCGGCCACATCAACTGAGTCGGGACAAGCTTTATCTTTTCGCGGGTCTGGCCGAACTTTGCTGGGCCCTGCGCGTCAGCACCGTACTGATAGAACAGCCACCCCTGCCATGGTTACTTTGGGCAACTGTGAGCGCCGTAGCCCTGGGGGGATGGGTGTGCTTTACCGTAGCTTTTTGTTGTACGGCAACAGGGTGGGCGCAGAATCGCGGCGTACCGGCGTTTTTTCGCTCCTTGTGGTTATTGCTGGGCGTGGGCATGCCAGCAGCATTCTTTGCATATGTCTTGCAAATGCCGCTGCTGCTGACGCTTTGGTACGGCGCACTGGCGGCAATTGTCCTTCCGTTCGCGATTTTCTATTGCTGGGCCACAGTGAAAAAGCCGTCTGCAACAGGAATAACGGTAGCTGGCGCGGTGGTGCTCAACTTCGCCGTGGGAACCCGCGACTTTGTGGTCTTTCGCCTCACAGACTCGTTTGGCAGTGACACCTATACGCGTTACTCGTCTGTGGTATTTGGCCTGACGCTGGGCTATATCGTCATCACGCGGTTTCACAATGCCAGTCGTCAGGCCCGCGACCTGACCGCCACACTTTCCGCGCGTGTCGCGCAAAAAGAAAAAGAGCTGGAACAGAGTTTTCAGCGGGTGGACCAGTTGTCCCGCGCGCAGGAGCGAGCCGCAGAGCGCGCGCGAATTCTGGGCGATATGCACGACGGCGTAGGCTCGCATATCAGTACTGCCATCCGGCAACTCGAATCGGGACGGGCTTCGCAGCGTGACGTGCTGCAGACGCTGCGCGACTCCATGGACCAGCTAAAACTGTCGATCGACGCCATGAATCTACCCCCCGGCGACATCACCGCCTTGCTGGCCAACCTGCGCTATCGGCTTGGGCCGCGCTTTACAGCCTGCGACATTGAGCTTCAATGGGATGTGGATTTGCTGCCGCCGATGGCTCGAATCGATGAACAGGCCATGCGCCAGCTGCAGTTCATGGTGTTTGAGGCGCTTTCAAATGTCTTGCAACATGCGCAGGCCAGTGAACTGCGTATTGAGTTGCGCGCCACGCCGCAGGGCGGCGCGCAACTGCGCGTGATTGATAACGGATGCGGCTTTGACCCGCTTCTGGTCAGACGCAGTGGCCTGAGCTCACTAAGCGTCAGGGCGACAGCGATAAAAGCCGGGCTGGCCATCGTCAGCCGTCCGGGCCAAACCGTCGTGGAAATTGTCCTCAATTGAAGCTCAGGGGATAATCAGGTATGGCCGCAGTTTTCGACAAACCCTCCCTGTTTCAGCGCACTTCCCCCTTGTTTGAAGGCTTTGACGGGCCGCTGGCATTTGCTGTTTTTTTACTCGCTTGCGCGGGTTTGCTCATCATGTATTCGTCGGGCTACGATCACGGTAGCCGTTTTGCGGATCATGGCCGCAACATGCTGATTGCCGGAGCCATCATGTTTGTGGTTGCCCAGATCCCGCCGCAACGCCTGATGACGCTGGCTGTGCCGCTTTATTTGTTCGGCATCGCGCTGCTGGTCGCGGTAGCGGTTTTCGGTATTACCAAAAAAGGCGCACGTCGCTGGCTTAACGTGGGCATCGTGATTCAGCCCAGTGAAATTCTCAAGATTGCGATGCCGCTGATGCTTGCGTGGTGGTTTCAAAAGCGTGAAGGGCAGTTGCGGCCGCTGGATTTTCTGGTCGCCGGTGCCTTGCTCATCGTACCCGTCGGGCTGATCATGAAGCAGCCTGATCTGGGCACTGCGTTGCTGGTATTGGCTGCAGGCGTGTCGGTGATTTTCTTTGCGGGGCTTAGCTGGAGGTTGATTGTCCCTCCCGTTCTGCTGGGTCTGGTCGGCATTTTTCTGCTGGTCTGGTTTGAACCGCAGTTGTGTGCCGACGGGGTTCGCTGGCCGATACTTCATGATTATCAGCAGCAACGCATTTGCACCTTGCTGGACCCATCGCGTGATCCGCTAGGTAAAGGTTTTCACATCATTCAGGGCATGATCGCGATTGGTTCGGGGGGGGTGTTTGGCAAGGGTTTTATGGCGGGCACCCAGACGCACCTTGAATTCATACCCGAAAGAACCACCGATTTCATTTTTGCGGCATTTTCTGAAGAGTTTGGTCTTGTCGGCAACCTGTTACTGATCAGCGGATTTATCTTTCTCATCTTTCGCGGCCTGACCATTGCCATGGAAGCCCCCACCCTGTTTTCACGTTTGCTGGCTGGCGCAGTCACCATGATTTTTTTCGCCTATGCCTTTGTCAACATGGGCATGGTCAGCGGCATCCTGCCCGTGGTAGGCGTGCCTTTGCCGTTTATAAGTTACGGCGGCACTGCGATGGTCACTCTGGGGCTTGCTGTTGGCATTCTTCTCTCTATTGCCAAAGCCAAGCGACTGGTGCAGAGCTGAGTCACTGCCATTGGCAAGTTGCGGCGCGTTTATAACCCCCTGGTCAACCGGCAGATTTGGACTGCCTACAATCAGGGCATGAATTCACTTCGCTCTTCTACTGCTTCGACTCTCAATACTTCCAGCACGTCTTCTTCAGTACGACCCAACGCTGAGTCCACGGCAGGGCGGCTGGAGATTGCCCAAAAACTGCTGCTTGCGCCCTTTGGCCTGACAGAGGCGCACCTGAGCCGGGCTTTGGGTGAGATCACCTCGCACGGTGCAGACGACGCCGACCTTTACTTTCAATATACCCGCAGCGAAGGCTGGAGCCTGGAAGAGGGAATCGTCAAAACCGGCTCTTTCAGCATTGACCAGGGTGTTGGCGTGCGTGCCGTAAGTGGTGAAAAGACCGCCTTTGCTTACTCAGACGATATTTCTGAAGCTTCGCTGCTGGATGCCGCACGCACCGTGCGCAGCATCGCCGGTGCCGCTAAATCAGGCCGGGTTAAAACACCGTCGCGGAAAATCGCCAGCAGCCGCTCGCTTTACCAGGATCTTGACCCGATTACCACGCTGGGCAGTACGGCCAAGGTCAAGCTGCTTGAAAAAGTGGAAAAATTTGCCAAGGCCAAAGACCCGCGCATCGTCCAGGTCATGGCCGGACTGGCCAGTGAATATGACGTGGTCATGGTGGCGCGCGCTGACGGCACGCTGGCTGCTGATGTGCGGCCCCTGGTGCGCCTGAGCGTGACCGTAATTGCCGAGCAAAAAGGGCGCCGCGAGATGGGTTCTGGTGGGGGTGGTGGCCGCTTTGGCCTGGCATATTTTGACGACGCGCAAATTGGCCAGTATGTCAACGATGCCGTCAAGGCCGCATTGACCAATCTTGAGGCCCGCCCCGCTCCGGCTGGCGAAATGACAGTGGTACTGGGCTCGGGCTGGCCCGGTATTTTGCTGCATGAGGCGATTGGCCACGGGCTTGAAGGCGACTTCAACCGCAAGGGCTCTAGCGCATTTGCGGGCAAGATTGGCCAGCGCGTGGCGGCCAAGGGCGTTACCGTACTCGACGACGGCACCATTGCCGACCGCCGCGGCTCGCTCAACGTAGACGACGAGGGCAACGCCAGCCAGCGCAATGTGCTGATTGAAGACGGCATTTTGAAGGGCTACATCCAGGACTCGCTCAACGCGCGACTGATGAAGGTCAAACCTACGGGCAATGGCCGCCGTGAAAGCTATGCCCATGTGCCCATGCCGCGCATGACCAACACTTATATGCTGGGTGGTGACAAGCAGCCAGAAGAAATCGTCGCGAGCATCAAAAAAGGCCTGTATGCCACCAACTTTGCGGGCGGGCAGGTTGACATCACCTCCGGCAAGTTCGTGTTTTCAGCCAGTGAAGCCTACTGGGTCGAAAACGGCAAGATTTTGTACCCTGTCAAGGGCGCAACCATTGTCGGCAGCGGCCCCGAATGCCTGAAAAAAGTCAGCATGATTGCCAACGACATGGCGCTCGACAGCGGCGTTGGTACTTGCGGCAAAGAAGGCCAGAGCGTGCCTGTGGGCGTGGGTCAGCCGACCTTGCGGATTGATGGCTTGACGGTGGGCGGTACAGCCTGAGGCATCTGACGAAGGGGCGTTGTCTGACCTGTGCTACATTTCAAGTCATGCCTTCAGCAAAGTTTTATTTTGGTTACTTCTGGTTCTCAGGCCCCTGCGGCGGTAGAGAGAATTTCGCGTAACTTCAAAAAACGTAACAAATCTTTCAAAAACCGCCGGACCCCGGCGGTTTTTTTTTGCCCTTCACCCTTTGCCCATCTGTTTTAACTTCCGTTTCCAGTTCCCGCAATTTCCGAAATATCAACAAGAAAGTACGCGATGAATCCACCCGCAAAATCCGCCAGCCCCACCAGCGACAACTGGTATGCGAGCGTCGAAAAAACCAGCCAGACCGACGACGAACGCATCAAGGACATCACCGTGTTACCCCCTCCAGAGCATTTGATCCGCTTTTTCCCGATTCGCGGCACCGCTGTGGAAACGCTGATTACGCAGACCCGCCAGAGCATTCACAACATCATCGCCGGTACCGATGACCGGCTGCTGGTGGTGATTGGCCCTTGCTCGATACATGACCCGGCCGCCGCGATTGAGTACGCTCGCCGCCTGATAGAGCAGCGCAAAAAGTACGCTGGTACGCTTGAAATCGTGATGCGCGTCTACTTCGAAAAACCGCGCACCACCGTAGGCTGGAAGGGTTTGATCAACGACCCTTACCTCGACGAAACCTTCCGTATCGACGAAGGCCTGCGCATTGCGCGCCAGTTACTGATCGAGATTAATCGCCTGGGTTTGCCTGCGGGTAGCGAGTTTCTGGATGTCATTTCACCGCAATACATAGGCGATTTGATCTCCTGGGGCGCCATTGGCGCACGCACCACCGAAAGCCAGGTGCACCGCGAACTTGCTTCCGGCCTGTCGGCACCGATCGGTTTTAAAAATGGCACAGATGGAAATATCCGCATTGCTACAGACGCAATTCAGGCTGCTGCGCGCGGCCACCACTTCTTGTCCGTCCACAAAAATGGTCAGGTAGCGGTTGTACAAACCAAGGGCAACCCCGATTGCCACGTAATTTTACGCGGCGGCAAGGCACCCAATTTCGACGCTGCCAGCGTGACTGCGGCCTGCAAGGAGCTTGCTGGTTCCAAACTGCCTGCCAGCCTGATGGTCGATTGCAGTCATGCCAACAGCTCCAAGCAGCACGAAAAGCAGCTGGAAGTGGCCCGCGACATCGCCGGTCAGATCAGTGGCGGCTCACGCCAGGTGTTTGGCCTGATGGTTGAGAGCCACCTGAATCCCGGCGCGCAGAAGTTCACACCCGGTAAAGACGATGCCAGCGCGCTGGAATATGGCAAGAGCATCACCGATGCCTGCCTGTCTTGGGGTGATTCACTTGAAGTGCTGGACGTTTTGTCTGCCGCGGTGACGGCGCGCAGGGCTTCAAGGTAGACCCAGGCCCGCTGATTTGCGGGTTTCTGCGAATTGCCGCACAGCCCGTGGTGGGTTGACCATCAAGCTCTCGGATTTTAACCCTTTAGTCATCAGGAGTAGGGCCATGAGAAGCGAAGTCAGTGTCACATTCAAGGGCACATCTCCGGTGCGCATAGACCTCAATGAAGTCCAGCCCATGCCCCATGACGTAGCCCGCTGGTGGCTGGACGACCAATTCACCCAGATGGCCTGCGAGCCGCTGCGGCCCACTGGCAAACTGCTGACCGCCGACAAGGTGGTGGTGGTCGCCGAGGCCGCAGGCCCAGCCCGGTTTGCCGAAGCCAAATGGTCTCAGGAGTTTGCCCGCGCTGCCAGCGCTGCCCTGGGTAAGCCAGTGGTGCATATTGATGTGGGCA
>JANOCP010000143.1:0-2848 GCA_031412235.1 Polaromonas sp.
GTAAAGCGCAGCAGGCCCTGCTCGACATCCAGGCGCTGGCCGTAGGCGCGGTACTGGCCGCCAAAGGTGTTGACGGTACCGTTCAGGCGCGGTTCGGTCAGTGAATTGGCTGCCAGCACCAGGCTGCCGCGCAACTGGGTGTCTATGCCTTTGCCCTGCACCCGAAAGTCTTGGCCGAGGTCCAGCGCTACCGCTACCTTGAAGACGTTTGCGGCCTGCAGCGGCTGGGCTTTGGCGGCGTTGGCCAGGTTGGGCGAGCCGGTTTCGGCGGGTGCTTTCTGGCCTGCGGCTGCACCTGCAATGCTGCGCACCACCACGTCGTCGCCTAGCCGTGGCGTGCCTTCTTCGGGCAGCAGTATGCGGGCTTGGTCCACCTTGAGGGAGCCGTTCAGCTCGGTCAGCTTGCCTTCAAGGCTGGCTTGCACGTTACCTGACAGCGTGACCTGCCTGTCGGTACGTATGCTGGCGCGCAGGCGGGAAAGCTTTGCATCCAGCTTGACGCTCGGCTGGCCGTTTACCCATGCGGCTTCACCCTGCGCGGTCAGCGCGCCGCCTGTGCCCTTGTCGCCGGCGCCCTGCAGCGTGAACTCGGTGATGCGCATGCGTTCACCCAGCAGGGTTGCGCGCAAACGCCCGTTGCCAAATTCGATGCCGTCAACCACTGATCGCAGCGCCAGGTCATTGGCCTGCAGCTCACCCGTCAGCAGGGGCGCGACGCGCGTCCCGGTGATGGCGATATCGGCGCCCAGCGAGCCACGAATCCGCCAGCCCGGCGGTGCCAGCACTGACCACACGCCTATGCGCGGCAACTGCGCGCGTAGCTGGCCAGTTAGCGGTGCGTCTGCCGTCCAGAGCCAGCCACCCAGACCGGTTGCGCTGTCAGCGGTACCCGATGCGCGCGTCAAACGGGTTTTGAGCTGGCCTTCAGCGGTGCCGGCGCGCTCACTTTCCCAGCGCAGGGCCAGCGTCAGGGCGTCGCCTTCGCTGACAACCGACACGCGCGCCTGGCGCACGCCAGCGGCTACGCGTGCGGTGCTGCCCTGAAGGGTTTCAGCCTGCACGCTGATGTCGCCGCTGCTGCGCGCGAGGCTGGCTTTCAGGCTCAGTGTTTCTGCCAGTCTGGCGTCCCATTCGCCGTCAAACACGAGGTTGCCCGACAAACCCAGCCCGGCCATTTGCGGGCCTGCAAACAGGTCAAGCCAGGCCATGGGCAGGCCGCTGACTTTGCCTGCCGTGGTGAACTCGCCCGCGCGCCAGCGTACGGGTTGCCAGGCTATGGTGGCGGCTGCTGCTGCAGTTGGTGTGGAGTTGGGTGCGGTAAGCAAAGCATCGCCTGCGCCAGCTTCAAATACGCCCATTGACGCGCTCTTTGTCGCGCTGCCAGTAGTGGCGTTTGTAGGTGTCCATTTCAGTGCCACCGGCGCGCGCGTAGCCAGTCGCCAGCTGCCTGCGCCCAGGGCCGGGTCTTCAACGCTGACATCGAGTTGTTTGACCAGGCCTTGCCATGACGAAATAAGCGCCCCCGTACCAGCCGCCATGCGGCCCGCATCACCCGCCAGCTGCAGCCGGTATTTGCGCTGGCCCGCTTCAACCCGGCCCTGTGTGCTGAATTGCGCCTGGCTCAAGCGGCCGGTCAGTGTGGCCTGTACATCGCGAAGCCGGGTGACGTTTGCATTCGATGCCGCAGTTGTTGCAACGCTTGAGGTTGCAGTCACGGGCGTTGTGCGCAAGTCAAGTACAGGCAGTGAAAGCCGTGCCTGAAGGGCAGGGTCTTGCCAGCCGCCTTGCCAGCGGGTTGAAAGCTCTGCGTTGCCATTGGCGAAGGTGTCATTGAGTGCGGTTTTGGCAGCGGCAGGCAGGCCGGGCAGCTTGCGCAGCCAGGCCAGTGTTTGCGCGATGTTGCTCGCGCGCAGGTTGAGTTCGCCTTCACCCGTGGCGGGGCGCATCTCTCCTTTGACGTTGGCGGCCAGGCCTGGTGCGGTCAATGCCAGCTTGCCTTTGCCGCCATGGGCTGCGGGCTGGGCCTCAAGCTCGCCGCTCAGTTCGGCATCGTCTGTTTTGATGCGCAGGGCTGACAACACCAGCGTGCCGCCAGCTTGCGCGGCGTTCCAGCTGCCTGTGGCGCTGGCGCTTTGCAGGCGGAGTTGATTGCGTGTGCTGCCTTGCTTCGCGTTATTGGGCGATCTTGTTGCCTGCCTTGAAGCTGGCTGCACGCTCGCATCAAAACCAATCGCTCCGCCCTGGCTGCGCAGCGTCGCCACGCCGTCAAGCGGTAGTGCGGCAAGCTGGCTGTGCAGGCGCGCGGGGTCAATGTTTTTAAGTGTGGCTTGCAGCTTCCAGGCTGGCGTGGTGTTTGCCTCGGCTGCAGCGTCCGTCCATTCGCCGCTTGCCAGTAACTCGCCGCCGCCCGCCAGTGCCTTCAGGTTTTTGACCATGACGCTGCCGCTGCGCCATTGCGCTTCGCCCTGCAGGCTGTCAACCGGCAGGCGTTGCTGGTCCCACGGGCCGGGCAGGGCGTTGGTGGTTTGAAGTTGAATGGCCCAGCTTGTGCTGGCTGCACTGGCTGTCGATGAAGTAACGCCCGTAGATGTCATGGGCCGAACGCTGGCGCTGCCCGTCAGCAGGGTTTGCGGCGCGCCCGGCCATAGCGCGGCAATGTTCAGTTCCCGAAAGTTTGCATCTGCCTGCGGCACGGGTTGCGCGGCCCATGGCGTGACGGTGGCTGTCAGGGTGGCCTGGGGCTGCGGCGGGTTTGCGGTTTTGGTTTTTGGAGTTGTCGCGGTGGTGGTGGGCACTGTGGTCTGCAGCGCGGCATTAACTTGCAGCGCGGTCAGCGGGCCACGCGCAG
>JANOCP010000144.1:0-7389 GCA_031412235.1 Polaromonas sp.
AGGTACACATTCCAGCCGCGCGCCAGCGGCTCGCTCCAGAGCAGGGCTTTGTCCAGATTGATAAAGGTACCGCCGCGCCGCGCCAGGATGGCGTCTACCAGTTCTTGCGGTTGGGCTTTGAGCGTGGGTGTCCATTCAGGAATGCGCATGGTGAGTCGTTTGGGTTTGGTTTAAAGCTCAAGCGTACAGCCGATAATCGCGGCATGCGAATCCGATTTACAAAAATGCAGGGTGCGGGCAACGATTTTGTGATGCTCGACGAAACCCGGGGGCGGTTGGGCCTGAGCACCGCGCAGTACCGTTTTCTGGCTGACCGGCACTTTGGTGTGGGCGCTGACCAGATATTGTCGGTACGGCCTTCGCCTGGCGATGGCATCGACTTTGAATACGTGATTCATAACAGCGATGGCGGTGAGGTTGAGCAATGCGGCAACGGGGCGCGCTGCTTTGTGCGCTTTGTGCGTGAGCAGGGGCTGACCACCAAAAATATCGTCAGGGTCAAAACCCTGAGTGGCGTTATCGAGCCCAGCCTGCAGGCCGATGGCCGTGTACGTGTCGACATGGGCGCGCCGGTGTTTGATTTGCCGCTGGTACCGTTTGATGCAGCCGGGTTGACGCCAGAAACCGTCAATTTATGGCAAAAGTGGCCGCTTGCCCAATTAGAACGGCTACATAATGCTCCTGTTTTTGTAGCGGTTTTGTCCATGGGAAACCCGCACGCGGTGCAGCTGGTCGACGATGTAGACACGGCACCCGTAGCGCAAACAGGCCCACTGATTGAAAACCATGTGCGCTTTCCGCGCCGGGTCAATGCCGGGTTTATGCAGGTGGTTTCGCGCAGCCAGATCCGGCTGCGGGTGCATGAGCGCGGCGCTGGCGAGACGCTGGCCTGCGGCACCGGGGCCTGTGCGGCTGTGGTGGCCGGCATTCGCCTTGGCCTGCTCGACCATCGCGTGGACGTGCAGACCCGCGGCGGCCAGCTGACCATTGAATGGTCTGGTGAGCTGGATGCGCCAGTCATGATGACCGGGCCCGCGACCACTGTTTTTGAATCTGAAATCGATGTGCCTGACGGTCTTTAATTTGCTGGCCTGAAACGAAGTATCTTCGCCAGCAGGGGCCGCGGAACTGGCTTTGCCAGGCCGCAGGCGCAGCGGTCCCCTCGGGGCTGGAGCCTGCGGCTCCAAACCTGCTTGAGCAGGTTTGGACAGGCGCCAGAAGCGAAGCCTCTGGCGAGCGGCGGCCTGCAAGGTGCAGGAAGTTACACGAAGTTAACGACCGTGGGGGCCTAAAATACCAACATGAACCCCATCGCCCCCTCCATCACTGAAGACGACATTGCCAACTTTCTGGCGAACACCCCTGATTTTTTTGAGCGCCATGCCGAATTGCTGGCGACCGTCCAGCTGTCCAGCGGCCACGGCGGCCGCGCGGTCAGCCTGCAGGAGCGTCAGGCCGGGCTGCTGCGCGACAAGATCAAGACGCTTGAGGCGCGCATGGTGGACATGATTCGCCACGGCCAGGAAAACGTGGGCATTGCCGAAAAGCTCCAGCTGTGCACGCGTAATCTGCTGCTGACGGCCCATGCGCGCGACCTGCCGGCCACCATCGTGAGCGAGCTGCAAACGCAGTTTTCCGTTCCACAGGCTGCCATCAAGATCTGGCTGGTCAATGGAATTTTTTCGCAGGAGTCTTTTTGTACCGGTATAGGCACCGACACTCAAGCCTTTGCATCCTCGCTGACCACGCCTTATTGCGGCGTTAATTCGGGCTTTGAGGCTGCCAACTGGCTGCCAGAACCCTCAGCCGCCATGTCTTTGGCCCTGATACCGCTGCGTGAGGGGCCTGGCGAGCCGGCTTTTGGCATGCTGGTACTCGCATCGCCTGATTCAGAGCGCTTCCAGAGCAATATGGGCACGGATTTTCTGGAGCAGATTGGTGACCTGGCCGGTGCAGCCCTCACCAGATTACTTCCTCGCACCGATGAGCAATACAACCGATAAAGCGTCATGACTGGCACGGCTCTGGTTGGGCAAAGCACCTCGCCAGTGCAGCTCTGTCCGCTGGCCGAGCGCTACCTTGAACATGTTCGGGTTGAAAAACGCCTGGCCTCCCGCACGGTAGAGCTTTACACGCTGGACCTGCACAAGCTCCTGCTCAATGTGAAGCAGGCCAATATTGAACTCACCGCCGTACACAACACCCACATACGGCGCTGGGCGGCGCAAATGCACAGCGGCGGCCGCAGTGCCAGGGGGATTGCGCTGATTTTGTCGGGCTGGCGCGGGTTTTACACGTGGCTGGGGCGCGAGGGCCTGGTGACCAGCAATCCGGTGCAGGATGTGCGCTCACCCAAAGCTGCAAAACCGCTGCCCAAGGCGCTCAGCGTGGACGAGGCGGTGCAACTGGCGAACTACACGACGCGCAACCTTACTGATAACGCTGACCACGCACAGCTTGAAGCGCGTGACCGCTGTATTACCGAGCTGCTCTACGGTTGCGGCCTGCGTATTGGCGAGCTGGTGGGTCTGGATGTGCAGGCCAGCGCCCAGGCGCGCGGCTGGATTGATCTTGATGCGGCAGAGGCGCATGTGCTGGGCAAGGGCTCAAAGCGGCGCACTGTGCCGGTCGGCAGCAAGGCCATTGAGGCGCTTGCCGCGTGGCTGGCCCTGCGCGGCACCTGGGCCAAACTGGATGCAGCGCTTTTCATCAACTCGCGGGGTGGGCGCTTGACGCCGCAGCATATCCGGGTGCGGCTGAAGCAGCGCTCATTGCAGGCCGGGCTGGCGACCCCAGTGCATCCGCACATGCTCAGGCATTCGTTTGCCAGCCATGTGCTGCAGTCAAGCGGGGATTTGCGCGCTGTGCAAGAGCTGCTGGGCCACGCCAACATCACCACCACGCAGGTCTACACGCGGCTTGATTTTCAGCATCTGGCCAGGGTCTACGATGCGGCGCATCCAAGGGCAACCAGGGCAAGCAGGGCTGCAAAGCCCGGCAGCCCCGAAAAAACCAAACCCGAACCCTGAAAATTCAATCCAGGTCGGCAGGTTGCGTTTTTGCCCGGCGCGCACGCACATGGCGTGGCGCTGGCGGTACTTCACCCAGCACATACACCGCTTTTTTGTCCTCAGGTGGGGCATTGGCCAGACGCTCTTCCAGGCCGGTCAGCAGTTGCTGCACATCAAAGTCCTGGTACGGCACCAGCGCGTAGGCTACGCGGACCTGCGCCACGCAGTCAACATGCACGCCCTTGTAGGGCATCAGGCAGCGCGCCACAATGCGCGGCCCCAGCGTGGCGGCATCTTCAGCGCTGAAAGGGCCTTCAATAAGCATGCCAAAGCGCCGCTCGGAAAGGCGCGCCGCGCCGTCGATCTCACGCGCGGTAGACAGCAGGCGCTCGGCTACCCGCAGCGGCAACTCGTCGGCGGCCTTGCGGCCAAATTCGCGCTGGGTCTGCTCGGTATTCATGATGTCAATCAGCATGACTGCACTTTGGTGCTTGAGCCGCGCTGAACGCGCCATCATGCGCATCAGCCGCTCGGCAAAAACATGGCCGTTGATCAGGCCGGTGCTGGGGTCAACCCGGTCCAGCCCCTGAATGCGGCGCGTATTCTCACGGCGGTGCTGGCTGCGCAGCATCAAAATCACCATGATGATGGGCAGCTCCATGGCCACGCCAATCTGGGTGCCGTGCTGCGTCAAAAAGCTGATGGGCACCAGGCCGGCATCACTTGCCAGCAGGAAAGTTGCAAAACCAACGACTGGCAAAAAGCCGATGATCAGCCAGGGCGCAAACCGGTCGCCCCGGCGCCACGCCCACACCAGCGCATAGGTACCCAGCAGCTGCGGCAAAAACACGTAAGACATGAACAGGCTCATGCGCTGCTCAAGCGGAACCAGCGCCAATCCGGCGGCAATCAACAGGCCAAGCAGTGCGAGCCCCAAGAGCGTGCGGTGCAAGCGCAAAGAGCGTTCAGGCAGCGAAACTGCAGCCGATATGAAGAGCAGGGTCGCAGCCAGTTCAAGTGTCGGCAGCACCGATGTTGACATGTCGTTCCACCGCGGGGAGTCTGGCCACAGGTGCAAACCGGCTATACCTGTCAGGGTGGCCTGCGTCAGCGCCATCAGCGTGACTGAAACCGCATAAAGCGCATAGGCCGGGTCACGCAGCGACACCGCGCTAAGCGCCGAAATGACAACCCCCAGACCCGCGAGGCCAAAAAAGATACCCAATATCAGCGACACGCGCTGCTCGGAGTGGTTCAGGTAACCCTCACTGACAAACTGCAGCGGTGCGCTGAACTTGTGGCTGTTCTCAAGCCGCAGCAGGTAGCGGGTGGGCGACTCGGCCGACAGCGCAATGGGCATCAAGGGGTGGCGATGCGGCACCGGCCATTGACTGACAGCCAACCGGTCACCTGCTTTTTGCTCTATCCACTGATCTGCACCATCGAGCGTAAAGAGTGACACCCGGTCAACAGCAGAGTAGGGAACTTCTACATACCATCGCTCCGCGTCAGGCGCGGGCGGCACGGTGAAACGGATCCACAGTGCGTGGCCAACCATCAGGGGGTAAATGGCCTCGCTGTTGGTCGGTTGCCATTGGGCCGTCGTTGTAGCAGCTACCTCATTCGCCGTGAGCTTGCCGCTGGTGTCAATCCAGTAGTCAGCCCAGTCCTTGAGCAATACCGGCTGCTGGCGTGCGTCCAGGTCCAGCACGCTGCGCGACCAGGCGTCTGGGCTTGCGGCGGCCCAGAGCAAGGCGCTCGCCAGCACCAGAAGCAAGGGCATCAGGGCGCGATGCAGGCGTTTTGAAAGGTAGTTAAAAATCATTAACCGCGCATTGTCGCAAACTTTTAAAAAAAACCGCCGTGTCTGGCACCACCCGGCGCAGGGCACGCGCCAAAGGCAGAGTCAGGTTTTTCTGACCCTGCCGCTCAGCAGGCCTGCGGAGCTGGTTGAGCGTACAGGCGCATTCTGGACTGGTGACGAATCTGACGGCGCGCCCGGGTCTGAAAGCATGAACACCGCGCGCCTGTCTTCACCACGAGCGGCTTGCAGCCGCTCCGTCAGCCGGGCCAAAAGTGTCTGCGCGTCGCAGTCTCCGTGCGGTACCAGCGCATAGGCCACATGCACCTGGGCCACGCATTCCTCATGCAGGCCTTTGTACGGCATCATGCAACGCGCCACAATGCGTGGCCCCAGTGACGCGGCATCCTGAGGGGTAAACGGGCCTTCTACCAGCATGCCGAAACGGCGTGCCGAAAGATGCGCAGCGCTGTCGATGTCGCGTATGGTCGACAGCAGGCGTTCGGCCACCCGCAGCGGCAGTTCGTCGGCCACCTTGCGGCCAAAGTCGCGCTGGGTGTGCTCTGCATTCACGATGTCTATCAGCATCACCACACCCTGTTGCCGCAGGCGTTCCGAGCGGGCCATCATGCGCTTCATGCGCTCTTCAAAAACCTGCGCATTGATCAGGCCAGTGCTGGGCTCTATACGGTCCAGGCCGCGGATGCGGCGCTTGTTTTCGCGGCGCTGCTGGCTGCGCAGTACCAGCACTGCCAGCATGGCGGGCAATTGAAGTGCAATGCTGGCCAGTCCGCCCTGCTCAGTCGCAAAACTGAGCGGAATCCATTGCAGATAGCGTGCCGTAGCGACGGCCCAGCTCACAACAAAGGGTACCGAGCTGAGCAGCAACCAGCCGCCAAAGCGGTCACCATGGCGCCAGGCCCAAAGGTTTATGGTGACGACCAGCGTCGGCACCAGCAACACATAGGGCACGACGAGCTTGAGTCGCAGGGCGCTGTCAGTCACCGCCAGTGCCGCCGACAGCACCATGCCGCCGAGGGCAACAACCCAAACCAGCCGGTTTAAAAGCTGTGAGCGTTGCGCCAGCGAAACCACAGTGGCATTGAGCAATAGTATGGAGATCAGCATCCAGGCACCCAGCACCACCAGCGACCGGTCTGCCCAGTTGGGGGAGTTGGGCCACAGGTGCAAGGCCGCTACGCCGGTGATGGCCGCCAGCGTCAGCCCGACCAGCGCCGAGCACACGCCGTAATACAGGTAGGCGCGGTCCTTGAGGCACACCACGCCAGTCATTCCAATAATGCAGCCCAGCAGCGCCATACCGAAATAGAAACCCAGAAACAGCGAAATTTTTTGTTCGTCACGCAGCTCATGGCGTGTGGTCACGAAACGCAATGGTGCGCTGAAGCCTTGGGGGTTTTCAATTTGCAGCAGGTATTGCGTTGTGTCATCGGGTGCAAATTTAAGGGGCAGCAGCGGATGGCGATGCGGCATGGACCACTGGTTGACTGCAGTCATGTCGCCGGCGCGCTGCTCACTGGTTTGCCCGGTCTGGTCGCGTGTGTAGAGCGACGCACGATTCAATGCCGGGTAGGGAATGTCGAGCAGCCAGTTTTCCTGGCTATGCGTAGGCGCTACCGTAAACCTGATCCACAGGGTTTGGCCAGACTTGAGGGGGTAGATGCCGCGTGCGGGTAAAGCGGCCCAATTCAGGTCGGTTCGGCTTGCCAGCTGCTCAGGCGTCAGAATCGCCTGCGGATCAATCCAGTACTCGCCCGATGACGTCAGTGCGATGGGCTGCTTTGCGGCGTCCAGCTCTGCTGGTGCCATGGCAAATACGGTCGTACTGCCTGGTGCCAGAAGCAGCGCCAAAAACACCAGGGCCAGAGCGCGCCTCGAACACTTGAGCCACGCCTTAGCGCCTGTAAAAAGCGTTAAGAAATAGTCTGTCCCCATAGCGGTATTGTCTCAAACTTCACACTTGACGCGGATGGGTGTTGTTTTCCCGCGAGTGGGGTTGCAGCAAGCCAGGCGCGACAATACCGGCATGAAATCAATACGACTACGAGAGGGCAAGGAACGCTCATTGCTGCGCCGCCACCCCTGGATTTTTGACGGTGCGATTGCAAAAGGCAGTGGCGAGACGGGTGAAACCGTGCGGGTTGAGGCCAATGACGGCCGGTTTTTGGGCTGGGCTGCGTTTAGCCCGACCTCAAAAATCCGCGCGCGGGTCTGGAGCTTTGATGAAAACGAGCGCATAGATGCCTCGTTTTTCATAGCACGCATAAGCCGTGCTGTATGGGCACGTGGCCGGTTTGACATAAAAAGTGACGGTTTGCGGCTGATTCACGGTGAATCCGACGGCCTGCCTGGCCTGGTAGTAGACCGCTATGGCGACACGCTGGTGGCGCAGTTTTCAAGCTGCGGCACCGAGCGCTTCAAAAGCGTGATTGTCGAAGCGCTGCTGGCCGAAACCGGTTTGAAGCGGCTTTATGAGCGGTCTGACGCCAGCGTTCGCTCACTGGAGGGCCTGCCCGAAGCCACGGGATGGTTGCAGGGCTCTGGCGACACCGGTAT
>JANOCP010000145.1:0-3078 GCA_031412235.1 Polaromonas sp.
GGTGGGTGATCCGTTGACGGGCTCAAGCGTCAGTTCAAACAACTGGTTGGGCTGCAGCGGCAGCAGCTTGTCTGGCGGCATTTGTATCGTCTGGCCGGGCTTGACCAGGCCTGACGACACCAGGCCGCTCCAGTTGTCGCTCTAGGTCCAGAACTGCAATGACTTTTCTTGTGGCGCAGCGGCTTTGCCTGGCGGAATCAGGCTGATCAGGCGGCTTTCCAGAAGATGTAGTCAGCCTGGTACTTGACGATTTCTTTGGTGCCCTTGTTGCCTGCCGTACAGGCGGTGGCGGGTGCAACGCCACCTTTAAGAGCCACGCGCTGGATGTGCGTTACGCCGGACATGGCGCCTGTACCCACGGCCGGGTTGGCTTTGACCAGTTGCAGGGGCAGGTTGCCCGGGCCGGAGGGTGCAACCGCCAGTTGTGTAGCAGTCAGTTTGGAGCCGTCCATCGATTCCCAGGTAGCCGGTGGGCCGTAGTAGGTGCCGACCTGTTTGCCGCTGCGGTCATTGAGTACGGCTTTGGGGCCCACAAACACCCATTCGGTCACGCCGGGGGTATTGGCCTTGTCGCGGCACTCATAAGTGATCTCGCCCACGCCCACGGTTTCCATGGCTACCTTGTTGCCAGCCGGCACCTTGATGGTGTCAGGCAAGCCGTCCTGTGTGAATGCAGGTGCCATGGGGGCCATGGTTCCGCAGGCGCTGAGCAGTGCGGCGGCGGCTACGGCAGACAGGATGGAAAGGGTTTTGATGGACATGAAGTTTCTCCAGAAAGAGTGGGGTAGAACAGGGGTTAAGTAGAAAGATAAATGAAGGAAGCTCTGCAGCGCTTTTTTGCACTGCTACGTTTACTACACGCCATAAAAGCATTTGGATGCACTTTTTATGAAAATATTTTCTGGATGCGCCCGGCGAGGCGCAGGACCAGGCCGCAAATCACACCCGCTTACGCGTGCTTTACGCCGCAGACGTGCTGCCGGCGTCAATGCAGGGCCACACTGAAATCTTTCCACTTTGAAAGGTGCATCATGACCATCGCAACATTCCCCAGGCTCAGGGGCTTGCAGGGCCTTCACGGCCTCCGTATGGCCATCGGCATGGCGGCAGTGAGCGCCTGCGCGCTGCAGTCGGCCGCAGCAGCCAACGTGTCGATCAGCGTTTACGAGCCTGGCGTTTATGGCCGCGTTGATATTGGCGAGCCGCTGCCGCAGGTGGCCTGGGTCAACCCGCAGCCCATCATCTATGCGCCCGCCCAGTACAACGTGCAGCGCCAGCCTATCTATCTGTATGTGCCCACCACCCATTCAAACAACTGGGGACGTTACTGCGGCCGCTACAACGCCTGCGCCCAGCCGGTAGTTTTTGTGCAAGACCGCTGGGTGCGTGATCGCCATGCGCAGTACCAGCAGCAGTATCAGCAGCAATACCCGCGCCAGCGCGGGCGTGATCGTGACGGCGACGGCATTCGCAATGGGCGCGACATCGACCGTGATGGCGACGGCGTACGCAACTCGCGCGACCGCCAGCCCAACCACCCCAATCGCCGTTAAGCGGCTAGAGCCCTGAGTTAGTTGTTATTTTGCTATTAAAGTAATAGCAAATAATAGCCGTAATCATTGGGCTAAGGCCTGTTTTGATGCTGAAACGGGGTAACTGGCCAGGTATTCTGAGCCGGTTTTGCTCCCTCTCCCACTGGGAGAGGGCCGGGGGTGAGGGGTAGCGGTCTGTAAGAAGAGCTATCGCATTTTGTCGGCTGCTGGCCCTCACCCCAACCCTCTCCCAGAGGGCGAGGGAGCAAGAAAAGCGTGCTGCACATAGTGACCTGAGTAGTTACAAAGTGGGGCCGTAGCGGCTTTTCCCGGCCCTGCCTGCGGTTTAAAACTGCAGCTCAACCCGGCCTATGCCTGCCAGCTCTGCCACCACCGCAGCACCAACAGGTGCAAACAGCATGCCGGTGCAGGAGCCGGTGGTCACGATCTGGCCTGCGCGCAGCGGCTTGCCGCGCTGCACGCAATGCTGGGCCAGCCAGGCGAGCATGCGCCATACATCGGCGGCAGGGTTGCCGCCCACCGTGCTGGCTGCCACTTGGCCGTCAAAGGTCAAACTGGCCTGCAGGGTGCGCAAATCCAGCTGCGCTGGTGAAAACGCTGAAGCGGCGCCCAGCACCAGCGCGCCATGGCTTTGCAAATCGGCCAGCTGGGCCAGCGGGTCGCTGCCTTGCCAGTCGGCCAGGCGGGTTTCCACGACCTCAATGACGGGCAGCACGGCGTCAACTGCAGCGGCCAGCTCCTCCGGGGTCAGGTGATCGACCGCAGCGTCAAGGTCACGCCCCAGGCGCAGCGCTACTTCAACTTCTACGCCGCGCATGCGCCACGGCGCGCCTGCCAGCCTTGCGCCAGACGGCAGCAGGCCAGCTGCGGGCAAGGGCGCGCAGGCGGGTTCGGTTTGCGGGCTTTTGGCGCCGACCTTCCAGCCGCCTATGGGGCCAAGGCTGGCCAGTGTGGCGTCTTGAACGGCATAGGCATCTATTCGGCTCCCCGGCAGCACATCACGCCAATGGGCGATGGCCTTGCCTTCGCGTGCGTCCAGCAGCAGCTTTGCGGTGATGGCGTGGCTCATGGTGTTGTCCTTTGTTGGTGCTGTAGCGGCATGTCGGCTACATCAAACCCCATCAGACCACAACCGACCACATCAGGGCAAACCGGACTCAGGCGATATCGGGCCACAACCCGGCCCAGGGGTAGGCTGCTTCGTACTGCTGTGCAATGGCCAGCAGCGCCGCGTCTGAACCCTTGGGCCCGACCAGCTGAAAGCCGGTGGGTAGCCCGCCTACCGAGCCGCAGGGCAGGGCGATGGCGGGTAGTCCGGCAGCGTTGACAAAGCCCGTAAACACCGCATGACCGCGCGGCCCCACGGGCTGCCCGGCAATGCTTGACGGATGCGTGTCTTCAACCGGCCAGGGCATGGCTGCGGTAGCTGGCGTCAGGATGAAATCGTGCTGGCTAAAAAGCGCGTCAAGCTTGCGTTTGATCTCTTGCACGGCTGTCAGCAGCTCGAACATGTCGGCGGCAGTGG
>JANOCP010000146.1:0-6355 GCA_031412235.1 Polaromonas sp.
GAAGCACAACACGCTACTCGCCATCACCAGGCACAGCAGCCACTGCGTCAGGCTTAATGGCACGGTGCCAAAAGCCACATTCAGAAACCCGACATTGACCACAGCCACCTGCAACACCAGCGACAAGGCCAGCGCAGCCCACAGCCAGGGGTTTGAAAACAGCTGGGCAAACGCACTTCGGGTTTCAGACCGGGCATTAAACGCGTTAAACAGATGCGCCAGCACCAGCACGGTAAAACCTGCGGTGCGGGCAGTTGCCAGGTCGTGTGTTGTTTCAGGCAAACCGAACATGCCCAAATTGATCAGCCCGCCGGGCAGTAGCATGTCCATGGTCAGCAGGGTGGCCACGGCAATCACTGCGCCAGTCTGCAGCACACCCGACCACATGCGGCCGTCAATCACCCTTTCGTCACGCGGGCGGGGCTTGCGGCCCATCACGTCGTCAACAGCAGGGTCTATGCCCATGGCCAGGGCTGGCCATGAGTCAGTAATCAGGTTCAGCCACAAAATTTGTGTGGCCAGCAGCGGCAGCACCACGGCGGCGCCTGGCTGCTGCAGGCCAATCACACTGGCGCCCACCACGCCCAAAAACACCGTCAGCACCTCACCCATGTTGGACGACAGCAAATAACGCAAAAACTTGCGGATATTGTCAAAAATGCCGCGCCCCTCACGCACGGCCTCAACAATGGTGGCGAAGTTGTCATTGGCCAGAATCATGCGGGCCGCCTGGCGGGTGACTTCGGTGCCGGTGATGCCCATGGCTACGCCAATGTCAGCGGCTTTCAGCGCCGGTGCGTCGTTGACACCATCGCCCGTCATGGCGACCACGTTGCCGTCAGCCTGCAAAGCCGACACGATGCGCAGCTTGTTGGCCGGTGCCACCCGTGCATAAACCGATGTTTTGCGCACAGCCTGGGCAAAAGCCGTGTTGTCCAGCTTGTCTATCTCCAGCCCGGTCAAGGCTGGCGTGCTGGTGTTGCTGATGCCCAAATCTGCAGCAATACGCGCGGCAGTGCGCGGGTGGTCGCCGGTAATCATGATCACGCGTATGCCCGCCCGGTGCGCCTCCTTGATGGCCTGGGCGGCTTCGGCGCGTGGCGGGTCCATCATGCCGACAGTACCTGCGTAAATCAGGTTTTTTTCGAGGTCCGCGTGGCCATGGTCTTCACCCGGCTCCAGTGGGCGGTAAGCAACCGCCAAAGTGCGCAGCGCTGCATCTGACAAGTTGTTGATATCACTGAGGATTTTGGCTTTGAGTCGGTCGTCGAGCGGCACGGTACCAGTGCCAACACGAACCTGGCTGCAGCATTCAAGCAGCACATCGGGTGCGCCCTTGGTGAACAGCATGGCCTGGTTGTCGTGTTCATGGTCCCGCTCGATGCTGGACATCATCTTGCGTTCAGACGTGAAGGGGATTTCATGCACACGCTCAAAGCGCCCGGTACGCCGATCTGGCTCGCTGCTGCCGAGCTTGCGTTCGGCTACCAGAAAAGCTGCTTCGGTCGGGTCGCCATGAATCGTCCAGACACCGTCTGCCGCCTGACTCAAGCTGGCGTTGCCAGCCAGGCAAGCACCACAAATCGCCATTACCACTTCATCACGCAGCGGGCCGGGTTGGAGTTCTCCTCCTTCATGCTCAACACGGCCCGCCGGGTCATAACCCACACCCGTAAAAACCGCTGTGCCCGATGCGGTGGCGACGCGTTCAATCGTCATTTCAGCGCGTGTGAGGGTGCCGGTTTTGTCTGAACAAATGACCGATGCGCAGCCCAATGTTTCAACCGACGACAGGTTTTTGATGATGGCCTGGTGTTTGGCCATGCGCTGCACCCCCAGCGCCAGCACCACCGACAAAATGGCCGGCAGGCCTTCAGGCACAGCGGCCACGGCCAGCGCGACACCCAGTAGCAAGACCTCAACCACATCACCGGCACCATGAATGTCTGACAGCAGCAATATCGTGCCGACCACCATCACCGCAATAATGATGACCGCGAAGCCGAGCACCCGGCCCAGGCGGCTGACCTCTTTGGCCAGCGGTGTTGGCACTTCAGCTGTGGCCTGCAGCATTTTGGCGATCGCGCCCATTTCGGTCGCCATGCCGGTAGCCGTTACCACCGCCCGGCCCGTACCCTGGGCCACCGCCGTGCCCCTGAAAACCATGTTCAGCCGGTCACCCAGGGCGGCCGGGCCGCTGATGGTGGCTGCGTCTTTCAGCACGGCCTGGCTTTCACCCGTCAAAGAGGCTTCCTGAACGTGCAGGGTGTTGGCCAGCACCAGCCGTGCATCGGCGCCCACAATGTCGCCTTCATTCAAAACCAGCAAGTCACCTTCAACCAGCTCAACCAGCGGCACACGCTGCGTTTTGCCGCTGCGTATGACCGCTGCGCTGGCTTCGGTCATTTTTGCCAGTGCAGCCACGGCGTTGTGCGCCTTGGCCTGCTGCACGTAGCCCAAAACTGCATTCAAGATGACCACGGCAGCAATCACCACTGCATCAATTGGCCAGCCCTTGCCACCTTCGAGCGCCCAGGCGATAAATGAGATGGCAATGGCCGCCAGCAAAAGATAAATCAGCGGGTCCTGAAACTGCCTGAGCACCAGGCGCCAGCCCGGGGTTTTGGGCGCAGTGGCCAGCTCGTTCGGGCCGCCTTTAAGCAGTCGCTGGGCTGCTTCTGCGTCGGTTAGCCCCTGCTCAGGGTCAGTTTGCAGCGTGCGGTCCAGATCGGCTGCGTCCACACCCCAGGGCTCAGCGGTTTTTGTCATCGATAGGTGTCCGGATATACCTGTGTACATGCACCGTCTTGCCGTCAATCAGCATGACTTCGGTTTCGGCTGGCCAAATTACAGATACGCGGCTAATGCAGTTAATGGCTTTTATGCAGGTTAAAGCCTTGTCCGGGGCGTGCCTTGATGTGGATCAACCATCTGGCTTTGCGCCCTGAGTTGAGGGCGTGACCTTCCCGACAACATACCCATCATCGGTATGTGCCGAAACAGAAGACGCAGATTTTTGGGTAACGGACGCGTTGCTTCAGGCTACCGGGACGGGTTTGGCCTGACTCATCTCAGCTGTTACCTGCTGCGTGGCAAGCTCCAGCAACTTGCTGTAGTTTTCAAGCTTGCGATACAGCAGGCGAACTTCCACCATGTTGTAGATGCGTGTCTTGACTTCAATCAGGTCAAACGGTTTGCTGATGAAGTCTTTGGCGCCGGCCTGCAGGGCGCGCAGTTTGTGGCCAGGTTCAGCAGTGAGCACAATGACCGGCAGGTAGCGGTCGGTAGTGTTTTTCTTAAGCCCTTCCATGACCTGAAAACCGTCCATCACCGGCATTTTGAGGTCCAGCAAAATCAAATCGTAATTGTTTTCTTCGTGCAAGCTACAGACGGTTTGCGGATTCAATGTTGAGCTGACCTGGGTGTAGCCGGTTTCTGCCAGCACTTGTTCAAGCAGCTGTACGTTGACAGGCTGGTCATCAACAATCAGTATGCGGGCATTGAAAATATCAAATTCGTGGCTCATACGGTTATTGACCTTGTTTTGGAAAGCTTGAGCACTTCGTCAAGTGTTTCCATAAATTCGTTGATCTTCAGGGGCTTGGTGAGGTACTTGTAAAACCCCGCATCCAGTCCTTTCTCAATATCGCGCGGCATGGCGTTGGCACTCAGGGCCACGACCGGTATGTGCGCAGTGGCGGGGTCGTCGCTCAGTATTCTCAAGGCCTTGAGGCCGCTGATGCCGGGCAAGTTAATGTCCATCAAAATAACATCGGGCAGGGTCGTTCGTGCAATCTCTATGCCGCTGTAGCCGTCTGCGGCGGTCAGCAGCCTCAGGTCGGGGCGTCTGTCAATCAGCGTCTCAACCAGCATCAGGTTGGCGGGGTTATCTTCAACATAAAGGAGGGTACACAGCCCGGCACCAGCTGGTAATTGCACAGGCGTTGCTACCCGAAACTCGGCACTATCAGCATGGGCCTGCCTTTCATCGGTCAGGTTCATTTCAATCCAGAACACGCTGCCCTCACCAACCGTACTTTCAACGCCAATCACACCGCCCATCAGCTCAACCAGGCGCTTGGTCATGACCAGGCCAATACCGGTGCCTTCTTCAGCCTGGGCTTCTTGCCCCAGGCGATTAAAAGGTTGAAAAAGCTGGGCGATTTGTTCAGGGCTCAAACCTTGCCCAGTGTCTTCAACACAGATGCGTATGCGTCCCGTTGATACTTCAATGCATTCGACGATAACCTTGCCGCCACGGCGGTTGTATTTGATGGCGTTTGACAGCAGGTTGATCAAAATCTGCTTGATGCGCGTGCGGTCTGCCTTGATGAAATAAGGCAGTTCCCGGTCAGGGAAGGTCATGGTAATGCTGCGTTTTTGCGCCTGCGGCTCAATCATGTCTTCACACTCGTGCATGACGGCAGCCAGTGACACCGGCTCGGGCGACAGCGACAGCTTGCCAGATTCAATCAGCGCCAGGTCCAGAATTTCATTGATCAGGTTGAGCAAATACCAGCCGGCCAGCAGAATCTGGTCAACGCTGCGTTTTTGCGTCGGGGTGGGCGCGGGCGTACCTGACTCTATCAATTGCGCAAAACCAAGAATGGCACTGAGCGGCGTGCGCAGCTCGTGGCTCATGCTGGATAAAAAGTCTGACTTGGCGAGGTTTGCCTTCTCGGCTGCCGACATGGCTAGCTGCAGCTCAATATTGTTCTCCTGCAGCACCTGGTCGAGCAGTTTGCGCTCGGTAATGTCACGCGCTGCCGCAAAAACGCCTTGCAGGTTTCTTTCGCGGTCGTGGAAGGTGGTGGCGTTGTAAGACACCACGGTTTCCTTACCGTCTCTTGCGCGGGCTGTCAGCTCGTAGTTGGTCACCTTGTTCTCGTTGAGTACGCGCCTGATACCGGCCTCAGCGCGCTCGGGCTCGGTGAAGTAGTTTTTAAATGGTGCACCGATCAGCTCGTCGCGCGTGCAGCCGGTCAGGGCTTCCATCTGCTTGTTGACGTCTGAAATAATGCCCGCCGGGTCGGTGGTCATCAGGGCATCGATGTTGGACTCAATCAGCGAGCGGGTGTAGAACTGCTGGTCGCGTAGCCGCTGGTCGAGCTTTTTGCGTTCTTCTTCAACCTGCTTGCGCACGGTGTTGTCAGTGCCAATCAGCAGATAGCCAATGATGATGTCTTGGGCGTCACGCAGGGCGGTGACTGAAACCATGGCCGGAAACCGGCTGCCGTCTTTTCGGATGTAGGTCAGCTCATAAATATCTTCAATCCCGCGAGAGGCCTTGAAAACCAGGGCCTCAAAGCCGGGCTCAATCTGCGTACCCAGTTCAATACTGAGGGCTTTGGCCCGCGCAATGACCTCTTGCGGATCAGAAATAGTGGCCGGGGTGATCTTGTTCATCACCTCGCCTGCGGTGTAGCCCAGCATGCGCTCGGCCCCCACGTTGAAAATCTGGATCACGCCTTTTGCGTCGGTAGCAATGCTTGAGAAATTGGCGCTGTTAAAAATCGCGCTTTGCAGGGCGCCGGCCTTCAGCAAGGCTTCTTCTGCCTGCTTGCGCGCCGTGTTGTCGGTGCCAATCAACAGGTAGCCAATGATCACATCATGGTCGTCGCGAAGAGCTGTGACAGACACAATTGCCGGAAAGCGGCTGCCGTCCTTGCGGATGTAGGTCAGCTCATAAATATCTTCAATCCCGCGTGAGGCCTTGAAAACCAGGGCCTCAAAGCCCGGCTCAATCTGCGTGCCCAGTTCAATACTGAGGGCCTTGGCACGCGCAATGACTTCCTGCGGATCTGAAATATCAGCCGGGGTAATCAGGTTCATGACCTCGTCGGCGGCATAGCCCAGCATGCGCTCGGCACCCACGTTGAAAATCTGGATCACGCCTTTTTCGTCGGTGGCAATGCTTGAGAAATTGGCGCTGTTCAGAATGGCGTTCTGCAGGGCGCCTGTTTTGAGCAGGGCTTCTTGCCGCTTGAATTCAATAATGCCATCGGCTCTTGCGATGGCATCAGCCAGATTGTTACTGTTTCCAGTGGGGGGCATGGCCGCTTTCTGTAAAGAGCACAATGAAAGATGCTGTGGGGGCAAGACTTGCCAGGCCTGCGAGGAAATTGCAGTGTTTGCCGGATTGGAACACGCATTCTGCAAAGCGACTGGGTATAGTTACATTTCGGTATCAGGCCGTCTGTGCGCTACCCCACATAAGCAGGCCGCATCACCTCAGCACAGGCGGGGCTGTTGCCTTGCCGTTATTCTTTGCATCATGATTTCACGCTTCATTCTCGCCGCCCTGATCACAACCAGTTTTGTACTTGCCGGCTGCAATGACGCCAAAACCACTGCC
>JANOCP010000147.1:0-3116 GCA_031412235.1 Polaromonas sp.
GGCTTTACTCCCAGCGAACAAACACAGCAAAAAAACTCAAAAAACAGCTCACTCCACTGTCACACTTTTGGCTAAATTTCTAGGCTTGTCCACATCCGTCCCCCGCGCCACTGCCGTGTGATACGCCAGCAACTGTAGCGGTACCACATGCAGTAGCGGGCTTAGCGCGCCGTAGTGCTCTGGCAGGCGGATGACGTGAATGCCTTCGCTGTTGTCTATGTGGCTGTCGGCATCGGCAAGCACGTACAGCACACCGCCGCGCGCACGGACTTCCTGCAGGTTGCTTTTCAGCTGTTCAATCAGGCTGTCGTTGGGCGCTACGGCTACTACCGGCATGGCGCTGGTCACCAATGCCAGCGGGCCGTGTTTCAGCTCGCCTGCGGGGTAAGCCTCAGCGTGGATGTAGCTGATTTCCTTGAGCTTTAACGCACCCTCAAGCGCAATCGGGTAGTGCAGGCCGCGGCCCAGAAACAGGGCGTTCTCCATCTTTGCAAAATCTTCAGCCCAGCTGATGACCTGGGGCTCCAGCGCCAGTACGGCTGACAGTGCTGCGGGCAGGTGGCGCATGGCCTTGAGGTGAGCGGCTTCTTCCTCATCACTTAGCTGGCCTTTGGACTGCGCCAGCGCGAGCGTCAATAAAAACAAGCCGGCAAGCTGTGCGGTGAAGGCCTTGGTGGATGCCACACCAATCTCAACCCCAGCCCGGGTGATGTAGGCGAGCTTGCATTCGCGCACCATGGCTGATGTTGCTACGTTACAGATGGTCAGGGTCTGCGTCATGCCCAGGCTTTGCGCATGGCGCAGCGCCGCCAGCGTGTCTGCGGTTTCGCCGCTTTGGGTGATGGTGACGACCAGGGTACGAGGGTTGGGCACGCTGGTGCTGTAGCGGTATTCGCTGGCGACTTCAACCTGCGTGGGGATTTTGGCGATGGCCTCCAGCCAGTACTTGGCCGTGCAGCCGCTGTAGTAGCTGGTACCACAGGCCAGGATGAGCACCGAGTCGATGTCTTTGAACACCCGGTACGCCTGGTCGCCAAACAGCTCGGGCACGATGCCTTCAACGCCTTCCAGCGTGTCGGCAATGGCGCGCGGCTGCTCAAAAATTTCTTTTTGCATGTAGTGGCGATAGGGCCCCAGTTCAGCCGCGCCGCTATGGGCCTGCACAGTTTTGACTTCGCGCTGCACAGCCTTGTGGTGACGGTCAATGACCCAGTATTTGCCAAGCTGAATGTCCACCAGGTCGCCCTCTTCAAGGTAAACGATCTGGTCGGTAACGCCTGCCAGGGCCATGGCGTCGCTGGCCAGAAAGTTCTCGCTGTGGCCCTTGCCCACGCCCAAGATGAGAGGTGAACCTGCGCGAGCGCCGACCACACGGTGCGGCTCGTCCTTGCAAAAGGCTGCAATCGCGTAAGCGCCCTGCAACTGGCTGACTGTGCCCTTGATGGCTTCAAACAAGTCGCCGTCATACAGGGAATCCATCAGGTGCACGATGACTTCGGTGTCGGTCTGACTTTGAAACACATAGCCTTTGGCCTGCAGGGCGCGGCGCAGCTCATCGTGGTTTTCAATAATGCCGTTATGGACTAATGCGACCTTTCCGGGTCTGGTTGTAGCGTCGCCAGTGCCGTGGCTGAAATGCGGATGTGCGTTATGCACCGCTGGCGCGCCGTGCGTCGCCCAGCGGGTGTGGGCAATGCCGGTGCCGCCTTCAATCTTCTCAAGGCTGACCTGCGCCTGCAGCTCGGCCACGCGCGAGGTGCTGCGCGCCCTTTTGAGGCCGCCGGCATACACCGCCACACCGCAGGAGTCATAACCGCGGTATTCAAGCCGCTGCAGGCCCTGCACGAGGATGGGAACGATATTTTGGGTAGAAACTGCTGCAACGATGCCGCACATAGGAAATGCTCCGTAAAAACTGATGGGCTCGATGCTAGGTTGTGTTGATTTTTTTGTATGACTATTGTTTAGATTAAATTGGAATTTAATTTCATATTTTTAATTAAATAGTGTTTTGTTTCATTTATATTAATTAAATGGAAGCAATATTTAACAAACTGGGCTTGGATGCGATAGACATCAAGCTGCTGGACACCCTGCAAACCGATGCAACTCTCAGCAACCAGGCGCTGGCTCAAAGCGTGCACATTTCGCCGCCGACCTGCCTGCGGCGCGTCAAGCGGCTGCGTGAAGCCGGGCTGATTGAACGGCAAATTGCCCTGCTCAACCCCGACAAACTCGCTGTGCTGACGGGCCACGGGCTGACGGCGATTGTCGAGATCACACTTGACCGCCAAGGCGCCGAACAGCTGGATGCGTTTGAGCAACGCCTGGCGCCTGACGCCGCCGTCCAGCAGTGTTACCGCACCTCACCGGGGCCGGATTTTGTGTTGCTGGTGCACGTGCAAGACATGCCGCGCTACCTGGCGCTAGCGCAGCGGCTTTTTACCAGCGATGCCAATGTACGCAACGTGAAAGCATTTTTCAGCATCAAACGCGCGAAATTTGAGCCGAAAGTGTTGCTAGCCAAATGATTACGGCTATTAGCAGCTATACATTTAATAGCGAATCAGGCTGTGCATCAGGTTTTGGTTTTAACCGGCCGCTTCCAGCCGGGCAGGCTGATCTGCTTGCCGCGCGCCACGCTCAACGCCCCGGGCGCCGTGCTTTTGGTAATGATTGAGCCGCCGCCCACCGTGCCGCCCTCGCCTAGGGTCACCGGCGCTACCAGTACGCAGTTGCTGCCTACATGCACGTCGGCCTCAATCACGGTGCGGTGCTTGTTGGCACCGTCGTAGTTGGCGGTGATGCTGCCCGCGCCAAAGTTGACGCGCTCGCCCACCGTGGCGTCACCCAGATAGGCCAGGTGGTTGGCCTTGGCGCCTTGGGCCAGGGTCGAGTTTTTCACCTCTACAAAGTTGCCGATGTGAACCTCAGCACCCAGTTGCGCGCCGGGTCGCAGGCGGGCAAACGGGCCAATCAGCGAACCCTCACCCACCTGCACACCCAGCTTTTCGCCGTCAATATGGGTAAAGGGGTGAATCACTGCGCCAGCGGCAATCGTGCAGTTGGCAATCACGCAGTTGGCGCCTATGCGCACGCCGTCGCCCAGGCTGACT
>JANOCP010000148.1:0-7471 GCA_031412235.1 Polaromonas sp.
CTGCGCTGAGCCGCATCAAACCCGAAAACCATGTGGTTGAGCCACTGGTCGACGCATCACGCATGGCGTAGTTGCGGTTGGTCACGACTTCAGCAACGCTGTTGGGCAGCAGCTTGATGCGGCTGCCGTCGCCCAGCTCGACCACGGCAGAACTGTTGGCGCCGGTTCTGAGCTGGCTGCCGTCACCTATGCTGCCGCCTGCCTGCATCGGCTGGCCGCCGATGGTGGTGTCGCCCTCGGCGCTGATAATTTTGCCTGGGGCGGCCTGCGACTTGAGGTAACGCAGGGGAATGTCAAGTTTTTGACCCGGGAGGATCATGTCCGGGTTTTTCAGGCGGTTGTACTTGGCGACTTCGTTCCACGCCTGGGTACTGACCAGCATTTCGCGGCTCAGGCGGATCAGCTTGTCAGACGGCTTGACGGTGTAGGACAGGCTGGGTTCTGCGGTTTGGCCCAGTGCCTGCGCGTACACCAGGCTGCCAGGGGCTACAAGCAATAGCGTTGCCAGCGCAATGCAGGGGTATGCAGCGGGCGCATTTGTTTTTAAATGACTTGCAGCAGGCATGGCCGGGTTTTCTTTCGGTTTCAGTATTCAAACACTTGCATTTTGCAGGCCAGCACTACGGCGCCAAAGCGCCAGGCCTCACGAGACCAGTGGGCGCAGTGCAGATTTTGGCCTGAAGGCCATGCACACCTCCGCGCGGGTCTCCAGGTAGGGGCCACCTATCAGGTCAATGCAATAGGGCACGGCGGCAAAAATGCCGGGCACGACTTGCGTGCCGGTGTCACTTTTCAGGCCTTCCAGCGTTTCAGCAATAGATTTAGGCTGGCCTGGCAGGTTGAGAATCAGGCTTTTGTCACGAATGACGGCGCATTGGCGTGAAAGAATTGCGGTGGGCACAAACTTCAGGCTGATCTGGCGCATCTGCTCACCAAAACCGGGCATTTCCTTGTGGGCGACGGCCAAAGTAGCCTCAGGCGTCACGTCGCGCAGGGCGGGGCCGGTACCGCCTGTGGTCAGCACCAGTGAACAACCGGCGTCTACCAGCGCTATCAGGGCGGCGCTGATGCCGTCTTTTTCGTCAGGAATCAGCCGTTCTTCAAAGGTGACGGGGTTGAGCAGCGCACGTGTGAGCCATTCCTTGAGGGCTGGCAGCCCTTTGTCGACATAAACCCCGCTGGAGGCCCTGTCGCTCACCGAGACGATGCCGATTTTGACGGGATCGTGCGGTGTGATCATGCGTTGGGCTCCCCTGCGTCTGGCGGTGTGTCAGTGGCAGCTTTCATTTGTTCTTTGACCAGCTGGAAAATCTCGCGGTAAGACTTGCCGTGGCGCGGTGCTTGGCCCGGCTTTTCGGGTTTGAAGTCCTTGCGGGCCTGGCGAATCATGGCGCGAAGCTGCTGCGCGTCAGTTGCCGGGTATTCGGTCAGCCACGCGCTTAACGACTCATCATCAAGCACCAGCTTGTCGCGCCACTGCTCTGCCAGATGCAAAGCCAGCGTGAGCTGCGCCGAGCCGTTGAGCTGCTCGTTAATCGCTTCGCGAATCGGGTCAGCATCCAGCGGGCGCATCAGCTTGCCGATGAACTGCATCTGGCGCCGCCGACCCTCAAAATTGGTGATCTTTTTCGCCTCTTTTATGGCGTCAAGCAGCTTGTCGGGCAGGTCAAGCCGCGCCATCAGGTCGGCGCGCAAGGTCAGCAAGGCTTCGCCCAGGGCCTGCTTTTCGTCAGCCTCGGCCTTGAGCTGGGTTTTGCTGGGCGGGCCGACTTCTTCGAGGGCAATTTCTTCGGGTTTGACGAAGCGGCCGTTCGACCAGTAGCCTTTGATGGCCTTTGGGGCGCCCCTGGAAATCTTGATGTTCATAGCTTGGTGTTCATGGCAGTCAGTATCATAGCTACCCATATGACCTTAAAGACCCCCAAAAGTACGCCTTCTGGCACATCCCGCAGCAAACAGCCCCTTAATTTGCCTGAAAAAGGATTTAGCTACAGTCGCGACTTCTTTGAACACCTGGTTGACACGGCACTGACCCACGCCAAAAAGCTGGGCGCTACTGATGCTGCTGCCGAAGCGTCCGAGGGCTGCGGCCTGTCAGTCAGCGTACGCAAGGGCGAGCTTGAAAACGTCGAGCGCAACCGCGATAAATCACTCGGAATCACTGTCTACGTCGGCCAAAAACGTGGCAACGCTGCAACCAGTGACTTCTCAAAAGCGGCGATTCAGCAGACGGTAAAAGCGGCTTACGACATTGCGCGCTTTACCGCTGAAGACAAATCATCGGGCCTGCCTGCGGACCGTGATATTGCCCGCGTGCATCCCGAGCTTGATTTGTTTCACCCCTGGGCGATAACGTCTGAAGAAGCCGCTGTGCTGGCGCTTAAATGCGAAGCTGCAGCACTTCGTACCAGCCGCAGCATTACGAATAGTGAAGGCGCTGGCGTGTCGGCCCAGCAGTCGCATTTTTTCAGCGCCCACACGCGGGGTTTTCGCGGTGGTTATGCGAGCTCGCGGCACAGTATTTCAGTGGCGCCGATTGCGTCGTCGCCCGGCAAAAATGGCGACATGCAGCGCGACGCCTGGTACAGCTCCATGCGCGATGCGGCTGACCTGGCCAGCCCTGAAGCCGTAGGCCGCTACGCTGCCGAGCGTGCACTTGCCCGACTGAAAAGCCGCAAGATCAAGACCTGCGAATGCCCGGTGCTGTTTGAATCGCCGTTGGCCGCTGGCCTGCTTGGCGGTTTTGTGCAGGCCGTGAGCGGCGGCGCGCTGTATCGCAAAAGTACCTTCCTGCTGGATAGCATGGGCAAGCCAGCGTTTCCAAAGCACATCGACATCATCGAAGACCCGCATCTGGTCAAAGGCAAGGGCAGCGCGCCGTTTGACGAAGAGGGCGTTAAAACCCGCGCTCGTACGGTGGTGGACGCCGGTATTGTGCGCGGCTACTTTTTGAGTACCTATTCATCACGCAAACTGGGTATGCGTACCACCGGTAATGCAGGTGGCTCGCACAATCTGGTAATGAGCAGTCGCCAGACAAAAGAGGGCGATGATCTGGATGCAATGCTTAAAAAGCTCGGCACCGGGCTGTTTGTCACCGAGCTGATGGGTCAGGGCGTGAACTACGTGACCGGTGACTATTCACGCGGAGCGTCAGGCTTTTGGGTCGAGAAAGGTCAGATTGCTTTTCCGGTTGAAGAAATCACCATTGCCGGCAACCTGAAGGACATGTTGATGGGCATTCAGGCCGTAGGCGCAGATGCCTACAACTATGGTGCGAAAACCGTGGGCTCGATTCTGGTTAACCGGATGAAAGTTGCCGGGAGTTAGATAAGCCTTGCCTGAAAACGCAGGCAAATGGGGGGCTACCGTGGTTTCCCCGAAATTACCGGGGTTTTTTGGACATGCCTATTGGCGTTTGAATCACCTCTCGTAACATCTCAGCCTCCCGCAACTGTGCGGGTCAACCCGAGATTGCAGTGAATATCAAACAAATTTCTGCGGTCGCTTTTATCGCGACCGTACCGTTTCTTTGCCTGGCGCAAACAAAACCAGCTATTCCTGCAGCCAGCAGTGTTCAGGCACCTGCCTTGCATCCGTGGCAGGCGCCTTCGCGGCAAGGGACCGCTGATGCGTATTTCGTCAACCTTGAGGACGGTGCCAGTATCGAAACGCCTTTCCGGCTGGCCTTTGGGCTTGCGGGCGGTTGGGGCCTGGCCCCTATCAGCTCTCCATCGACAGGCAAAAGCGGTCATCACCATTTGCTGGTCAACCGCGATTTACCGCTTGATTTCAAGAAAGCTTTGCCCTTCAACGACCAGTACATTCACTTTGGCAAGGGGCAAATGGAAACCGTGCTGACACTTGAGCCGGGCACCTATACCTTGCGGTTACTTCTTGCAGACGACAAACACGTACCGCATTTCGTGTACAGCAAGCCCGTAAAAATCACGGTGACGCGCAAGAACAAGGACCTTGACCCCAAGAGTCTTGTCAAAAAAGGAATATCGCTGCAAAACCTGTCTGCGGACGCCAAATTGACTTCACCGTTCAAGCTTGGGTTTCACGCTTCGGGACTCAATGTGGCGCATCTGGCGCAGGCTGAAAAAGACACTGGCCACTTTCGCCTGACGCTAACGCCGCAAGGTGGCGGTAAGCCGGCCGAAATGGATTTTGTTAACGGCCAGACTGAAGTCTGGCTGTCGCCACCAGCAGGCGCTTATGCCGTGAAACTGGACTTTCTTGACAACGCCAATCCGGGCAAGACGCTGGTTGAATCAATTACCTTGCCAGTACGGGTGCAGTAATGTGACGTGATGGTGGCCCGGCCCCGGCTTTTAGCCTGCCAGCGCTGCCTTGACGGCTGCTGATACCTGGCCCATGTCGGCTTTGCCCGCCAGTTTGGCTTTGACCGCAGCCATGACCTTGCCCATGTCGCCTGGGCCTATCTTGCTTCCTGATGCTTCACCCATCTCTGTCACGATGGCTTTAACGGCGCCAAGAACTTCGTCAGCACTCAAACGCGCAGGCAGGTAGGTCGTCAACACGGTAATTTCTGCGGCTTCCTTGTCGGCTATGTCTTTGCGGTCGGCCTTGGTGAAGGCGTCAATGCTGTCCTTGCGTTGCTTGATCATTTTGTCAATGATGGCAATGACCATCACGTCGTCTACAACGACGCGCTCATCTACTTCTTTTTGCTTGATGGCCGACAGCAGCAGGCGGATGGTGCCCAGGCGCTCGCTGTCCTTTGCGCGCATGGCGGTTTTCATGTCTTCGGTGATTTGGTCTTTGAGTGACATGGTGTCTCCAGTAAAAAATCAGGATAAAAATGCAAAAAGCCCGCCAGAGCGTCCTCGTGCGGGCTGTGATGCGGGCTATTGACTTGCCGTGAGGCAATACCGATCAGTGGATCAGTACAGCTTTTTGGGCAACTGCATCGAGCGAATGCGTTTGTAGTTGCGTTTGACGGCAGCAGCTTTTTTGCGCTTGCGTTCAGCCGTTGGCTTCTCGTAGAACTCGCGGGCACGCAGGTCGGTCAGCAGGCCGAGTTTTTCAATGGTGCGCTTGAAGCGGCGCAGAGCGACGTCAAAGGGTTCGTTATCTTTTACGCGAATGGTCGTCATTTATGAGTTGATCCAAAAATTTTGCGTCCTTAGTGATCTGATCAGAATCAGGCCAGACGCGGGTTTGCTAGCAAAGCCTGAGAGTATAGCACCCCCACGCTTGTCACTTCGCGTACTGCGCTGCCCCCCGAGGGGGCGCTGCGCCTGCGGACTGGCGAAGCCAGATCCGCGGCCCCTGCTGGTAGGGATCGAATCCCGGTCACGCTATTCCGTTCGTCCTGAACCTGTCGAAGGATGCCTCCAGACGGGGTGCTGCGCCTGTGGCCCCTGCTTGCTTTTTAGGCGGACTTAAGAAGACGGAAAGCGCAATTGTGAAAACGCCCGTCCTGCTTGTATTGCATGCCGTTCGACGGCGCTGGCACTTGCTATCCAGCCCTTTTGTTCCAGAAAAATCAAAAAAGCTCTGGTGCTGATTTTTTGGCAATGTTCGGGCAGAAAAAAACTGGCGCGTGCTATTCGGTGGTCTTCAAACAAAAACACAGCGGTCTGGGGAGGTTGCTGCAGCGCAAACTGGTTGATGGTCTCCTGTATTGCCAGCTCACCCAGATTGGATTTTCGTTGCAGTGACATCGAAGCCTTGGCCTCCTCTTGATACCGCGCACAGGTTTGCGTTTTCAGTACCGGCAAAGCGTTGCTTTCAACCCAGCGAGCTAATTTTTCGCTGGTGGGTGTCTGGTTTCGCGTCACTTCATGCAAAACCATGTCCACCACTGCCACGTGCCAGCCTGGTTTGAACAACGCATCCAGCGCGTCAGCGTATGCCAGTGTGATAAGTGGCCCTGCGTCGGGAAGCAGATAAATGCCCGCTGGCTCAGGCATCAGCTTGAGATGCCGGTAACTTGTGAAGCTGGGCCACCATATCTTGCGTCAGCGCATCTGGCAGGCGTGGCATGGGCAGGCGAGCCTGCGCCATCAGCAAAAAGAGGTCTTCAACCTGGTCAATGCCCAGCTTGCCCATGGTTGTCAGCTCGTCTGCGCTACCCAGAGAAAAGTCAATCAGACTTTTATAGTTCTGGTTGCCTGATTTTTCAGCAGCATCAAAGGTTTCAACCAGATAGCGCAACTCTGCATTAAATAGCGCATTGATCGACGTGTCGTTTTTTGCGGCAATGACTTTTGCGCGCTTGAGCAGCGCTTTGTTGACGGAACCCGTGAAGTTGACAGTTGAAGGGGCTTGCATGTGTGGCTTTGGGGTTGGTTCTGGTGTTTCCACTCAAGTTTACACATAACTATGTGTTGATGTTTGATTTTGGGTGAATCAGCGCATTCGCGCAAGCAAACGCCGAACCGCGACCGAGGCCTAGGCCCACTGAAAGTTGCAACTGCCCAGCCGAGTGGGTTGGCTTCTAAAAGTTTTCCGTCCACCTATCCCAGAAACCAGGCTCATCGTGGGCGGCGTTTTCCATGACCTTGTCGAGAGCGCAATAGATAAAGAAAACTTTCGGGTAGCGCATGCTGCCATCCGGATTTTCGAGAAATGCCTGCAGTGCCTGAAAGGCGGGCATAGACCGGACGTAGGGCGCGTCAATATACAGCTGACCCCGATAGCCCATCATCAGGCTTACATCGGCAAAGTGGCCGCAGGGCTTCCAGCCAATGCCCTGCACATCCAGCCAGTCGATGATTTGCTGGCGTATGGGCAGTGTTTTCCATGCACTGCCAGGCATTGTCTTCCACGCCCAGACATCTTGAGCAGACAGGCTTTCGCCAGCTTGGGAGTCAAGTGCAAGGGGGTGAAACTCGACGTACAAAACACCGCGTTGCTTCTGGCGAGCGATGGCGTCGATGTGTTCGAGTAGCAGGGGCATGAACGTCTCCACACAGGGAAACGCTTGATTATTGTGATGGGTGCGTCGAGTGGTGACGCACCCGTAGCTGGTGATGACTGGCAGTTCAATGCGACACATCTGGTCGCACAAGCAGGCAGACTGTAGGCTTCATACCATGCGAAATTCCATGAGCCAGAACGTCACTATCGCTATCCCGCAGGCATTGCGCGCCGTCCTGCAACGGGCAAAACATGTCGTAGTTTTCACGGGTGCTGGGGTTTCCGCTGAAAGTGGGATAGCCACTTTTCGCGACGCGCTGACTGGTCTGTGGGAACGCTTTAATGTCGCTGACCTGGCCACGCCCGACGCCTTTCGCAGAGATGAGGAACTCGTCTGGGGCTGGTACGAATGGCGGCGCATGCGGGTGTTGCGCTCACAACCCAACCCCGCCCATCTTGCTATCGCTGCCTTGGCACGACACGCGCCAAAACTAACCGTTATTACGCAAAACGTGGACGATTTGCATGAACGAGCTGGCAGTGTTGGCGTGTTGCACCTGCACGGCAGCCTGCATAGCCC
>JANOCP010000149.1:0-26227 GCA_031412235.1 Polaromonas sp.
CCAGGCGAGGCCCTCGGCAATCGCGGTTTTACCGACGCCAGCCTCACCGACTAACAGCGGGTTGTTTTTGCGGCGGCGGCAGAGGATCTGGATCACGCGCTCGACCTCATAGTGACGGCCAATCAGCGGATCAATCTTGCCTTCTTTGGCAAGCTGGTTCAGGTTTTGGGTATATTGCTCAAGCGGCGACTGCTTCTCGTTCTTTTCGCCACTTTCTTCGTTTTCAGCAGCGCTTTCACCGGCTTTGGTAGGCTCAGGCGGGTCGCTCTTTTTAATGCCATGGGCGATAAAGTTAACCACGTCGAGGCGGGTAACGCCCTGCTGGTGCAGGTAATACACAGCGTGGGAGTCTTTCTCACCAAAAATGGCGACCAGTACATTGGCACCGGTGACCTCTTTCTTGCCATTGCCGGTGGACTGTACGTGCATGATGGCGCGCTGTATGACTCGCTGAAAACCTAGCGTAGGCTGCGTGTCTACATCATCGGAGCCCGCCACCTGGGGGGTGTTGTCTTTAATGAAATTGGCAAGCGACTTGCGCAAATCATCAACATTGGCGGAGCAGGCGCGCAAGACCTCCGCAGCGCTGGGGTTGTCCAGCAGTGCAAGCAGCAGATGCTCTACGGTAATGAATTCGTGGCGCTGCTGGCGCGCCTCGACAAATGCCATGTGCAAGCTGACTTCTAATTCCTGGGCAATCATTGGGTTTCCTTCTCGCTTGCTACGTTGATAAATAACTGACGAATCTGACTAATGTTGACGGGAGGGTGGCTCGGAATACTTCAAATATGGGCTGGTTTTTTCACAATTCAATGGGCTCACTAACGCACTGCAAGGGGTGACCGTTTTTCCGGGCGGCTTCGGTCACCTGATCAACCTTGGTGGCGGCAACATCCTTGGAGAACACACCGCATACGCCTTTTCCATCCAGATGGATTTTCAGCATGATCTGCGTGGCTGTTTCCCGATCTTTATTAAAAAACTCCTGGATCACGACCACAACAAACTCCATGGGGGTGTAGTCGTCGTTCAAAAGCACGACCTGATACATCTGCGGCGGCTTTGTTTTTTGCGGCCTGCGCTCAAGCACCACCGAATCACTGCCACGACCATCTTCAGGCTTGAAGGCAGGTACCGGGGACGCTGGGGGAATCTTCGGAGATTTAGTTGCCATGGATTTCATTCTAGCCATCGGTGCTGGCCTGTGTGGCGGATAGGGAATTGAAACAGAAGTGGTGGCGTGGACGCGACATTCAAGCAGCCAGCGGGATTTTGTTGGCCCAGTCAGAACACAAAAATACAAAAACCGCCACCGGATGACTCCGGGGCGGTTTTTGCTGCTGCCTTTACCAGGCAGATTACATATTGTCGATCATGACCTGGCCAAAGCCGGAGCAGCTCACCTGCGTTGCGCCTTCCATCAGGCGGGCAAAGTCATAAGTAACCTTCTTGGAATTGATCGACTTTTCCATCGAACTGATGATCAGGTCAGCCGCTTCAAACCAGCCCATATGGCGCAGCATCATCTCAGCCGACAGGATTTCAGAGCCCGGGTTCACGTAGTCCTTGCCAGCATATTTAGGTGCAGTGCCGTGGGTAGCTTCAAAGCAGGCCACGGTGTCCGACAAGTTTGCACCGGGTGCAATACCAATTCCGCCCACCTGGGCAGCCAGTGCGTCAGAAATATAGTCACCATTCAGGTTAAGCGTTGCCACCACGGAATATTCGGCCGGACGCAACAGAATCTGCTGCAAAAAGGCGTCTGCAATCACGTCTTTAACAACGATGTCTTTACCCGTTTTTGGGTTTTTGAACTTGCACCATGGGCCCCCATCAATCAGCTCGGCGCCAAACTCTTTTTGCGCCAGCGCGTAAGCCCAGTCACGGAAGCCACCCTCGGTGTACTTCATGATGTTGCCCTTGTGCACGATGGTCACGCTTGGCTTGTCGTTGTCGATGGCGTACTGAAGCGCTTTGCGCACCAGGCGCTCGGTACCTTCGCTGGAAACCGGCTTGATGCCGATGCCAGAGGTATTTGGAAAGCGGATTTTTTTGACACCCATCTCATCCTGCAAAAACTTGATCAGTTTTTTGGCTTTGTCGCTACCTGATTCAAATTCAATACCGGCGTATATGTCTTCTGAGTTCTCGCGAAAAATCACCATGTTTGTTTTTTGCGGCTCTTTGACTGGCGATGGAACACCGGCAAAGTACTGGATCGGGCGCAGGCAGACATACAAATCAAGTTCCTGGCGCATTGCCACATTCAAGCTGCGAATACCGCCGCCTACAGGGGTCGTCAGTGGGCCTTTGATGGACACCACGTAATCACGAACAGCATGCAGGGTTTCTTCCGGTAGCCACACGTCGGGACCGTATACCTTGGTCGATTTTTCACCGGCATAAACTTCCATCCAGTGAATTTTTTTCTTGCCGCCATAAGCCTTGGCAACAGCCGCATCAACCACTTTCAACATGACCGGCGTAATGTCTGCACCGGTGCCATCGCCCTCAATAAACGGAATGACGGGTTCGTCAGGCACATTCAGTGAGTTGTCGGCATTGACCGTGATTTTTTGGCCCTGGGGGGGCACTTTGATGTGCTGATACATTTTTAAGAAGTCTCCAAATGGCGGTGATGTCGCAAACCACGGCGTTAAAGACGTCGCATGATTTGGCAGTTTAGGTAAAAACCCCTAAATTCTAGCCGGAAACGGGTTTGACAAAAAAAATTGCACGATGTGTCAACCGTTCGCAAACCAGCTCCGTTACGGTGAGGCCTCCGAAATTTTCGGGGTACTTTTTCCAATAACGTTATTCCAGGAAATCCAAATGAACAAAATCCTCGCTGCCTTGATCTCTAGCCTGTTTGCTGTTGGCGCTTTCGCCGCTTCCCACGCTGGCGCTCCTATGGCTGCTCCAGCCAAGCCAGCTGCAACGACGGCTGCTCCAGCCGCTGCTGCTGCTCCAGCTGCTAAAGCTGAAGTAAAAGCTGAAGCCAAGCCAGCTGCCATGTCCAAAGAAGACAAAGACGCTGCCAAAGCCGCCAAGAAAGAAAAAGCCGCTGCTGCAAAAAAAGCAAAAGCTGACGCTGCTGTTGCCAAAAAAGCTGAAGCCAAGCCAGCTGCAAAGTAATTTCCAGCTTGCTGGTTTGAAAATGCCCGCTTCGTGCGGGCATTTTTCATGGCTCTCGTTTATGCTGCTCCCTCATTCTCCAATTGCATAACCTGCTGAACCTCATGGCCTTGAACATTTTTCCATTCCTTTCCGGCAGAGCTGTGACGCTGGCCGCGCTTGCACTATTTGGGTCCATGGTCTGCGCACCGGCAAGTGCGCAAGAAGGCCCGCAAATGAACTTGCAACGTATCAAGCTGTCATCAGGATTGCACCAAATCGATGCGCAAGTAGCTTTGACGCCCGAGCAGCGCCAAATCGGGCTCATGAATCGCAAGGAAATGCCGCAACATGAAGGTATGATTTTCGTGTTTGAACGAGCCACGCAGCAATGTTTCTGGATGAAAAACACCCTCCTTCCGCTAACGGCCGCCTTTATTGCCGATGACGGTACCATTGTGAATCTGGTCGACATGAAGCCGCAAACTCTTGACTCGCATTGCTCAGAAAAGCCGGTTCGCTACGTGCTTGAAATGAACAAGGGCTGGTTCGAGAAAAAAGGCATCAAGGCTGGTGCAAAGCTTCAGGGGTCACCGTTTCAGGCACAGCGCTGATCTGGCTTCGGCTATCCCCGCCCACAAAAAAGCCGACCCGAGAGTCGGCTTTTTTACGCCTGCTGTCCGCCCAATCAGGCGAAATTGGCTTCTGCAAAACTCCAGTTCACCAGGCTGGCCAAAAAGGTTTCCACGAATTTGGGGCGCATGTTACGGTAGTCGATGTAGTATGCGTGCTCCCAAACATCAACCGTCATTAACGCCTTGTCAGCAGTAGTCAGCGGGGTACCAGCGGGACCAGTATTGACGATATCCACCGATCCATCAGCTTTTTTAACAAGCCAAGTCCAGCCAGAGCCAAAGTTGCCAACCGCCGATTTGACGAACGCTTCTTTAAACGCAGCGTATGAACCAAACTTGGCATTGATGGCAGCTGCAAGCGCACCTGTCGGCTCGCCGCCGCCAGCAGGCTTCATGCAATTCCAGAAAAAAGTGTGATTCCAGATCTGCGCGGCATTGTTGTAAACACCACCACTGGATTTTTTGACAATCTCTTCCAGCGTCATAGCTTCGAACTCAGTGCCTTTTTGCAGATTATTGAGATTGACGACATAAGCGTTGTGATGCTTGCCGTGATGGTATTCAAAGGCCTCCTGGCTGTAATTGGGTGCCAGCGCGTCAATCGCATAGGGAAGTGGCGGGAGAGTGTGTTCCATGGTTTTTTCCTTTTATGGGGCGTAGTGATTAATCAAAAAGCTTAGCACGCGGATTGTAAAAACTAAATAAGACGAGGCGCTGAGACGGTCAAATCGACCTCTCCGTCCATAAGGGTAGCCCTTAGCGCCTGGCCCGTTCGGGTATTGTCCACACGGGTAACCGCCCGCCCCTGCTCATCAGTCAGCCATGCGTAGCCACGCTTGAGTACCAACTGCGGATTAAGTAATTCCAGATGGAACCGGGTATCGTCAATATGCCGCTTTTTTGTCTCTACAGCACTCGCGAGCGCTTTCGGAAACGCCACTTCACAGGCGTGCAAACGTCCCGCGATGCGCTCAAGCCGTGACTGCTGGGTATGCCGCAGGTTTTGCGCGTGAGCGTCCAGCATGGCCTGCTGGCGGGTTACAAAATGCGACGGCCGACTGAAACGGGAGGCGATCAGATCCAGCCTTTGATTGCTGTCCAGCCACTGCCTGCCTACTGCGTTTTGAAGGCGGGAAAACATCAGTTCCAATAAATCCAGCCAGCTTGCTTGGGGCTGCGCGCACAACTCGGCGGCTGCGGTTGGCGTCGGAGCACGCATGTCAGCACAAAAATCGGCTATCGTGAAATCTGTTTCATGCCCGACGCCGCTGATGATGGCCATAGGTGACTGGACCATAATGCGTGCAAGCGCCTCATCATTAAACGCCCACAAGTCCTCCATGGCACCGCCGCCTCGCACCAGCAGCAACACTTCGACCTCATTGCGTTTATAGGCATTGAGCAAAGCGTTACGAAGCTCACCAGCCGCTTGTGTGCCTTGAACACTGGCCGGATAAATCACTACCGGAATATGTGGCGCACGGCGTTGCAATGCGGTCACCACGTCGTGCAACGCAGCAGCGCCCAGCGAAGTCACCACCCCAATGGCTTTGGGCATCAGCGGCAGGCTGCGTTTGCGGCCTGAATCGAACAAGCCTTCAGATTCAAGCCTGGATTTAAGCTTCAAAAACTGCTCAAACAAGCTTCCCTGCCCGGCTTGCCGCATGGACTCAACCACCAGTTGCAACTCACCACGCGCGTCGTAAACGCCCAGTCTGCCGCGCACTTCAACCAGTTGGCCATCCCGTGGTGAGAAATCAAGCAAAGACGCGGCGCGGCGAAACATGGCGCAGCGAACCTGACCCTGATCGTCTTTCAATGAAAAATAGCAATGTCCGCTGGCTGCGCGGGAAAATCCGGAGATTTCCCCTTGAACTGCGACCGGATTAAAGCGCGCCTCAAGGCTGTCGGCGATTGCCCGTAACAATGAGCTTACGGGCCATACCCGAACCCCGGTCAAATCCCCGTTGCCGGCACTTGAATCCGCCTTGAAAAAACCTGCAGGGGCATCAAACATGTGCAAACCCCTGTTTCATGGCGGGGTAATACTCCACAGACGCGCGTGATACCCGACCAAAGTAGTCTGGACACTGCCGGAACCCACGAAAATTCGTGCAAGTCGTTGATTTCAAATAATTTAATTCTGCCCAATAATTCATCGTTTTGTCACATTATCGATCTGGCGTGGGTTTGTAGCCTGCCACGGTGTAGTTGCCCACAAAGTTATCCACAAGTCCTGTGGGTTACGGCCTACATGGCAGCTCAATGTCCACTTTGTTCAAGACGTGAATACGTAGGCCAGTGCGTCGCACCGGGTAAGCCATAATCCCATTCAATTTATCCTCAGGGAGATACGCCTTGTTTTCGATCATACAAGCCGCAGGCTGGCCCATCTGGCCTCTGGTTGCCTGCTCTGTTTTGGCGCTAGCGCTGGTTATTGAGCGGTTCAGCAGCCTTAAAACACGCAAGGTAGCCCCTCCCAAGCTGATTGACGAGGCGATCACCGTTTCCCGAAACGCCATTCCCACACCCGACGTGGTAGCCCACCTGGAACAAAACTCTCTGCTTGGTGAAGTTCTGGCAAGCGGGTTCCGGGCCCTCAACATCAATCCCCGCCTGAGCGAGGAGGATTTGCGTTCAACCATGGAAGGTGCGGGCCGCCAGGCGGCGCACAAGCTCGAACGTTACCTTGCTGCGCTGGCAACGATCGCGTCTGCAGCGCCCTTGCTGGGCCTTTTGGGCACGGTAATTGGCATGATTGAGATTTTTGGCTCACAAGCGGGCAGCGGTGGTGTCGCCAGCTCGGCAGGTGGCAATCCTGCCCAGCTCGCCCAGGGCATTTCCATCGCGCTTTACAACACTGCTTTTGGTCTGATGGTCGCCATCCCATCACTGATTTTCTGGCGCTATTTCAGGGCCAGAGTCGATGGCTACTTATTGACGATGGAACTGGCATCAGAACGCTTTGTACGGCACTTGAACACATTGCGCAAAGCGGCATAAGACCATGCGGACCCAAGAGAGCCAAACATGAATTTTCGCCAAGGTTCAAGGGATGAGCCAGAGATTAACCTGATCCCATTCATAGACGTCCTGCTCGTGGTGCTCATTTTTTTGATGCTATCCACTACTTACAGCAAATTCACCGAATTGCAAATCAAGCTGCCTATGGCCGATGCCGAACAGCAACGCGACTATCCCAAAGAAGTGATAGTTGCGGTGGCCAGTGATGGCCGGTACATGATCAATAAGACTGCCATCGAAGGCCGCAGCATTGACATCCTCGGTGCTGCACTGGTACTGGCCGCCAAGGCTGGCAAAGACAGCGTGATCATCATCAGTGCGGATGCCAGCGCGACCCATCAGTCGGTTATAACAGTGATGGAGGCAGCACGTCGCCACGGCTTTACCCAGATTACCTTTGCAACCCAAGGCGCTGGCCAGGCAGGTTCCCGGTAGTTACGTACACCAGCTTGCACGTCTGGATAATCACGACCCGAACATGAGAAAAATACTGCAGCAGACCTGGCGTACGCGTGGTTTGCTCGCCTGCCTGCTATGGCCTGCATCCCGCATTTATGGACTTCTCATAAAAGCCCGCCGCCACCTCTATCAAAGCGGATTTTTCAGGTCTGAAAAGTTGCCCGTTCCGGTACTGGTTGTCGGTAACGTTGTCGCCGGAGGTGCGGGGAAGACACCACTTGTGATGGCGCTGGTGCAGCACCTGCAGAAAAGAGGCCTGACAGTCGGCGTGCTGTCACGCGGCTACGGCCGGATCGGATCAGCCTGCCAGCAGGTATTTGCAGACACGCCAGTTTCACAATCAGGTGACGAGCCAGCGCTTATACAGCGGGCGACAGGTGCGCCTGTTTTTGTGGCCCCCAGCCGAGTTGAAGCGGCCCGTGCCCTGTTGCAGGCCTACCCGGCAACCCAGTTGCTGATTTGCGATGACGGCTTGCAACACTACGCCCTGCAACGTGATGTTGAAATCGCGGTATTTGACGATAGTGGCGTGGGCAATGGCTGGCTTTTACCCGCTGGGCCATTGCGCGAGCCATGGCCCGAAAGGCTGTCCAGCGGCGTTGACCTGGTTCTACATAGCGGACAGAAACCTGCGTTCAAGGGCTTTACTGCCTCCAGACAGCTGTCAGACCATGGGGTCGCAGCCGACGGTAAAACGCATGCATTGAGCAGCTTGCAGGGTCAGCCAGTGGTGGCTTTGGCAGCCATCGCCAGGCCAAATGCGTTCTTCGAGATGCTTACGGCATGCGGCCTGACCTTGAGCCAGACCATCAGTTTGCCGGATCACCATGATTTTTTGGGTTACCAACTGGACATCGAACCAGAAACAACGCTGCTGTGCACCGAAAAAGATGGCGTCAAGCTTTTTGGCTTGCAGTCAATGACAAGGGTTCGCGTGCTGGCAGTTCCATTGCAGTTTTTACCCGAACCAGCTTTTATGACTGCTGTTGACGTACTGCTGGCCCCACTTCTGACTACCGGTTTAAATTCTCAATTACCATCAAGCCATGGACACTAAGTTGCTAGCATTACTGGTTTGCCCAGTTACCAAGGGCCCGCTGGACTATGACCGCGAGAAGCAGGAACTGATCTCACGAAGCGCTCGCCTTGCCTATCCGGTTCGTGACGGGCTGCCCATCATGCTTGAAAGCGAAGCGCGAACACTGAGTGACGAGGAACTCGGCGTTTGATATTGACCGCAACGCTGCAACACTGATGGGACCACAGTCGACATGAGTTTTACCGTACTGATCCCGGCCCGCCTGGCATCTACCCGCCTGCCCAACAAGCCATTGGCAGACATTGGCGGCGCGCCCATGGTTGTACGTGTGGCGCAGCGCGCCTTGCTCAGTCGCGCCAATCGTGTGGTGATTGCCACTGACAGCCCGGAAGTCATCAGGCACTGCGCTGACTTCGGCATCGAAGCAGTGTTGACGCGCGTAGAGCACCCCAGCGGTAGCGACCGGCTGGCCGAAGCCTGCGGTATTGTCGGGCTGGCTGATGATGACCTCGTTGTCAACGTGCAGGGCGACGAGCCCCTGATTGACCCCGCCCTGATTGATGCGGTCGCACTGCTGCTTTCTACCCGGCCGGAGTGCGCGATGAGCACCGCGGCCCATGCAATTGAAGAGCTGGCCGACTTTTTAAACCCCAATATCGTCAAGGTGGTGCTCGACGCCCGCCAGACAGCGCTTTATTTCAGCCGTTCACCAATTCCAGCCGCGCGGAGTTTCTCCGGCCTGGCCTGGTGGAAAGCCGGCAGCCTGTTACCAAAACCGCTGCGGCACGTAGGTATTTATGGCTATCGAGTCGGGTTTTTGAGGCTGTTTCCAACCTTGCCTCAGGCTCCCCAGGAGCAACTTGAGTCGCTGGAGCAGCTTCGGGCCTTGTGGCACGGCCATCGTATTGCGGTACACATTACGGACCAGGCTCCAGGCATCGGTGTGGACACACCTGAAGACCTGGTTCTGGCCAGAAAAATGTTTTCCTGATCCTGGCGACTCGTGTAAGCTGGATTCGGTGGGGTGCATGCTATCCTTATAAATTGCTTTTGCGCGTATGAGCCATGATGCAGATTTTTTACTTTCACATACACCTCCTACGCTGACTTCAAGCGCAATCAGCAGATCGGAAGCGCAGGCAAGCTACTGGATTCGTAAATAATAAGAGGATATTCATGAGACTGATTTTGTTGGGCGCACCTGGTGCAGGCAAGGGAACCCAGGCTACTTTCATTTGCCAAAAGTACAACATTCCACAAATTTCAACTGGCGACATGTTGCGTGCAGCCGTCAAGGCTGGCACATCTCTTGGCATCGAAGCCAAAAAAATAATGGACTCTGGCGGCCTGGTGAGCGACGACCTGATTATCAATCTCGTCAAGGAGCGGATCACCCAGAATGACTGCAGCAAAGGCTTTCTATTTGACGGTTTTCCGCGCACCATACCCCAGGCAGATGCCATGAAGGCGGCTGATGTCAAACTCGACTTTGTCCTTGAAATTGACGTGCCATTCGATGCCATCATTGAGCGCATGAGCGGCCGCAGGTCCCATACGGCATCCGGCCGAACCTATCACCTTAAATACAACCCTCCAAAAGTCGACGGAAAGGATGACGTGACAGGCGAAGCGCTTATCCAGCGCGAAGACGACAAGGAAGAAACCGTACGCAAGCGTCTTGAGGTCTACAGCGCCCAGACCCGCCCACTGGTTGAATATTATTCGGTCTGGGCCAGGGCGGAGCCTACTTTGGCGCCGGCATACCGTGCCATCAGCGGCATTGGCAATGTTGATGAAATTACAACACGGGCATTTGCAGCCTTGTCACGCTAGGCTGATGGCGACGCCATCAGGTCAAGCATCAAGGCGACACGCGCCTTGACGGGGCTAAGGCCCCGGGAATCTTCAAACAGGTCATACGGTTTGGGCAGCACCCGGCCGCTCGGGCAGCGGGTGGCCCGAACCACGCGTACGCCACCCGCCTGGGCAGCGAGGAAGGCCGCTTCAAGTGCATGGTGCACCGTACCGTTGCCCGTGCCAGCCAACACCAGCCCCTGGACCCCTTGAGCCACTAGGGCATCAACCACCTTGCCACTGGCGCCGACATGGCTCATTACGATCTCGACCCATGGCCGGGATTGCTCCGGCCTAAGAATCGCTATAGTTTTGATAGCTTTAGATAGCCGATCCTCTTGGGCTACAGGCCAATTTCGCAATAATCTTGGCTTGTTTTCCTCAATATACCCGAGAGCTCCGGCATCACCCGAGCTAAAAGTATTGAGTTGATAGGTATGCACTTTTTGCACATCAACTGCGCTGTGGATCACACCGGCGCAAACCACTGACACTCCCCTGGCTCCGGCCCAGCCAGCCAGGGCAACCGCATCGACGATATTTTGCGGACCATCCGGCGCAAGCGAAGTTACTGGACGCATGGCACAGGTCAGGATCACCGGCTTATCAGGATTAAGGGTAGCGTGCAGAAAATAGGCCGTTTCTTCGAGCGTATCTGTTCCGTGGGTAATCACCAAGCCCGCCACATCGCTTCGAGCGAGAAAGTGCTTCGCCCTCGCTGCCAAATACGTCCACACCGCATGGCTCATGTCCTTGCTGTCGATCTGCGCAATCTGCTCAAGCACCAGATTGACAGCTGCCGCGAGTGCCCCAATGGTCTCCACCAGTTGCCCGACCCCGACTTGAGCAGCTGTGTAGTCGATATTGTCCGACGCACTACCAGCCCTGCCAGCGATCGTCCCGCCCGTAGCCAAAATCACAATCTTTTTATTCGGCATATACAGATGGAGCTTGTCATTTATAAAAAACTGGATGAAAATACAGCTACTGGATATTAAAACAGCTGGCTAGGGTTTCGATACACCCCCAAAAAGTTAGCGTGTAAAACAGTGTCTGCCTGATATGCATTCAAGGAGTTTTCGTCATGAGCACTTTTAGTCATTTTTCCGAGGCATCTTCTACCCCTGAAGGTCCAAAGCTTACAGCCCGCCAGCAACAAATCCTGGAGCTGATCCAAAGCGCAATAGCCCGTACCGGTGCTCCGCCTACCAGAGCCGAAATCGCCACAGAGCTCGGTTTTCGCTCCGCCAACGCTGCTGAAGAACACCTGCAGGCATTGGCACGCAAAGGCGTCATTGAGCTGGTCAGCGGTACCTCACGCGGCATCAGGTTGCGCAGCGATACATTGCGCTCCTTGAACGAATCCCGAATCAAACAGTTCTCCCTACCCCTGCAAAGCCTGGCTCAACTCGCCCTGCCTCTGGTGGGGCGGGTTGCTGCTGGCAGTCCTATTCTCGCGCAGGAGCACATCGAGCAAACCTACTATTTCGAGAGCAGCCTGTTTGCCCGGCAACCCGACTATCTGCTCAAGGTCAGTGGCATGAGCATGCGTGATGTCGGCATCATGGACGGCGACTTGCTGGCAGTCAAGCAGGCAAAAGAAGCAAAAAATGGCCAGATCGTCGTAGCACGTCTGGGCGATGAAGTCACCGTCAAGCGCTTTCGGCGCACTAAAAATCTGATTGAACTACTGCCTGAAAACCAGGATTTCAAAACCATTGTTGTTGAGGAGGGCGAGCCGTTCGAACTCGAAGGTCTCGCGGTCGGATTAATTCGCAACACGATGCTCATGTAAAAAATAGTGATCGCGCAACAGGTGGCGGGCGTTTGGTCAACCGATGGGCCAACACCCTGATGTAGCGGTCTTGCAGCATCACTGCTGTATTGCAATCCTGCCTGTAAACCACGGCGCAAGCCTATTTATCAGGAGTTCACTATGGGAATCATCAGTTTTTCGTATCTTTTTTCGCAAACGCCCGCGCTATCGGTTTTGCTAGCGCCATTGCAAACGCTCGCCGCAATGTTTGTACCGGTAAATCCGGCATCCTGTAACGGTGTGGCACGATCCGCCTCAAAGCCGACTTGCCGCGCACCCGATGCACAAGTGGAAAACAGAGTCGAATCGGCAAACCACACCATGGTGAATAGGCTTTGCCCACACCAACCCGTGGCGAGAAATGCGTGCGCAGGTCAGTCGCCCAAACCGCCCATCAGACGTCTGAAAATTCTGCGCGAATTTGACCCTGGTGTCGGCCAAGAATATGCGGGTCGCATGATCATTTCGGGGCGAATGGCTGATGTATGTGCCGAACTGGAACGCATGGAACAATATGAAAGAACGACCTGTCACCACTGATTTCAGCTTGCGCAGTGCGCACACTGCAGATTGTGTTGATAACGCAGCGCCCTGCAAGGGGACAGATACTGCAAATTACTGATTTGGTCGCGAGCATGGAAGTAAGAACAGAAAACTTGCAGGCACAATATCGCCATGAATATTGTGATCCTCGACGATTATCAGGACGCAGTGCGAAAACTGGTCTGCGCTGCCAAGCTCGATGCGTATCCCGCAAAAGTTTATACCAACACTGTAAAAGGCATCGGACAACTCTCGGTCAGGCTCAAGGACGCTGACGTGATTGTGTTAATCCGGGAGCGAACGCACCTGAATCGCCAGCTGATAGAGAAACTTCCAAAGCTCAAAATGATTGCCCAAACAGGTCGTGTTGGTGCACATGTTGATGTGGGCGCGTGCACGGAGCGGGGCATAGCGGTCGCCGAGGGTACTGGCTCACCTATAGCGCCCGCAGAGCTGACCTGGGCTCTAATCATGACCGCCATGCGCCGCGTACCACATTATGTTGCCCACCTGAAGCATGGTGCGTGGCAACAGGCAGGTTTAAAGTCAGCGTCCATGCCACCAAATTTCGGTATTGGTTCGGTGCTGAGAGGCAAGACTCTGGGAATCTGGAGCTACGGCAAGATTGGTCAGATTGTCGCGGGCTACGGAAGGGCATTTGGTATGCGGGTTGTCGTCTGGGGCCGTGAAGCCTCCCGGGAGCGTGCCCAAGCGGATGGTTTTGAAGTTGCGGCGAGTAAAGCCGAATTTTTCGAGCAGAGTGATGTGTTGAGCCTGCATCTTCGGCTGAATACCGAAACCCGCGCTATCGTCAAGCTTGAAGACCTGTCGCGTATGAAACCAACTGCGCTTCTAGTCAATACATCGCGCGCCGAATTGCTTGAACAAGATGCGCTTATAGCTGCGCTTAATCGAGGTCGCCCAGGACTTGCAGCAGTTGATGTGTTTGAGTCTGAGCCAATTCTGCAAGGTCATGCGCTGCTCAGAATTGAAAACTGTATCTGCACGCCACATATTGGTTATGTGGAACAGGACAGCTATGAAATGTATTTCAGCGCGGCGTTCGACAACGTCGTTAACTTCATAAAGGGCACGCCTACCAACATAGTTAACCCAGGCGCACTGCAGGTACGCCGCTAGATCTCTCCCAATGCTGCCGATTGGTCCTGGGGGCTATTACCGGACTCGCCCGATATTGCCCTCATCACCGCCTCAGGTTTTCGGTGATTTTTTGCGCGCAACGGAATCCATCACAGAATCGAAAGATTCAAAGTCCATCAAATTGTCCGACACTACGGCCGGATTGGCCGGAGTTGATGCGGCAAACTTGGGATCTTCAACCGATACGTTCTCAGCAAATTGTTCAAAAAATCGCGAATCAGATTCTGTTTCAACATCCGGACTCGCACCCACGCTATGGATATCGTTCAAGTCAAGATCTAACCCCATACGAGGCGAAGGCCTGGGCAATTCAGGCAGGGGATCCGTTTCGGGCGCCTCGGGCGACTCCCGGACAACCTTGGCTGACAAGGGTTGAATTGCAGTTGACACGAACTTGACGGGCTTCTCATTAACGTCGTCGTGCAGTGAATGAGGAAGATCAAACTTCAACAGGCTGGAGCTACGGTCAGCCTCAGGGCTAATGATTTCCTTGGCAACTGCATAGAGCAGCAAAAGTTCACGATAAGCGCCCAGATCAAAGACTTCGTCATGACTGTCCGGTTTGCGGAAAATTGATTCTTCGATAATATCCAGCACCTTTGGAGACGGCCACAAAGCTTCGATACGCGAGAGTGCGCCATGATAAGACTCAAGACCAGGACTGCTGTCAGAGTAAAGATCAAACGACGGAATCTTGGCGTTGAAAAGCTGGTTGAAATCTTCGCGCAAAGCCTCGTAATCGGCTTTACGATTAAGCTGGTGATAAAGATTAACCAGATCCAGATACACCAGCGCACTAGTCTGTGCGTTGTCGCTAATATGGTTACGCAGGACTTCGATCGCCTGTTCATGCTGGCCGAGCGAGACAAAAAAGTCCGCCTGTTGCTGGACATCAAACAACTCCTCGGCTTTCACGGCTCTGGCCATGTGCGTCATGCTCATCGCAAAGTCGGAGCGGTCTCTCGAGGGCAATGACGACAACGAATCCGTGTTGCCAAGCCTGGAAAAGTGTTTGCTCTCGCTAAATCCAGACTCTTCCAAACCAAGATCGAGGTCGAGATCAAGCGCCGCGCCGGATGAATTCCTTTCCTTCCTCGGAGTCTTCATTTGCGGTGCGGCCTCAGTTGAAGGCTTTGAAACCGCGTCGTCCTGCGCACTGTCAGCCCAGCCTTTTTCAGACGACTTGTTCTTGCGCCACCAGGGCAACTCGTTGTCCTGTGTGATGCGCATCAATCCTCGCTGCCGCCAAAGATAGGCAATTACAACTATTGCCGCAAGCAAGAGCGCCAATAAAGCGTAGACAAGTAAATTGGCATACCGCTCAGACCGCGCTTTCAGAAGCTGACCGTTCAGCTCAGTCACGGCCAACTGGTTCTTCTGACTTTGAATCTGGAGGTTGCGTACCGCGTTTTCGAGGGTTTGTAGCCGCTCGCCATCGCGCAAAATATCCTGAGGCTGAGCAGTCAAAGCTCGCCATAGTGCCGCAGCAACCGATCTCTCCTGCTCCGTAGCTGCAGGCACACTGAGTAGCTCTGGAGAAGACTTGAGCGCCGGATCGCGGTCTATCGTCAAATCCAGCGGCTCCAGCTTCAGTCGTGAGTGGGTCTTGTCTGGTGCCCTCGCACTCCTCGCTCGTTGTAACCCCGTGCTTGCAGTGGGCCTACCCTCGTTCGTCGCCGAAGCAGCGGCACCGGGTAACAGTTTCGGTTCAACAGCCGCTTGCGAGCCACCGGGCGCGGAAGCTGTGGCAGGCCGGATCCGGGGTCGCCGTACCGGCGCCGCAGATGAGCTCGTAGCTGGGCTGCCCCCCATGGCTTGGGGAGACGAAGAAGTAAATGGGGATCGAGAGGCCGCTCCGGCTGTCGCTGCGCCGGTGCTGGGCAGCGTGATCATCGGTGTGTCAGCCTCCGACACCAGATCAGCCAGCATCACATAGCGTCTCTCAGTTTTCTGCTGGCAGCCGGCGCGCAGATATACCATCACCACCGGCTCATCAATCAACGCCGATGACCGGATGCGAATCAGTATCTCCTGAACGCCTGAGCTTACCTTTTCAGACGTAACACGAACGGCAGATCCCGCCAGTCTTCTGTCGGCATAAAACACATCCGCTTCAAGACAAACATTATTGAAGTCATCTTGTACGTCCAGCGTCGCCTGGACTGAAACGTCGAGCGGTCGCCCAATGATGGCGACTCCTCTATGGCGTCCCAGGGACAGGGCCATGCTGTCAAAGGCGACAAGCAACAGCAACCCCGAGAGGACAAAAATACGCATTTTCACAGTGACGGATAGGAGTTCAAGTCTAGATTTTGGCACAGCATATATAAATTAGGCCTCTGCGTAATAATACTTTCCCATGAAACCTATATATAAAACCGTCGGTATCGTCGGCACAGGTGCCATGGGCCGCGGAATTGCACAGATTGCCGTTCAGGCCGGCAGCATCGTCAAACTCTTTGATGTACAGCCGCAGGCCAGCAACAAGGCCAAGCTCGAGCTGGTCAGCCAATGGGACAAGCTGGTTGCCAAAAACCGGCTTGACGCCAATTCTGCACAAGACCAAAAAGACCGTGTTTTGACGGTAGCCAACATCACAGAACTGGCAGATTGCGACCTTGTTATCGAGGCTGTTCTGGAGCGGCTGGATATCAAGCAATCCCTGTTCGCCGAACTTGAGGCCGTGGTAGCGCCGCAATCTGTGCTGGCCACCAATACTTCTTCGCTGTCTGTCACCGCCATTGCGGCAAAGCTCAAACACCCTGGACGTTTTGCGGGCTATCACTTCTTTAACCCGGTACCCCTGATGAAGGTGGTCGAAGTGATTGCTGGCCTCAAGACCGACCCCGCCTCCTGCGTTCAGCTTGCCGACTACGCACGCCAGATGGGGCATACGCCTGTTCAGGCGCAAGACACGCCAGGCTTTATCGTCAACCATGCAGGCCGTGGCTACGGTACCGAAGCACTGCGCATCGTCAGTGAAGGCATTGCAGATTTCGTCACCATTGACCGCATCTTGCGTGACCAGGTTGGCTTCAAGCTCGGACCGTTCGAGCTGATGGACCTGACGGCGCTGGACGTTTCGCACCCCGTAATGGAGTCGGTTTACCACCAGTACTACGAAGAGGCCCGCTACCGCCCCAGCGTAATCACGGCGCAGCGCCTGGCTGGTGGCCTGCTCGGCCGCAAGACCGGCGAAGGTTTTTATCGCTACGCCGACGGGGTCATGCAGACCACGCCGGAACCTCTGGTGCCTGAAGTGGCTGAAATGCCGTCATTCTGGGTTTCGCCCCGCGCAGCACGACGTTCTGAACTGATGCAACTGCTCAAAAATCTGGACGCCAAAATTGAAACCGGCGTGTCTGCGTCGCCCCAAGCCCTGATGCTGGTCGCACCGCTGGGTTTTGACATCACCACAGTTGCGGTGGTCGAACGGCTTGACCCGGCGCGAACCATCGGCATTGACATGCTGATCGATGATGTAGCCACAAAGCGTCGTGTTCTGGCCACCAATCCCGCCACCCGTACCGACATGCGCGATGCCGCTCACGCCATGTTTGCACGTGATGGCAAGGCCGTCAGCGTGATTCGTGACAGCGGCGGCTTTGTAACCCAACGCGTTGTCAGCACTATCGTCAACATTGCCAGCGACATCTGCCAGCAAGGCATCTGCAGCCCGAAAGACCTGGAAACTGCAGTCACGCTTGGGCTGGGTTACCCGCTAGGGCCTCTTGCCATGGGTGACCGCTACGGGCCTACCAACATCCTTGAAGTGCTTTTCAACATGCAAACCGTCTACGGTGACCAGCGCTACCGCCCGTCCCCTTGGCTGCGTCGCCGTGGCGCCATTGGCCTCAGCCTGACTCACGAGGAAAACTGATGGCTGGCTCACTTAAAAGCACAAGCGAAGGCCAGACACTCATCCTGACCTTGAGCAACCCCGACTTCAAGAATGCGCTTGGCCCCGAGATTTACGCCGCTGGCATTGAGGCCCTCAACGCCGCTGAAAATAATCCTGAAATTCGCAGCGTGGTCATCACGGGTGAAGGTGCAGTGTTTTGCGCTGGTGGCAATCTGCAGCGCCTGCAGGCGAACCGCCGTGAGCCGCCTGAAGTGCAGGCCCAAAATATTGAAGGCCTGCACAACTGGATTGACTCGATACGGACTTACCCCAAACCCGTTATCGCTGCGGTAGAAGGTGCGGCAGCAGGCGCCGGTTTCTCATTGGCGCTGGCCTGTGATTTTTGCGTCGCGGCTGAAAATGCCGTGTTTGTGATGTCTTACAGCACGGTTGCACTTTCGCCCGATGGTGGGGGAAGCTGGGCGCTTGCACGGGTACTTGCGCGCCAGATTACAAGCGAGCTCCTGATGGCTGGCGAGCGCATCGGCGCAGAACGCCTGTATCAGCTGGGCTTGGTCAACCGGGTCAGTAGTGCCGGCTCAGCGCTCATTGAGGCGCTGAGACTGGCCGAACGCCTGAATGCACGCGCACCGAACGTGCTCGCAAGCATCAAGGAACTCATCAACGATGCACCTGCCAACACGCTAAGCCAGCAGCTGACTGAGGAGCGCAATCACTTTGTGCGCAACCTGCATCACGCCAATGGCGGTGAAGGCATAGCTGCGTTTCTTGAAAAGCGACCACCGCAGTATCGCTAGGGCCTTCGCGGCCACGAATCGCCTCACGCGACACTCATGCGACAACAGGGTGCGGCTCCGCTCGTCCCGCAAGCGACAATAACCGTCTTGTTAGTCACTCAAAAGACATGCCATGGATGATCCGATTCTTACGATAGATGAGAGAGAGGCCATCAATAGTGGTCGCTGGTTTTCAACCCTGTCACCTTCACTGAGGCACGACATACTTCGATGCGCCTACGTCAAACGCTACAAAGACGGCCAACTGATTGCCGCCAGGGGCGAACCTCCAGAGGAATGGATTGCCTGTGCAAAGGGTGCTGTCAGAGTGAGTTCTACCTCGATATCGGGCAAGCAGATCACGCTGACCTATGTGGAGCCGGGCATCTGGTTCGGCGACATTGCCATTTTCGACGGAGACCGGCGCACACACGATGCCTATGCGCATGGAGAGACCACCATTTTTTGCGTCGCCAAAGCCGACTTCAGAAAAATCCTGGCAGCACATGTGGAGCTTTACGAAGCCATGTTGCGCCTGCACGCGCGCCGCTTGCGCCAGCTTTTCGGCCTGGTGGAAGACCTCAATACCCTGCCCTTGCGTGCCCGCCTGGCCAAGCAGCTTCTGCATCTGGTCCGCAGCTACGGTGTACCCAGCCTGTCAGAGGCCAGCGAGGTCCGTATTGGCCTGCAACTGGCACAGGAAGAGCTGGCGCAGCTGCTGGGCGCATCACGCCAGCGCGTCAATCAGGAGCTCAAAGCGATGGAGCGTGAGGATGTCATCCGTATTGAGCCGGGCGGTCTGGTGGTGCGCAAGCGCGAAGCCCTGCTGCGCATTTCAGAATCCGATCTTGAGAAATAAGTAGCCCACATCATGAGTAATTTCGACCACTTTTTAGGTACCCGCGTTGTCGCTGGTCAACACCTGTTTGACCTCGATGCGCTTACCGCGTACCTCAACCAGCACATGCCGGGCTTCAAAGGCCCGCTAAACGCCGAGATTTTCAACGGCGGCCAATCCAACCCAACCTACAAACTTATCACGCCTGGCAAATCGTATGTGATGCGCGCCAAGCCCGGTCCGGTTGCCAAACTGCTGCCGTCTGCGCATGCCGTGGAGCGAGAGTTCAAGGTCATGAAGGGCCTTGAGGGCACCGAAGTACCCGTCGCCAAAATGCACTGCCTGTGTGAAGACGAATCGGTTATTGGCCGTGCGTTTTATGTGATGGAGTTTGTTGAAGGGCGCGTGCTCTGGGACCAGTCGCTACCGGGTATGACCAACGCCCAGCGCGCCGAGATTTACGACGAGATGAACCGCGTCATCTCTGCACTGCACAAAGTTAAATTTGCAGAGCGCGGGCTGGCTGACTACGGCAAGCCGGGCAATTACTTTGAGCGCCAGATTGGTCGCTGGACCCGGCAATACAGTGCCTCAATCACCAAGCCGATTCCAGAGATGGACAGCCTGATGGCCTGGCTTCCCGCCAACATTCCGGCCAGCGCACGGGATGAAAGCATGGTCTCCATCGTGCACGGGGACTTCAGGCTCGACAACCTGATGTTTCACCCCACCGAGCCGCGCGTGCTGGCGGTGCTTGACTGGGAGCTGTCAACCCTGGGCCATCCGCTGGCCGACTTTAGCTACCACTGCATGGGCTGGCATATTCCACCGGGCTCGTTTCGCGGTATTGGCGGTGTTGATATTGCCAGCCTGGGTATTCCGTCAGAAGCTGACTACATAGCGCTGTACTGCCAGCGCACCGGCATCACTACGCCAGAGGCGATTGAATCTGTCAAGGCCGACTGGGACTTTTACCTGGCCTACAACCTGTTCCGGCTGGCGGCAATTTTGCAGGGCATTGCCAAGCGGGTTGAAGCCGGCACCGCATCAAGCGCACAGGCCGTCAGCTCGGCAGCAGGCGCACCGCTGCTGGCAAAAATGGCCTGGAAATTTGCGCAGAAGAGCGCTCAAAAAAGTGCCCTGAAGAATCAGGCTTGAAGCGTATTTTTTCTCTGAAACCCAACAAACAAACTCACCAGGAAACCCAATGGACTTCAATTTCACCCCCAAAGTACAAGAGCTGCAGGCCCGTCTGCTGGCCTTTATGGACGAGCATATTTACCCGAACGAGGCCAGGTTTTTCCGTGAAATTGCCGAGAACCGGGCTAAAGGCAATGCCTGGATACCCACCACCATCATCGAAGAGTTAAAACCCAAAGCCCGAGCCGCAGGTTTGTGGAACCTGTTTTTGCCGCACTCCCCGCGCGCGCCCGAGGGGCTTTCAAACCTTGAATACGCCCCGCTGTGCGAAATCATGGGACGCGTGCCCTTTGCGGCTGAGGTCTTCAACTGCTCTGCGCCCGACACCGGCAATATGGAAACCATTGCCCGCTATGGCTCCGAGGCCAACAAGGACAAGTGGCTTGACCCGCTACTGCGCGGTGAAATCCGCTCGGCCTTTTTGATGACGGAGCCCGACGTTGCCTCATCCGACGCTACCAATATTGAATGCCGCATCGAGCGCGACGGTGATGAATACGTGCTGAACGGCCTCAAATGGTGGTCGTCAGGCGCTGGCGACCCACGCTGTGCCGTGTACATCGTGATGGGCAAAACCAACCCCGACGCAGGCCGCCACGAGCAGCAGTCCATGATTCTGGTGCCATCCGATGCACCCGGCATCACCGTCATTCGCCCGCTTACCGTGTTTGGCTACGACGACGCACCGCACGGCCACATGGAAGTGCGCCTGAAAAACGTCCGCGTACCGGTTGACAACCTGCTGCTGGGCGAAGGCCGCGGCTTTGAAATTGCACAAGGCCGCCTTGGCCCCGGACGCATTCACCACTGCATGCGCACCATTGGCTGCGCCGAGCGCGCGCTTGAGCTGATGTGCAAGCGCCTGAACACCCGCGTGGCGTTTGGCAAGCCCATTTCACGCCAGTCAGTGTGGCAAGAGCGCATTGCCGAGTCGCGCTGCATGATCGAGCAGGCCAGGCTGCTGACGCTGAAAGCCGCCTACATGATGGACACCGTAGGCAACAAGGTCGCCAAGGCAGAAATCGCCATGATCAAGGTGGTAGCCCCCAACATGGCTTGCCAGATCATTGACTGGGCGATTCAGGCCCACGGCGGCGGTGGCGTGTCTGACGACTTCCCGCTGGCCTATGCCTACGCCCACCAGCGCACCCTGCGCCTGGCCGATGGCCCGGACGAAGTGCACCGCGCATCACTGGCCAAGCTGGAGCTGGCAAAGCACCTCTTGATGCCAGGCGAAGTTGAAATGCCGGTAACGCGCGGCAGCTAAGCGTATCGGACAAATGTCAGCTCATTTCCACGCTGCCAGTGCACGGCAAATCGAGCTGGATTTGATTCGGCCAGAGACTTTTTGATAGTCAGTTGATGAGTCTTTGCAAGACCTGACTCTCGTGGCTCTGATGCCCTGGTGGCTCTAGAACGACGCGCAAAAATAGTGTGTTGAAAAAAGTTCCCTGAGCCCTGCTGGTTCTGGCTGTGTTTTCCCTAGGCCGAGCGAATCGCTTGCGCGTCTAAGATTCGTCCGCGCCATCTGGCGAAGACTGACCAAAAACGAGGGAAACACCATGCAAAACCGTCTGCTGGCCACATTCAGCCGCCCCGCCTTGTACATCACAGTCGCTGCTGCTCTGGCAGCCTGCGCCAACATGCCGGGGGAAAGCGCCAGCGCGGCCTTGCAGCGCGCCAACACAGCCATGGGCGGCGCAGCGCTTAAAAGTATTTCGTTTGCAGGCACGGGCACCGGGGCCACCTTTGGCCAGGCCTACCTGGCTGGTCAGGCTTGGCCCAAAATCAATTATTCGACCTTCTCACGCGTCGCTGATTACGAAAATGCAGCTTTTAGAGAAGATGCAGCCCGCACCCGAGCCGAGCCCAACGGCGGCGGCGCCATACCGTTGATGGGCATGGGCGAGCAGCGTACCAGCGGCTTTATGCGCGGTGCCAGCGCCTGGAACATGGTTGGCCCTGCACCGGTGGCCGCGCCTGTTGCTTACGACATGCGTGTACACGATTTGTGGACCACCCCGCATGGTGTGATCAAGGCGGCTATGGCCAACAACGCCACCTCGAGCATGCGTGCTGTCGATGGCAAAACACTGACGGCTGTGTCATTTTCTGTGCCCGGAAAGTACCGCGCCACAGCGTTAATCAACGCTGCGGGCATGGTCGAGCAGATTGAATCCACCCAGCCGCATCCGGTGGCGGGTGATACGGCCTCGGTTATTCGCTTTTCTGACTACAAAGACACCGGCGGCGTGATGTTCCCGATGCGCATCCAGCAGACCATGGGCGGCCACCCGGTACTCGACTTGACGGTCAACGACGTCAAACCCAATGCGCCAACCGGTATTGAAGTACCCGCACTGGTCACCGCCTTCGCTGAAAACATAGCCGCCACCAAAGTAGCCGACGGCGTGTGGCACATGGCAGGCGGCTCGCACAACAGCGTCGCGATTGAAATGAAAGACCACATCATGGTGGTTGAAAGCCCGCTGTACGACGGCCGCGCCGTGCCGATGCTGGCTGCGGCTAAAAACCTCAGTCCCGGCAAGCCGATACGCTTTGTCATCAACTCGCACCACCACTTTGACCATTCAGGTGGCCTGCGTAGCGCTGTGGCGGAAGGCGCAACACTGGTCACCAGCGAGCTGTCCCGCCCATTTTTTGAAACCACCATGGCCAACCCCAACAGCATCAAACCCGATGCCATGCAAATGTCTGGCAAAAAGGCCAGCGTGACCGGCGTGAGCAGCAAACGCAGCTTTACCGATGGCGCCAGGGTAGTTGACGTGTACTACATCGAAGGCAGCGTACACGCCAACGGCTTTTTAATGGTGCACCTGCCCAAAGAAAAGCTGCTGATCGAAGCCGACGCCTATACCCCCGGCGCACCCAACGCGCCCGCGCCAGCTGTACCCAACGCCCTGCATGTGAATTTGGTACAAAACATCGAGCGGTTAAAGCTGGGTATCGACCAAATTTTGCCTTTGCACGGCCGTGTCGTACCGTTGAGCGAGCTGTACGCCGCTATTGGCAAGAAGATGTGAGCCGGAATGCCGGGAAGCAGCATTTTTTGTTGTTTTGAGCATATTTTAGGGCTGTAGCCCAATGAATACGGTTGTAACACGCTATCAAAATCATACTGACTCCAAGTGCTACAGCCGTACACCGCTGAATATTGCTTCGCAATACGGAATCTGACCCTCGCTTACCTGACTCTAGGCTACGAACCGTTGCCAATTCGGGCGATGTCAACGTGGGTTGGCCCCTGGAAGCGGGTTACTTCCGCACCGGTGGCAAATCCGTAAAACTTCCATGCACCTCCTTCGCCGCCCTGCCGATGCTCTCGCCCAGCGTCGAATGCGGGTAGATCGTCTTGCCGATGTCCACCCAATCAGCGCCTGTTTCAAAGGCCACCAGGCTTCAAAACTTGGGGAGTTTCCGGCGCATTATGTCGCCTGGTAAATACCTCGGTGTCCAGAAATCGAATCGGCCTGAGAGCACCATCCTGGCGTTCAAGTGATTCCTTGAGCGCCCTGTCGACCGCCTCAAAATCACCCTCAAAGCTATGGCGAAGGCCAACGCGCACGCTGAACCGGGCCGACAGGACAGTGGGGTCATCCGCATCGCGCATCAGCCCGAGCGCGACCAGCCGCGCAAGCCTGCTTGACAACGCTTCGCGCGGCGGCACGTTCAAAATAGCAATACCTATGCGGTTTCGGCCCAGACGTCCAATCAGGTCAAAGTCACGGGTGACCATACGCACCTGTCGCACACTGCGCGCCATAAGTGCTTCAGCATCCACAGTGCCCGGCACACCTGCAGCCTGGGCATCAACGGTCACGTAAACCACCGCAAAATCGCGTTTGACGTGTTTGCTGCTGTTCCAGATTTCAGAGACCTGCTTGTTAAAAACGGCTTCTTTCAAAAACCCCGTCAACGGGTCATAGCGGGTGGCCTCTTGCTCCCGAACCGATTGCGCATGTCGCAGTCGGCCATAAGCGTTGATGCACAGCATCATGGCGACCGCTTCTGCAATCGCGGCAAACACCGGCGCTTGAGCAGGTAACCACGGTACATTCACAAACCCGGCGCTATTGCCCAGTGTCAGGGCGATGCACAACAGGTACGGCACGTAGACCATCAACCAGTAGCCACCAAACACCACACCGCCCCGCCAAGCCTTTGCAGCCGCGAACACAATGAATGAAAAAACACTCAACGACAAGACTTCAAACAGCACAATCAGACGGTCATAACGCTCGCTTACAAACGTCGCCATCAGGTACAGCGTACACAAACCCACAAGGGCGCGCGAGAGCCGCCGCATAGCCCGACTCTGCAGGCCTCCAAACATCGAACGGCTGAACTCCAGGTTAAAAATGAACGCCATCATCACGGCATAGACGATCGCATCGCTGGCAAACTTGGTTGTATCGGGCCAGAGGCTTCTTTGTGCAATACCGCTGTAGCACAGGGCGGCCAGCATCGTGAACGTCAGGTAACCGGCATACCAGCCGTAAGTCCAGTCGCGGTAAACCAGCGTCATTTGTGCACAGGTCAGGACCAAAGTGAAAACCACCCCCAGCAGCAAGCCCGTCCAGAGCATCTGGCTGCTGTCACGTGCAAGCGCATCGCTTTGCAAAACAATGACTGGCTGCAAGTTGGTGTGGTGCTGGTGAACCACCTTGACGAACACCTCTTGCTCACCCGCCACATCTGAACGCAGCGGGAAACGCGCTCGCAAACCATCTAGAGGCCACTGAACATGTGCTACGCGGTCACCCGCTGCCGCCATGAGCCACCGACCCGTCGTATCACGCTGGTAGAACTCATAACGATCCACAATGATGGACGGAAATTCAAGGAGCCACGCACCTTGAGGCAGGGCCTGCGGCATCGAAATCTTCAGCTTGAGCCATAGCGGCGCGTCAAAGCCGATTTCGTACATCTTTGTCGGGGAGAAAGTCCCGAACCTCTCGCTCGGCAGGGCTGCCACCTGGTCAATGGTGATGGCACTGCCCAAGCCCTCAATGACTTGCAAAGGCGCCGGATAGGCCGCCGGAGACGCAGCAGTGAGCTGCACCGCTAAAGGGGCTGCAGCATGAACCGCCGCAGTGCCCAGGCCAACGCAAAACATCAACAGACAAAACCACCGCCAAAGCCCTGGGCCGGACTTTGGGGGGAGTAATGTTTGCTGACCGCTCAAATACACCATTTGCACAAGTTTACGGGGTATGCCCGCCTGGCAAAAGGCATGCTTCCCCTACTCATGGCGTCTGAGCGTCCGATACCGAACGCGGAACGCCTGCCGTGGTTGACGGTAGGCCTGCACATCCGCTCCGATGCGCCGTCCAGGAGGCCCCTTGCGGCGGTGGCCCGTCAGCTGCCATAGGTTGGTCGCAGGCTACTACAGAAAACTTAACGGTAGCCGATTCATGGACTTGCTGGCGTTGAAATGTTTGTATTCCAACTACTTCCGCACCGGCGGCAAATCCGTACAACTCCCATGCGCCACCTCAGCGGCCATGCCAATACTCTCGCCCAGCGTTGGATGCGGGTGAATCGTCTTGCCAATATCGACAGCATCTGCACCCATTTCAATGGCCAGTGCAATCTCGCCAATCATGTCGCCCGCATGCGTGCCGACCATGCCGCCGCCCAGGATCTTGCCGTGACCATGCGCCTCTGGTGAGTCATCAAACAGCAGCTTGGTGACGCCTTCGTCGCGGCCGTTGGCAATCGCGCGGCCTGATGCTGACCACGGAAACAGGCCTTTTTTGACCTTGATGCCTTGGGCTTTGGCCTGGTCTTCTGTCAGGCCCACCCATGCGACTTCTGGGTCGGTGTAAGCGACGCTTGGGATGACTCTGGCGTTGAAGGCTGCGCTGGCGAGTTCTTTGTTGCCT
>JANOCP010000150.1:0-3779 GCA_031412235.1 Polaromonas sp.
CATGTCGCGCATGACCTGCAAAATCTCTTCGTCCGTCTCACCCAGACCGACCATGATGCCGCTTTTGGTCGGCACGTCAGGGTGCAGCGCCTTGAACTTTTTGAGCAGGCTCAAACTGAACTGGTAGTCGCTGCCGGGGCGTGCTTCCTTGTACAGGCGGGCGGTGGTTTCCAGATTGTGGTTCATCACATCAGGCGGCGCGGCCTTGAGGATTTCAAGCGCTCGGTCGTCGCGCCCACGAAAGTCGGGCACCAGAATCTCAATTGTGGTGCCGGGCGACAGCTCACGAATCCGCTGAATGCATTCCACAAAATGCCCGCTGCCGCCGTCACGCAAATCATCGCGGTCAACGCTGGTAATCACTACGTATTTGAGCTTGAGCGCGGCAATTGTTTTGGCCAGGTTCAGTGGTTCGTCTGCATCGAGCGGGTCGGGGCGGCCATGGCCCACATCGCAAAACGGGCAGCGGCGGGTGCACTTGTCGCCCATGATCATGAAAGTTGCCGTGCCCTTGCCAAAACATTCGCCGATGTTGGGGCAACTGGCTTCTTCGCACACGGTGTTGAGCTTGTTCTCGCGCAGGATCTGCTTGATCTCGTAAAAGCGCGTGGTCGGGCTGCCCGCCTTGACGCGAATCCACTCGGGCTTTTTAAGCAGTGGCGCGCTCTCAACCTTGACGGGAATGCGCGACAGCTTGGCGGCAGCTTTTTGCTTGGCCAGCGGGTTGTAGTCTGCCTGGCTCTGGATATCTCTGACGACTTCTGTGGTGCTCATGATGTGTTTCTTTATGACGGCTGAAGGTAGGACTTGAGCTTGTGGCCCAGCACGTCTGCGGCGTCCTGCCAGCTTGCGGATACCCCGATTGTAGAAAGGTCCGTCGTTTGCAGCCCCGCATAACCACACGGATTGATGCGCGAGAAGGGTTCCAGGTCCATCGCCACATTCAGCGCCACCCCGTGATAGGTGCAGTGGCGGCTGACTTTGATGCCCAGCGCGGCGATTTTGCCCAACCCTGCAAAAGGGTCGAGCGGGTTGGCCGGGCCCGTCAGCGCGGCGTGCGATGCCGGGTCACCCAGCCGCACATAAATACCCGGCGCGCCCATCACGCGGTGCCCCGTCACGCCAAAATGCGCCAGCGTGCGTATTACGGCTTCTTCAACCCGGTAGACGTATTCCTTGACGTAGTAACCCGCCCGCCGCAAATCCATCAGCGGGTAAGCCACCACCTGGCCCGGCCCATGAAAAGTCACCTGCCCGCCCCGGTCAGTTTGCACCACCGGTATGTCGCAAGCGTTCAAAATATGCCCCGGCTTGCCAGCCAGCCCCTGGGTATAGACCGCGGGGTGCTCACATATCCATAGCTTGTCATGCCCGTAATCATTGGGCAGGAAGCTTGTTTGGCTTGAAATTCCAATATTTCGGCCTGCCGTAAAGGCTTTCATGGCCTCAAAGGTCGGCAGGTAGTCGACGCGGCCCAGGTGGCGGATTTCAATGGGCATCAGGCTTGCTTTGCTGTCGAGGCTTGATGGTTTAAAGAACCACTTTCACCATCGGGTGCGTAGACAGCGTGCGGTACAGCTCGTCAAGCTGCTCACGGCTGGTGGCGGTCACCGTCACCGTCACGCCCAGGTATTTGCCGCCGCTGCTTTCGCGCAGCTCGATGGTCGACGCGTCAAACGCGGGGTCGAACTGGTGCGCAACGTGGGTAATCGCCGCTACCAGGCCGTCAACTTTCAGGCCCATGACCTTGATGGGGAACTGCGACGGGTATTCGATCAGCGATTCCTGGCGTGTGGGTTCGGCGGCGTCGGCGCCAATGATTTTCGGGGTGGGCATGTTGTCGGTGGGCGCAGTCATGTCAGTTGTTCCTGTTCAGCCAGTGGGCCCTGTTTGGCCAGTTGATACGCGGCGTACAAGCTTTTGTAAATGGGGCCGGGCTGGCCTTTTTCCAGAGTGTTGCCCACCGCCTGGCCATCGAGCAGCGTGACGGGCAAGACCTCTTTGGTGGCTGACGACAGCAAAATTTCATCGGCTGCCAGTACTTCGGCCCGGGTGATGCGGCGCAGCTCAAACGCGATACCGCAGGCGCGGCACATCTCTTCAATCAGGCCGTAGCGAATGCCTTCGAGCACCAGCGAATCTGTGGGCGGGCCCATCACGGTGCCGTTTTTAATGATCCAGACGTTGCTCGATGCCGCCTCACTCAAATAGTCGCCCCTGAACATGATGGTTTCGACCGCGCCGGCGTCCACGCTGATCTGGCGCGAAAACACCGCACCCAGCAGGCTGGTGCTTTTGATGTGGGCTTTTTCCCACCTGAAGTCGTCTGCCGTAACGCAGGCCACGCCGCTCGCGCGCTGCGCTGGCGAAGGCAGCTTCAATGCGTTGGTCATCACAAACACGGTGGGCTTCAGGCCCGGCGGCATGGCGTGGTCACGCATGGCAACGCCCCGACTGACCTGAATGTACACAATCTGGTCAGTTTTTGAATGATTTGTGCCTCCTGCCCAATGATTACGGCTATAGCTTGCTATTAATTTGAGAGTAATCTCACGCCATTCAGCATGCGTGAGCGGGTTGGAGATACGCAACTCGGCCAGGCTGCGGTCAAGGCGCGCCATGTGCTGCTCAAAGCGAAACAGCTGGCCAGCATAGGCGGGCACCACTTCATACACGCCATCGCCAAAGATAAACCCACGGTCAAGCACGCTGATCTTGGCGTCTTTAAGGGCGGTGTAGTCACCGTTGAGGTAGCAGAGGGTGTCGGGCAGCGCTGGGGTTGTCATGGAAAGATTCAGGGGGTGCGGTTTTGTTGTCGTGATTGTCGGCGGCTTCGGCGTTTGAGCCAGACGTGCAGGCGCCAGCCCAGTTTGATGGCCACGTAAGCGCTGACCGATCCGCCCACCGCAAAAATGCCCATGCCCAGTATGGCAGGGCCGCCGAATGACGCCAGCCAGTCCATGACGCTGTCGCCCTTACTCAAGGGCTCGGGCGGCGGCGCATCCATGAAAAAACTGCCAGTCCGGTAGGCCAGCCAGAGCCAGAAGCCGATGGTGAAAGGGTTGGTGATTAAGGTCGCACCGACAGCCACTGCAATATTGGCCCGCCACCAGACACTGTGGACCACCGCGACAAGTATTTGCGCGACAGGCAGGCAAAAAGCCCAGAAGATGCCAATGGCTGCGCCGCGCGCCACAGACTCATGCTGCAAATGCCACAGGCGGGGGTCAAGCACATGATGCGCAACCGGCTTGAGCCAGCGGCTGGTAGCCAGTGTTTCGCGGTCCGGAATCGAGGCTTTCCAGCGGTCTGTCCAGTTCGGATTTTGCTTCGGTTTGCGTGCTGTCATGGTTTGGGCCGGGCGGGTATCAACCGGGTTTCGCCTATGGCCATGACAGTGAAGTCGCCGTCTTTGAGGCCCTGCGCTTTGGTGGCCAGCGCCAGGTCTTTGGGCGGCTGGTCAAGCGGTTCATCGGTCAGGTTAAAGGTGCCCCAATGCACGCCCACACTGCGTTTGGCTTTCAGGTCCTGGTGAATCTGCACCGCTTCTGCGGGGTTGACGTGCTGGTCTTTCATGAACCAGCGCGGCTCGTACGCGCCGACTGCGATCAGTGCAAGGTCAAACCCGCCGCCTTTGGATGGGGTTTGTCGCTCAGCAAAGCGTTTTTGAGTGTCGATGAAGTCCTGGCTGTAACCGGTGTCACCGCTAAAGTACCAGTGTGCGTCCGCGCCAAACACCGCCCAGCCGCCCCACAAGGTCTGGCTGCGGTCGCCCAGGC
>JANOCP010000151.1:0-2615 GCA_031412235.1 Polaromonas sp.
GCGTTCCGGCGTCGCTGATGTAGGCCACGCGTTCGCCGCGCTGCAGGCGCTCAATCACGCCTGTGGCCGCTTCAAGCTCGTTGTGCTCATGCACCGCAAGCAGCGTTTTATCAATGCCGTATTGCCGCAGCAGGCCCTGTGAATGGCGCGTATCCTCGCAGGCAATCACATTGACCAGGTGCAGCACATGTAGCGCGCGCAAACTGATGTCGGCCAGGTTACCAATCGGCGTGGCCACTACGTACAGCGTACTTTCCGGATAATGCTGCATGCCGGCGGCGGCTTTAGCCGCGCCCAGGGCCAGGTCGAAAGAAGCGTTCAATGTGGTTTTCCAAAAAGCAAAATGCCGGGGTACCGGAAGGTCAGATTACCACCAAGAGCCTTGGTGATGCTGCGGAGTCGATTGCGCTTGCCTATCTGGTCAGGGCTGGGCTTAAGCCGGTTGACACCAATTATCGGACACCCGGTCGCGGCGGCGGCGAGATTGACCTCATCATGCGCGCACCAGACGGCACACTGGTGTTTGTCGAGGTCAGGCAGCGCTCGGGTCAATCGCATGGCGGCGCAGGTGCCAGCATCAGCGCCGTCAAGCAAAAGCGCATTATTTTTGCCGCCCGCCACTACCTGACGCGTTTCAAAAGCCCGCCGCCGTGCCGCTTTGACGTGGTGCTGGTGCAAGGCGGCATCGGTGACAGCTCAGGCAGCGAGGCCCAAGCAAGCATTGACTGGCTGCAAGGCGCGTTTGACGCATCCTGACAGCACGCAGCCCATGTAAGCAAACGTCAGGTCCCAGCCGGTTTTTCGGCCACCCTGACCCGCTATCATTAGTGCATGCTTGAACAACGAATTGAACAGCACTTCATCGACAGCGCTGACCTGAAATACCAGTCGGCGCAAATACTGTCAAAACCCATCGTGGCAGCCGTGCAGGCTATTCTGGCCAGTGTTACCAGTGGTGGAAAGGTTCTGGCGTGTGGCAACGGTGGCTCGGCGGCTGATGCCCAGCACTTTGCAGCCGAGTTTGTAGGGCGCTACGAGCGCGAGCGACCCGAACTGGCGGCCATTGCGCTGACAACTGACAGCTCCATCCTCACGGCGATTGCCAATGACTACGACTTCAGCGTCATCTTCTCAAAACAGGTACGTGCGCTTGGCGGGGCAGGCGATGTGCTGCTTGCACTCAGTACGAGCGGCAACTCGGAGAATGTGCTGAAAGCGATTGAAGCCGCCCATGAGCGCGAAATGACCGTCGTGGCGCTGACGGGCCGCAGTGGTGGAAAAATGACCCACGCGCTACGTGAAACCGATGTTCATATCTGCGTGCCGCACGAGCGTACCGCGCGTATTCAGGAGGTGCATCTTCTGGTGTTGCACTGCATTTGTGATGGCGTAGACGCCCAGCTACTGGGCGATCAGGAGACTTCAACATGACAAATTTTTCGTTCAGGCGCCTCGCCCTGTCGGTAACTGCTGGCTGCGTGCTGCTGGGGTCGGTCACAGCCTGCGTCCCCCTGATTCTGGGCGGTGCCGTTGCAGGGGGTTCGCTGGTTGCCACCGACCGCCGCACCTCGGGCGCACAACTTGAGGACGAAGGCATTGAGCTGCGCGCATTGAGCCGGCTGCGCGGTGAGATCGGTGAGCGCAGCCACGTCAACCTGACCAGCTATAACCGTCAGGTGCTTTTGACGGGTGAAGTAGCCAACGCGCAGGACAAACAACTGATTGAACAAATCGTTTCGCGGGTGGAAAACGTCACTTCCATCATCAATGAGCTGGCCATCATGGGTAACTCAACGCTTACCCAGCGCTCGTCAGATGCACTGGTGACCGGACGTATCAGGGCAACACTGGTGGACACGCGCGATCTGTATGCCAATTCCTTCAAGGTGGTAACCGAGCGCGGCACGACCTACCTGATGGGCCGCGTTACCCAGCGCGAGGCTGATCGTGCAACCGAGGTGGTTCGCAGCGTGTCGGGTGTGCAAAAAGTTGTGCGCATTTTTGAGATCATCAGCGACCAAGAGCTGGCGCGCATGCTGCCATCATCGGCGGTCCCGTCAACCCCTGCAGCAACCAAACCCTGAGGGGACCGGCCCGAACGCTAACAGCTACGGGCACGGGTCGAAGTGATTCAGCGCAGCCGGCGGACCAGGCTTGACGTGTCCCAGCGCTGGCCACCCAGCGCCTGTACATCAGCATAGAACTGGTCTACCAGCGCCGTAACTGGCAGGCGTGCACCGTTACGCTTGGCCTCGTCAAGCACCAGGCCCAGGTCCTTGCGCATCCAGTCGACCGCAAAGCCAAAGTCAAACTTGTCGGCCACCATGGTTTTACCGCGGTTGTCGAGCTGCCAGCTTTGCGCTGCGCCCTTGCCAATCACGTCCAGCACCTGGTTCACGTCGAGCCCGGCTTTCTGGCCAAAGGCCACCGCTTCGCTCAGGCCCTGTACCAGCCCGGCGATACAGATCTGGTTGACCATTTTGGTGAGCTGGCCCGCGCCACTGTCACCCATGAGCGTGAATGCCTTTGAAAACGCCATGCCAGCAGGTTTGGCCGCATCAAAGGCTGGGGCATCGCCGCCGCACATGACCGTCAGCGCGCCATTTTGCGCACCC
>JANOCP010000152.1:0-3974 GCA_031412235.1 Polaromonas sp.
CGGCCTGAACGCCGCTGTGCTTGCAGCGCAGGCGGCTTTTCCTGCATGGTCAGTCTCGGGTATTCAGGCACGCTCGGATGCGCTGGACAAAATTGGCACCGAAATTCTGGCCCGCCGCGAAGAACTGGGCACCCTGCTCTCACGCGAGGAAGGCAAGACCAAACCCGAAGGCATTGGCGAAGCCACACGCGCCGGTCATATCTTCAAATTTTTTGCAGGCGAATGTTTGCGCCTTGGCGGTGAAACCCTGCCTTCGGTACGGCCGGGCATTGGCGTTGAAATCACGCGCGAGCCCGTGGGTGTGGTCGGCCTGATCACACCGTGGAACTTTCCTATTGCCATTCCGGCCTGGAAAGTCGCGCCAGCGCTGGCCTTTGGCAACTGCGTGATACTGAAACCTGCCGACCTTGTGCCTGGCAGCGCGTGGGCGCTGGCTGAAATTATTTCCCGCTCGGGCATTCCAGCCAGTGTGTTTAACCTGGTCATGGGGCCGGGCCGCGTGATTGGCGATGCCATGGTCAACCACGTTGGCATTAACGCCATCAGCTTTACCGGCTCTGTCGGCGTTGGTAGCCGCATTGCAGAGGCTTGCGCCAAAAACCTGAAGAAGGTTCAGCTTGAAATGGGCGGCAAAAACCCACAAGTCATTCTGGACGACGCTGACCTTGCGCAAGCGGTTGAACTCAGCGCCCAGAGCGCGTTTTACTCCACCGGCCAGCGCTGCACAGCATCCAGCCGCCTGATCGTGACCGACAAAATCTACCCGGCTTTTATTGAAGCGCTGACGGCCCGCATGGCCCGCATCAAGGTCGGCGACGCGCTGGCCGCCGGTACAGACATTGGCCCGGTGTCATCACAAGCCCAGCTTGAGCAGGATTTGAGTTACATCGACATCGGCAAGGCTGAAGGCGCAACCCTGGCAGCTGGCGGCGAGCGCATCGCATGCCATACCGGCAGCGGCGCAGAAGGCTTTTTTATGGCGCCAGCCCTGTTCAGCGAAAGCACAGCTTGCATGCGCATCAACCGCGAAGAGATTTTTGGCCCCGTTGCCAGCGTCATCCGCGTCAAGGACTACGAAGCTGCCCTGTTTACCGCCAACGACACGCCGTTTGGCCTGTCGGCAGGCATAGCCACCACCAGCCTCAAATACGCTACCCACTTCAAGCGCCACAGCCAGGCCGGCATGGTGATGGTGAATTTGCCCACTGCCGGTGTTGATTACCACGTACCCTTTGGCGGCCGCAAGGGCTCAAGCTACGGCCCTCGTGAGCAGGGCAAGTATGCGCAGGAGTTCTTTACCACCGTCAAAACGGCTTACACGTTGGCTTGATGCAGCAGCGTATTTTGCTTCCGGTTCGATGTGGGGGTGCCAAATCGCAGACAGCGCCACCGCCACGATCAATCGCTATCAAATATATAGCTAAATATAGCCGTATTCATTGGGCACAGAGCACGTTTGATCTAAAACTTCAGTCAAATCACCGCTGTAGACCCGATAAACCATACAAACGCTGCGCATTCCCGCCCAGCACGGCTGCCCGCTCTTCGCTATTTAACCCGGCAAGCAGTTGCTGCGAATAACGCCACCAGTCGGTATAGCTGCAAGCGAGTTCCAGCACCGGCCAGTCACTGCCCCACACCAGTCGCCCGGCACCGAAACACTTCAGCACATGCGCAACGTAGGGCTGCAAGGCATCGGGCCCTGCGTTCGGCCCGGCCTCAGTCATCAGCCCAGAGAGCTTGCACATGGCTTGCGTCTGCTTTGCGATTAGCGCGATGCCGTCGGCCCAGGTCTGCCATTCGCCCGCGCCTATGTTTGGCTTGCCGGCGTGATCAATGACGATGGCCAAATTGGGGTAACGCCCGGCCAGCATCCGCATATGCGGCAAATGCACCGGCTTGACAAGTGCGTCAAACACCAGTCCGGCACCAGACATGGCCTTCAGGGCGGGTGCAAGCGCGGGGTTCAATATCCATTCGGGGTCGGCCAGGTCTTGCAGCATGGGGCGCAGGCCCTTGAGCTTAGGATGGCGTGCCAGCGCTTCAATACGAGCCGGCGCATCAAGTGCCAGCAGATCAACCCAGCCAACCACACCCAGAACAGCATCATTTGCATCAGCCTGGGCCAGTAAAAACAATGTTTCTGCCTCGGTAGCTGCAGCTTGTACCAGCACGCCGCCTGTCATGCCGTGCGGCGTTGATTGCGCCTTCCAGTCGCTGACGCTCACGTCACGGCAAATCGGCTTCAGGGCCGGGTTGAGGTCAGCATCTAGCCAGCCGTAATCTGCACGCTCCAGTTGCCAGCAGTGAAAGTGCGCATCAATCATGGTCTGGGTGCTCCCGCTGGCAGCAGGCCCTGTGCGCGCAAATCGGCCCAGAAATCCTGTCGAATCACGTGCTGCAGCATCGCTTTAGCATCAAGCCATTCAGCCGCCGTACGCGCCCCCAGCATCACAATGTCTACGGCGGCATGCGCCAGCGGAAACTGCAGCGCTGCAGCCCGGAGCGGAACGCCATGTGCCTCACAGACAGATTCAATTTGTGCGGTGCGCTGTAGCCATTCCTGCGCAGCCGGGGCGTAGTTGAACGTCGCCCCCGCCCCTGCTGAATGGCGTACGCCAGTTGCCAGAATGCCCGAGTTAAAAACCCCGCCCAGCGCGACGCGCACACCTCGCGCCACGCATTGCGGCATTAACGCAGGCAGCGCGCTATGGTCCAGCAGGCTGTAGCGCCCGGCCAGCATCAGCACATCAAGGTCGGCTTGCTGCAATACCTGCAGCACCACATCCACATCATTGGTGCCCAGGCCGATTGCACGAATAAGCCCTTCTTTTTTCAACTGCTGCAAGGCGGGCAAAGTTTCTTCAATGACCTGCCGCAGCACATCGGGTGCGCGTGCGCCATGGTTTGCGGCATCAGGGTCATGCACATAGGCCACGTCCAGCCGCGCCAGGCCCAGGCGCTGCAGGCTGTCTTCCACACTGCGGCGGGTGCCTGCGGCGCTGAAGTCCCAGGCCTGGGTAAAGGGCAACACGTCAACATAGCCATGCTGGTCGCGCGCCGCATTGGCATTGGGCGTCAATACGCGTCCCACCTTGCTTGACAGCACAAACGCATCACGCGGGCGACCGCGCAGTGCGTCTCCCAGCCGCCTTTCTGACAAGCCATGGCCGTAGTGCGGCGCGGTGTCAAAACTGCGGCAGCCGCTGTTCCAGGCGGTATCAAGCAGGGCCTGGGCATCTGAATCACTGACGGCTGTAAACAGATTACCCAGCGGCGCACCGCCCAGGCCAAGGCGCAGCTGACTTTTGTCACAAGGAGGAAAGAATGCGGTCATTTGCGGGTAAGCACCAATAAAGGTTTAGTTAGGTTGTAGCTAACATGTTAGTCATTACTGCAAAACCCTCTACGGGGGAATCCCGTAGTTTCCTGTCGTATTGACGCCCGCTTCAAAACGGGTTTGAACCCGGTTTAACCGCTTGCTTAAAAACATCCCGCCACTGCTGACCCCCGACGCCCTGCACGCGCTGGCCAGCATGGGCCATGGCGATGATGTCGCGATTGTGGATGCCAATTTTCCAGCGGCACGTGTTGCCCAGCTGGGCGGTGCGCGCCTGGTGCAACTGGCAGGAAGCACAACAACTGAGGCGCTGAAAGCCGTGCTGCAGGTACTGCCGCTTGATAATTTTGTACCCGATGCCGCGTGGACCATGCAGGTCGTGGGTAACGCCAGCGCGGTGCCCGAGCCCGTTGCCGAATTTGCACTAGCGCTTGAGCAGGCTGGAGAAAAGCCCGCTGCCGCGCTGGAGCGTATTGCTTTTTATGCGCAGGCACAGGCCGCGGTTGTGATCTTGCGTACCGGCGAGCAGCGCATGTACGGGAATATCTTGCTGCGCAAGGGTGTGATCTCCAGCGACGCCGGTAACGGTACTTGAGAACACCATGAGCACTTCATGAGCAACATGGCCCACCCC
>JANOCP010000153.1:0-10570 GCA_031412235.1 Polaromonas sp.
CTGGTTTTCGACGATGGCGACAACAGCATTGCCGTGCATCCCGGGGCGGGCAGCGGACTCAATGCACAGCATGTGCTGGTGGCGCGTAGGCTGATTGAAGGTTGCAAGGTCGTGATGGCGTCGTGTGAAGTGCCGCTTGAGGCAACGCTGCAGGCTTTTGAACTTGCACGTGCGGCTGGCGTCATCACCCTTCTCAACCCCGCCCCGGCCAGACCCTTGCCCGACGGCCTCTTCGGCCTGGTTGACGTGCTAACGCCCAACGAAAGCGAGCTTTACCAACTCGCTGGCCCCAAGCATACCGATTCAATAGACAGCGCCGCACAACACCTGCTGACGCTGGGCACAGGCGCGGTATTGGTGACGCTGGGTGCCGCCGGTTGCAGGCTTTATCAACCTGGGCGCGGCCCACTTCAGCTGGCAGGCCGAAACATGCAGGTAGCCGACACCATAGGCGCTGGCGACACCTTTACCGGCGCACTGGCGGCGGCGCTCGCGCGCGGCGAGCCACTTGAAACTGCGATGCTATGGGCAAATGCGGCAGCGGCGCTGTCGGTAAGCCGCCACGGCGCGATTGCGGGGATTCCGCTGCGCGCCGAGGTTGCGCCTTTGCTGGCTTAAAGCGCTATATATTTAATAGCAAGCTATAGCCGTTCTCAGTGGGTACAGGACATATTTGACTATAAATTTGTTGTTTGAAGCCGCCAGATTCCGTGAAAACGCTGACCTCGACGCGCCAGACAAGCCTTTACCATTCACAAGCTTTCACTATTTTCGAAAAACAAACCCGTACCCCGGCGATACCGGTGCCAGGCGGTACTGAACCCCATGGAATCTTCTGGAGCCTTAATGACCAACACCAAAGTCACTGAAACCAAGCTGATCCTCGACTACGTCTACGATTACGAGGCACAGTTGCCAGACAAAGTCCTTTTGACCCAACCCACAGGCGGCGGGCAGGTCGTTGACTACACATGGGCCCAAACGCTGGGCCAGGCGCGCCGCATGGCAGCCCACCTCAAAAGCCTGGGTTTGCCGCCCGGCGCGCGCATTGCCATGCTGGCCAAAAACAGCGCGCACTTCATCATGGCCGAGCTGGCGATCTGGATGGCGGGCGGCACGACCGTGGCGATTTTCCCAACAGAATCGGCTGAAAACGTGCGCTTTGTACTTGAGCACAGCGAAGCCAGCCTGCTTTTTATCGGCAAACTCGACACCTGGGAGCAACAGAAAAGCGCCATTCCTGTAGGCATGCCTTGCATTACCCTGCCTCTTTCGCCCGACACGGGTTTTGACACCTGGGATGCCATCGTCGCGCGTACAGAACCTATGGGCGGGCGGCCTTATCGCGGCGCTGATGACCTGGCCATGCTGCTCTACACCTCGGGCTCGACCGGCCAGCCCAAGGGCGTGATGCAGAATTTTGGTACGGTCACGCGCGCAAGCGAAGGTATCGTCAAAGACCAGCAGTCCATACAAAGCGCTGAACACGGCACACGCGTGCTGTCTTATCTGCCGCTAGCGCATGTGTTTGAGCGGGCCTGGGTGGAATGCCTGGCCTTGATGTCAGGGCAAACGCATGTTTTCTTTTCAGAGTCACTGGCGACCTTTATGGACGACATCAAGCGCGCCCGGCCCACGGCTTTTATATCGGTTCCGCGCCTGTGGACCAAGTTCCAGCATGCCGTACATGCCCATATGCCTGCAGCGCAGCTTGATGCCATGCTGGACAACCCGGCCATGGCCAAAGCTGTCGGGCAAAAGGTGCTGGCCAGCCTGGGTCTGGGAGAAGTTCTCAGGGCAGGCAGTGGCTCTGCACCCTTGCCGGTTGAGGTACTAAATTGGTACCGTCGCCTGGGCCTGAACCTGGTGGAGGGCTATGGCATGACCGAAGATTTTGCCTACTCGCATATTTCATCTGAAGCGGCCAATGCGCCCGGCTATGTGGGGCTACCCTACCCAGGTGTACAGGTGCGGCTGGACGCTGATGGCGAAATCCTGATCAAGTCGCCCGGGCAACTGGTCGGCTACTACAAGCTGCCTGAATTGAGCGCAGAAAGCTTCACCGAGGACGGGTTTTTTCGAACCGGTGACCTTGGTGAACAGACTGCCGAGGGCTTGCTCAAGCTTACTGGCCGCAAAAAAGAGCTCTTCAAGACCGCCAAGGGCAAATACATTGCACCCTCGCCGATTGAAAATCGCCTTAACGCCCATCCAGCGGTCGAGCTGTCGATGGTTTCGGGTTTGGGGCAGAACTTGCCTTACGCGGTGCTGGTGCTTGACGAAAACCTGCGCCCACGCCTTGGCGATGCGGCAGTTCGTACCGATCTCGACGCCCAGCTGGCCAAATTGCTGCATGACGTGAACGAGCAGCTTGCCAGCCATGAGCGCCTGCAGATGCTGGTGGTGGCTGCCCAGCCATGGTCAATTGAAAACGGCTTTTTGACACCCACCATGAAGATCAAGCGCAGCCGTATTGAGGCTGCTGTAGAGCCGCAGGTCAACGCATGGTACGGCGCAGCAGGCCCGGTGATCTGGGCGTAAAGGCAAGCTGGTGGCCAGCATCGATAAATGCCGCTTCCGAAAGTCGGCCACCACTTTTGCTTCTTATTTGATAGCTACTGATAGCCATACTCATTGGGCCAAAAGCACTTTCGGCTAAAAAAGCAGTCTATTCAGGTGCTCACGGCCGCCGCCAGCCGTTCGGCACAGCTTTGGGCCTGGCTGGCGCTGCGGGCCTCGACCATCAGGCGCAGCAGCGGCTCGGTACCGCTGGCGCGAATCAGCACGCGGCCGGTATCGCCCAGTTCGGTCTCAATCGCAGCGGTCTCAAGCTTGAGCTTTTCACTGCTACGCCAGTCCTGGTCGGGTTTGAGGCGCACATTGATCAAAACCTGCGGAAACAGCACAACATCGCCGAGCAACTGGGCGATGCTTTTGCCGCTACGCACGCACGCCTGCAACACCTGCAGGGCACTGATCAGGCCATCGCCTGTCGTATGTTTGTCCAGCGCCAGCAAATGGCCAGAACCCTCACCGCCCAGCAGCCAGCCGCGTTTTTCAAGCTCTTCGAGCACATAGCGGTCTCCCACCTTGGCGCGTGCAAACTCGACGCCCTTGTTCTTCAAGGCCAGTTCAACCGCCATATTGGTCATCAGCGTGCCTACCGTGCCGGGCACTTTTTCACCGCGTGCCAGGCGTTCGTTGACCATTAAAAACAGCACCTCGTCGCCATTGAAAAGCCTGCCTTCGCTATCGACCAGCTGCAGCCGGTCGGCGTCGCCGTCAAGTGCAATGCCATAGTCCGCCCGGTGCACCCTGACGGCCTCAATCAGCGCCTCAGGGTGGGTTGCACCTACGCCGTCGTTAATATTCATTCCGTTGGGCGAGCAGCCGATGGGGACAACTTCAGCGCCCAGTTCATGAAACACCTTGGGCGCAATGTGGTACGCCGCGCCATTTGCGCCATCCACAACAATCCTGAGGCCCTTGAGCGTCAGGTCATTGGCGAAGGTACTTTTGCAAAACTCGATATAGCGGCCCGCGGCGTCGTCAAGTCGACGGGATTTTCCGATGGTTGCCGAATCAGCCCACACCGGCGCTTCATTCAGTGTTGCCTCGACGGCCAGTTCCCATTCGTCGCCCAGCTTGCTGCCCTGCGCGCTGAAAAACTTGATACCGTTGTCAGGATAGGCATTGTGGCTGGCACTGATGACCACGCCCAGGCTGGCGCGTTGCGCCCGCGTGAGGTAGGCCACGCCGGGTGTAGGCAGCGGCCCCAGCAGCACAACGTCAACGCCTGCAGAGTTAAAGCCTGATTCAAGGGCGCTTTCAAGCATGTAGCCGGAAACACGCGTGTCCTTGCCAATCAGTACGGTCGGACGCGACTCCGTGCGCTTGAGCACCCTGCCGACGGCATGCGCCAGTCGAAGTACAAAGTCTGGCGTGATGGGTGGTTGCCCTACGGTGCCGCGAATGCCGTCGGTACCGAAATATTTTCTGCTCATGTTTTATGCCTTGCCGGACTGGGTTTTGTTGTCACTTGATTCTAGGGTGACTGCTCACGCTGGAATGTACGGTGGCGCACATATCAAACCGAAGCGGCCGTCCAGACCTTCAAGGCCTGAACGGTTTCGCGTACGTCGTGTACACGAACCACACGCGCACCACGATCTACTGCCAGCAGCGCAGCCGAAACGCTGGGTACCATGCGGTCAACCACATCGAGTTGGGCAACGGCAGACAGCGAAGTACTGCTGACGGCCGCCAGTGAGGACTTGCGGGACCACCCAGCCAGAAGCGGGTAACCCAATAGCAACAACTCCCGCTGGCGGGACAGCAAGGCAAAGTTTTGCGCCACTGTTTTGCCAAAACCAATGCCTGGGTCAAGCATGATGCGAGCCCGCTTGATGCTCAGGGCTTCAAGGGTCGATGCCCGGGACTTCAGAAAAGCTAGTACCTGAGGCACCACATCGCCCTGCATGGGTTCGGCCTGCATGGTTTGGGGTTCGCGATGCATGTGCATCAGGCAAACGCCACAATCCGGATGAACAGCAACCGCCTCAAGCGCCCCGCTTTGGCGCAATGCCCAGATGTCATTGATGATGTCGGCACCCAGGCCCAGGGCGGCCTGCATGACCTCTGGTTTATAGGTGTCTACCGATACCGGTACACCCAGCTGGACAGCATGACGCACAACGGGCAGCACACGAGCCAGCTCCTCGGCGAGTGGCAAGGGTTGCGCGCCTGGGCGGCTTGACTCGCCGCCAATATCGAGAATGTCAGCGCCGTCCCTGACGAGCTTTTCGCAATGCGCCAGAGCGCTGGCCATACCGATGCCAGGCGCAAAGTATTTGCCGCCGTCAGAAAAAGAGTCTGGCGTGACGTTGACGATGCCCATGACGCGCGGCTGCGTCAAATCAACTTGAAATCGCGTGGTTTGCCAGATCATCGGATATGCGTTAAAAATGTCGTGAAGAGAAAGCCAAGCATCACCATCAAAGCCACCTGCATTATCGGCTCACACGAATGCTCATCATCGCTGAAGCGTTTTTGGCTTGACCCGCTTCAAACCACCACCAAGGAGTATGCACAATGTCAGCGTTGTCCACCAAGCTGCCGGACTCAAGGTTAGACCTGTTTTTTGAACGCATCGTCGATGTGCCCCAAGCGCTCATCTGGCGCGCATGGACCGAGCCAGAGTTGCTGCAAAAATGGTTCTGCCCCCTACCCTGGCAAACCATTGATTGCGAGATTGACCTGCGTCCAGGCGGTGCTTTTCGCACCACGATGCAATCGCCTGAGGGGCTGCAATTCCCCAATCTGGGCTGCATCCTTGAGGTGCTACCCAACGAAAAACTGGTATGGACCAACGCGTTATTGCCAGAATTCCGGCCCTCAACACTCTCGGCAACATGTGGCGCGGAAGATGCGGCATTCATGTTTACTGCAACTATTGCGCTGGCACCACATGAGGGCGGTACCAGATACAGCGCAAGGGTGATCCATGCGGACGAGGCAGGTTGTCAACAACACGCCGCAATGGGATTCGAGCAAGGCTGGGGTATAGCGCTAGATCAACTGGTGACCATGGTCAAGAAAATGTAGGTCTACTTCACCGCACCCGAAACAGTAAGCGTGAGTCTGAAAACAAAAAACCCGGAGCATGCCCGGGTCCATTGATTCAATTCAGCTTGAAATAAGCCAGTGAAATGTCAGGCAGCGCTTGGAGCCGGGTCAGTCGTAACTGCAGGTGTTCCACCCGTCGGGCCTCCAGAGCCGCCCACTGAAGGATTGCGTGGTGTCCAGTCTTTGGGTGGACGGGGCTCTTTGCCAGCAATAATGTCGTCAAGCTGGTCGCCGTCAATGGTTTCCCATTCAAGCAGTGCCTTGGCCATGGCATGCATTTTGTCCTTGTTGTCTTCAATCAGCGTACGCGCAACCTTGTACTGCTGGTCAATGATGCGGCGCACTTCACCATCTACCTTCTGCAGTGTGGCCTCACTCATATTGTTGGTTTTGGTGACTGAACGGCCCAAAAACACTTCGCCTTCGTTTTCAGCGTAGACCATGGGGCCTAGCGCTTCGGTCATGCCATAACGCGTCACCATGTCACGGGCCAAGCCTGTGGCACGCTCAAAGTCATTGCTGGCGCCAGTAGTCATCTGGTTCATGAAGACTTCTTCAGCAATACGGCCACCAAACAGCATGCTGATCTGGCTGAGCATGAATTCACGGTCATAGCTGTAGCGGTCTGCAGCAGGCAGGCTCATGGTTACACCCAAGGCACGACCGCGCGGAATGATGGTGACCTTGTGTACAGGGTCGCACTTGGGCAGCATTTTGCCGAGCAGTGCGTGGCCAGACTCGTGATATGCCGTGTTGCGGCGCTCTTCTTCAGGCATGACCATGCTTTTACGCTCGGGGCCCATCAGGATCTTGTCCTTGGCCTTCTCGAAGTCCTGCATCTCAACTGTGCGCGCGCTGCGGCGGGCAGCCATCAGGGCGGCTTCATTGCAAAGGTTAGCCAGGTCAGCGCCAGACATACCGGGTGTGCCGCGGGCGATGACGCCGGGGCTCACGTCCTGGCCCAAAGGCACTTTGCGCATGTGCACATTGAGAATCTGCTCACGACCACGAATATCCGGCAGCGTGACATACACCTGACGGTCAAAACGGCCGGGGCGCAGCAAGGCGGCATCAAGAATATCAGGGCGATTGGTAGCGGCCACCACGATCACGCCGACATTGGTTTCAAAGCCGTCCATCTCAACCAGCATCTGGTTCAGCGTCTGTTCGCGCTCATCGTTACCACCGCCCAGCCCTGCACCACGCTGGCGACCCACAGCGTCAATCTCGTCAATAAAGATGATGCACGGCGCATTCTTCTTGGCGTTGTCAAACATGTCGCGGACGCGGGATGCGCCCACACCGACAAACATTTCAACGAAATCAGAACCTGAAATAGAGAAAAATGGAACCTTGGCTTCGCCGGCAATACTTTTTGCCAGCAGGGTTTTACCGGTACCCGGTGGGCCTACCAGCAACAAACCGCGCGGAATGCGTCCGCCAAGCTTCTGAAATTTCGAGGGGTCTTTGAGGAAATCAACCACTTCCTTGACCTCTTCCTTGGCTTCGTCGCAACCGGCTACATCAGCGAAAGTGACAGGATTGGTCGACTCATCAAGCAAACGGGCCTTTGACTTGCCGAAACTGAAAGCCCCACCTTTTCCGCCGCCCTGCATCTGACGCATGAAATAAACCCAAACGCCAATCAGCAGCAGCATGGGGCCCCAGCTGACCAGCAATGTCATGAGCAGCGAGCCTTCTTCGCGTGCCTTGACATCAAACTTGACATCATTGGCAATCAGGTCGCCGACCAGGCCACGGTCAAGGTAAGTCGCAGTGGTACGAACCTTGCGGTCATCGGTTGTGGTGGCAGCGATTTCAGTACCACCCTGCCCCTCAGCGATGGTGGCTGTTTTGATTCGCTTGCCGCGAACCTCTTCGAGAAAGTCGGAATAACCCAGGTAAGTCGCACCTGCGCTGCCCCGCGTATCAAATTGCTTGAAGACGGTGAAAAGCACCATGGCAATTACCAGCCAGATTGCAATTTTGGAAAACCACTGATTATTCAAGGAGGACTCCGATCAAAAAACCCAGGTGCACTGACAACTATTCTGGGATTACACATGCGTCTGATTTTATGCCTTTCAAGACCCAAAACCGTATAAACAGAACGATACATCCCTCGGATTAAAGCGGGTTTATGACGAATATTTGCCGCTTTTCGCGGGGAAGCCCCGCCCTTGCTAAGCTGCAATCGCCCCTTTCAGGCCCATACCCACCAGAAAAGTTTCTGAGGAACCAGGCCGCGAAGCCTTGGGTTTGAAGCGTTTGACTACCTTGAAAGTGTCCTTGAAAAGCTTGACCATGGGATCGTAAGCGCCGCCGTGAAAGAGCTTGACCACCAAAGTACCCTCGGACTTGAGGTGCTGGATGGAGAAATCAACAGCCAGTTCAACCAGATCACTGATGCGCGCGGCATCAGCAGACTCAATACCTGACAAATTGGGGGCCATGTCAGAGATCACCACATCAACTTTTTTTTGCCCTGCGCCGGAGGCCAGCGCCTGCTCCAGAATTCGCAGCACTTCGGCCTCCCTGAAGTCACCCTGGATAAAAACCACGCCCTCAATCGGCTCCATCGGTAACAGATCAAGGGCCACAATCTGGCCATTGAGTTCACCTGCCGCAGCGCCCGAAGGCGACATCTTGCGTCTGGCGTACTGGCTCCAGGCACCCGGGGTGCTACCAAGGTCAACCACCAGACCACCGGGCTTGATGAGTCCTAGGGTTTCGTCAATTTCCTTCAGCTTATAGGCCGCGCGCGCGCGGTAACCCTCTCTTTTTGCGAGTTTTACGTAGGGGTCATTAATATGGTCGTGCAGCCACGCTTTATTGACCTTGCTACCCTTGGCGTCAGACTTTCGCGCCGGTTTGGTGCCGCCATCCGGGCCTGGCTTTGTATTTGCTTTCATGGGTGTGATTGTCGTCGTATCGGGATTTGGCAAGGTCACCGATAATCTGGACATGGCTCAAATACTACTTACCCCCGCCCAGCGCAAAGACCACCGCTCTGAAGCACATCATCTGAACGCTGTCGTCATGATTGGCTCAGACGGCTTGACCGACGCTGTCAAAAAAGAAACCGACGCTGCGCTCAATGCGCACGGACTCATCAAGGTGCGCGTTCAATCCGACGATCGCGCTGGCCGCGAAGCGATTTTCCAGATTCTGGCGAATGAACTGAGCGCCGCGCCTATTCAGCACATTGGCAAGCTGCTGGTGCTATGGCGCCCCCTTCCCGAAAAGGAAAAAAAGATCAATGAGGACCGTATGCCGGGTCCGCGCGACGTCAAGGTGCTCAAAAACAGCTCCCGTTACGGCCAGCGGCCAGAGGTCAAAACCCTGCGGGTTCTGGGTAACCAGCGGCTGACCCCTGGCGGCACGGTAAAGCGCGCCAAAAAACCGCAATTAAGAAGCATGAAAAAGCGGTCACAAGACTAATCAATTCAGATCTGGCTCTTTAGATTCAGATCTACAGCCCATAGCTACGCAGTCATGACCAATACCAACCCATTACTTGACTTCTCAGACCTGCCGCTGTTTGATCGTATTCAGCCCGCAGATGTTTCCCCGGCGGTTGATGTGCTGCTTTCAGAGGCGAAAGCCGCGCTTGAAAAAGTCACGGCCAATGACTTTCCTGCAAGCTGGAGCGCAATTGCTGCAACGCTTGACGCAGCTACCGAAAAACTGGGGCGGGCATGGGGTGCGGTGAGTCATTTGAATAGCGTGGCTGACACGCCAGAACTGCGCGCCGCTTACAACGCTGCGCTGCCCCGGGTCACCGAGTTTTACACCAGCCTGGGTGCCGACGAGCGTTTGTACGCCAAGTACAAGGCGATTGATACTGCCAGTTTGAATAGCGAGCAGCGTCAGGCGCATAAAAATGCAGTTCGTAATTTTGTCTTATCAGGTGCTGAACTGGTGGGCACTGCCAAAGAGCGCTTTGCCAAAATTCAGGAGCGACAGGCTGAACTGAGCCAGAAGTTCAGTGAAAACGCACTTGATGCAACTGATGCGTTTGCCTATTACGCCAAACACGATGAGTTGGCCGGTCTGCCTGCAGACGTGGTTCAAACGGCAAGAGAGCAAGCCGAAGCGGAGGGCAAGGAGGGTTACAAGCTCACCCTGAAAATGCCTAGCTACCTGCCTGTCATGCAGTTTGCCCACAGCAGCGTCCTGCGCGAAACGCTTTATCGCGCTTACTGCACCCGCGCCAGTGACCAGGCACCGGCGCAATTCAACCAGTTTGACAACAGCGCGGTGATGAAGGAAATTCTTGCGCTGCGCCTCGAAGAAGCGCAGTTGCTGGGGTTTAGCAACTTCGGTGAGGTTTCAGTTGTCGCCAAAATGGCCAAATCGCCTGAAGAAGTCGTGACTTTTTTGCGTGACCTTGCGCGCCGTGCCCGCCCCTATGCGGAAAAAGACGTGGCTGACCTGCGCACTTTTGCGTTTGACCACATGAACCTGAAAGACCCACAGCCCTGGGACTACGCCTATATCGGCGAAAAGCTCAAGGAAGCGCGCTACGCTTTCAGCGAACAAGAAGTCAAACAATATTTCACCGCGCCCAAAGTACTGGCCGGATTGTTCAAGATTATTGAAACCCTGTTTGAAGTAGCGATCAGCAAGGACAACTCCCCGGTCTGGAAGCCAGGCGTTGAGTTTTTCCGCATTGAACGGGCTGGTCAGCTTGTTGGCCAGTTTTACCTCGACCAGCCAGCACGTACCGGCAAACGCGGTGGTGCCTGGATGGACGATGTGCGCGCCCGCTGGCTTCGTCCTGACACGGGACAACTGCAAACGCCGGTTGCGCATCTGGTGTGTAATTTCGCCGAGGGTGTGGGCGGTAAACCGGCCCTCTTGAGCCATGACGATGTAACTACACTGTTTCACGAGTTTGGGCACGGCCTGCACCACATGCTGACGCAGATAAACGAGCGCGACG
>JANOCP010000154.1:0-2047 GCA_031412235.1 Polaromonas sp.
GGTCTGACTTAGGCAACGACGAATGCTATGTTTTCAATAGCTATGTATAGCCGTACTTATTGGGCAAAGAGCACATTTGGTTAAAAAACCAGCCTTTCCAGCCCAATTCTGGCTTGACTTGGCTCAATAACTGCCGATGTAGTCCTTCTTACCAACTTCAACACCGTTGTGGCGCAAGATGGCGTAACACGTGGTGGTGTGAAAAAAGAAATGCGGCAGGCCGTAGTTGAGCAGGTAAGACTGGCCGGTAAAGCGCTTTTCTTTGGGTGTGCCGGCCTGGGTGATGATCTCGCGCGTGGCGGCGTCCTCAAATTTGGCGGCATCGAGCCCGCCAATAAAGGCCAGCACGGTTTCAATACGGGTTTGCAGCTGGGCAAATGTCTGCTCGTTGTCTTCCATCTTGGGCACCTCAACACCGGCCAGGCGTGCTGACACGCTTTTGGCAAAGTCGCTGGCAACCTGCACCTGGCGCAACAGCGGGAACATGTCAGGGAAAAGGCGGGCCTGCAGCAGGGCATTGGGGTCCAGCTTTTTGTCGGTCACGTGGGCCTCAGCCTTTTGCAAAACGGTTTGCAGCCCGCCCAGCATCTGCTTGAAGACGGGGATGGAGCTGGTGTAGGTGGGGTTGGTCATGAAATCTTTCGTGAGAACGGGGGTATGGTAAACATAAACGAGGCTAACGAAAAGTCGTAGCCTGGCCTACAATTTTACGACCGCATTCCTTCATAAGTTCACCTGCTCACCCGCAGAAAGGCACTTCACCATGAACGCCCCCATTCCCGCAGCCGCATTGCAGCCCGTTATGGCCGCTGACCTCGCCGCCTTGAGCCTGATTGAAAAATGGATCTCGTTTGCATCGGTTTCACGCGATAGCAACCTGCCCATCATTGAATGGACGCGCGAGCTGCTTGAAGCGCAAGGCGTGCAGTGCCGCCTGAGCTACGACGACAGTGGCAAAAAAGCCAACCTGTGGGCGACGCTGCCTGCTGCAGACGGCGAAACCCAAACCGGCGGCCTGGTACTTTCGGGCCACACCGATGTCGTACCGGTTGATGGCCAGCCCTGGAACACTGACCCCTTCAAGGCAGAAATCATTGGCGACAAGCTGTATGGCCGTGGCGTGACCGACATGAAGGGCTTTGGCGCTACCGCCCTGATGATGGTGCCCGAGCTGCTCAAGCGCAAGCTCAAGCGCCCCGTGCACCTGGCCTTCAGCTATGACGAAGAAGTTGGCTGCATAGGCGTGCGGCGGCTGATTGCCGACATGGTGGACCAGGGCTTCAAGCCCGCCGGCTGCATCGTGGGCGAACCTACCGGCATGCAGGTGGTGATTGCACACAAGGGCAAGCATGCGTACAAAACCTCAGTGCGCGGCTTTGAAGCGCATTCATCACTGACACCGCAGGGCGTCAATGCGGTTGAAATTGCCTGTGAGTTTGTCGCCAAGCTCAATGCCATGCGACGCAGGCTGGAGACCGAAGGCCCGTTTGACCCCCTTTTTGACGTGCCGTTTACCACCGTACATACCGGCGTGATTGCCGGCGGTACGGCGCTCAACATCATTGCGCGAGACTGCGACGTGACTTGGGAGATACGCCACCACCACCTCAATTCGCCCGTGGCCCTGTTCAATGAAGCCAAAGAGTTTGCCGACAGCCTGCTGCCCGCGATGCACGCCGTGGCGCCTGAAACCAGCATCACGCACCATCTGGGTTCAGTGCTGCCGGGCTTTGCCACCGAGGCCAGTAGCGACATTGCCCAGCTGTGCTTTATGTGCGCCGAAGTCGATGCCAGCAAGGGTGCGGGCAAGGTGTCTTTTGGCACAGAAGCTGCGTTGTTCCACCAGGTCGGTGTGCCGACCATCGTATGCGGCCCAGGCCACATTGCGCAGGCACACCAGCCCAATGAATGGGTCACGCTTGAGCAACTGGCCTGGTGCGAGCGCTTTATGCGCCGCCTGGCCGACGAGATTTGCGTGAACTGAAGATCAAACCCAACCACACCACAAACCAAGAGAAAAAAGCATGATGCAACGCAGAGATTTTTT
>JANOCP010000155.1:0-2834 GCA_031412235.1 Polaromonas sp.
ATAGCTCCATCAAAAAAACAGACTTTACTCAAATAAGATCGACTTCGTCGCCGAAGTGGGCTTCCACGTCAGTGGGCAGCAACTGGATGGTGGCGCGCAGGCCGGGCACAGCGCTCATCAAAGCCTGCTCGACACTGGTGCGCACTGCCGCCGCTCGGCCCAGCGTCCAGCTTGCAGGCATGTGCATGTGCAGGTCCACAAACCGGCGCTGACCGGAGCTGCGGGTGGTCAGGTGGTCAAAGCGAATAGTGGGGTGCGCAAAAATAGCCAGCGTTTTATGAATCTCGGCCAATACTTCAGGCTCCAGGGCTTCGTCCATCAAACCCTGGGATGAACGCCACATCAGCTGAACCCCCTGCCACAAAATGTTCAGCGCAACAGCTATGGCCACCAGGGCGTCAAGCCACAGCCAGCCGGTCAGAGCCACTGCACCGATGCCCACCACAACGCCTACCGAGGTCCAGACGTCGGTCACCAGATGCCGGGCGTCAGCCTCAAGTGCGATTGACCGATGTACTTTGGCTGAGCCAAACATCACCCACGCCAGCAGGCCATTGAGCGCCGAACTGACGACCGAAAGCACCAGGCCCCAGCCAACCTGCTGCAGCGGCTGTGGGTTGAACATGCGGTGCACACCCGCCCAGATGATTGCCGCTGCAGCCAGCACAATCAGCGCACCCTCGAAGCCGGATGAAAAATACTCGGCCTTGTGATGGCCATAAGGGTGATCTGCATCAGCAGGGCGCTGCGCAATCGTGACCATAGCCAGCCCGAAAATGGCACTGGCCAGGTTGACAAACGACTCCATCGCATCTGACAGCAAGCCTACCGAATCGGTGATGTACCAGGCACCGGTTTTGAGAGCGATGGTGATGACTGCGACCACAACCGACGCGCGCAGCAGGGTTTGCGGTTGCAAAGTCTGGAGATCGAGCAGCTTCATGCCGGTATTGTGGGGTACGCGTATGACTTTTAACCAGCCCCGTCGGGCAGACGGTCATGACCCGAATTGACCGGGCCCGGGTGCCAGGGCACCCCGCCCGGACCCTTAGCTCAAGGTCACCCGCACAAACTTGCGCTTGCCAACCTGCACCACATAGCTGCCCGCCTCAAGCTTGAGCGCCTTGTCGCTGACCACGCTGGAGTCGACCCGCACACCGCCGCCGTCAATCAGGCGGCTGGCGTCGCCGCCGGAAGACGCCAGGCCGGTGGCCTTGAGCAAAGCGCCAATACCCATGGGCGCTCCTGTCAGCGTTTGTTCGGCAATGTCATCGGGTATGCCGCCCTTGCTGCGGTTGATAAAGTCCTGCTCGGCGGCATCGGCTGCAGCCGCATTGTGAAAACGCGTGGTGATTTCCTTGGCCAGCGCCACTTTGGCGTCTTTCGGGTTGCGGCCACCGTCTACCTCGGCTTTCAGCGCGGCAATATCGGACTCGCTTTTGAAAGACAGCAAGGTGTACCACTTCCACATCAGCACGTCAGAAACACTCAAAACCTTGGCAAACATGGTGTTGGCGTCTTCGCTGATGCCAATGTAGTTGTTCTTGCTTTTGGACATCTTTTCAACGCCGTCCAGGCCCTCAAGCAAGGGCATGGTCAAAATGCATTGCGGCTCCTGGCCGTATTCCTGCTGCAGGTGACGGCCCATCAGCAGGTTGAATTTCTGGTCGGTTCCACCCAGTTCCAGGTCGCTTTTAAGCGCTACCGAGTCGTAACCCTGCATCAGCGGGTACAAGAACTCGTGCACGCTGATGGGGGTTCCGGCCTTGTAACGGTCATTGAAGTCGTTGCGTTCCATCATGCGGGCAACGGTATAGCGTGAGGCCAGCTGGATCATGCCGGCGGCGCCCAGGGGCTCACTCCACTCACTGTTGTACCTGATCTCGGTTTTGGCCGGGTCCAGCACCAGGCTGGCCTGACGGTAATACGTCTCGGCATTGACCTTGATCTGTTCGGGCGTCAGCGGCGGCCGGGTGGCGTTACGCCCCGAAGGATCACCAATCAGGCTGGTAAAGTCGCCAATCAGAAAAATGACGTCATGCCCCAAATCCTGAAGCTGGCGCATTTTGTTAAGGACGACGGTATGGCCGATATGAATGTCGGGTGCAGTCGGATCAAGCCCCAATTTGATGCGTAGCGGTACGCCGGTGGCTTCGGATTTGGCAAGTTTCTTGACCCAATCGTCCTTTGGAATCAGCTCTTCGCAACCCCGCAATGTGACCGCAAGGGCGTTGCTGACTCTGTCAGTAACTGGGTAATTTGTAACAAGGTCTTGATTCATAAGGGTTTTTCACATGTCGGGGGGTTGTCCGACAGATATACTTGCGGCTCTCCTGCCTGAAAGCGCCATTTTAGTTGGCCTGAAAGTTGCCTAGTCCCTGTACTGTTCCGGAACCGAATTTTTAGCCCGATGACCGCACCTCTGGCAAGCCTTTGCGGGGTCAGTTACCGAAGCCTTTACATCGCATTTGCGCACAGCTGCCGAGCCAAGGCACCGTAGCACACTGCCCTCTCGCTGGGAATTTAGTTTTGCCTGTAGTTACTCCGACCCGTCTATTGCTTTCCATTGCTGACAGCCTGCGCCGCCACCCCAAACGGGTTACCGGCAGCCTTGCCGTTTTGTTATTGGGCACAGCAGTCACCGCTTTTGGTGTCGCGCCACTTGCCCCTGATGCCGCTGATTTGCCTGTGCGCGAGGTTTTTGAGGCCGTCCAGGCATTGCCCACCCAGCCGCAGGTCGATCTGCTCAGTGATTTCCGCTTCAATCTGTTTCGCACCGAAAGCACACGCAGCAGCGATACCTTTGACGCGCTGCTCAAACGCCTGAATATTGA
>JANOCP010000156.1:0-2897 GCA_031412235.1 Polaromonas sp.
GCGGATCAACCTTGGGGTCTACTTCTTCCACCAGGTATTTGGAGCCCAGGCCGCGCGAGCCCAGGTAGCTGTGCGCCCAGTCCATATTGAGCGGCTCGGATACAGCGGTGCCAGCCGTGAGGTTGACGCGAAGGATTTTTCTTGCCCATGACATGGTGGTTCTCCTTAAGCAGAGGCTGATGGAAGTGACGGGCCGGTAGGCGGTGCGGACTGGTTGCCGAGCTTGTCAGCCCACTGCTTCATTTTGTCGAGGCCCGTCCAGTTGGCGTCAATGAAGGTGATGGCGCCCGTCGGGCAGGCGTCGGCGCAGGCCGGTTCGCCACCGCAGAGGTCGCACTTTTGTACCTTGCCGGTTTCCTGCACATAGTTGATGGTGCCAAACGGGCAGGCAATGGTGCAAACCTTGCAGCCCACGCAGGTGGAGTCGTTGACCACCTTGGCGCCGGTGAGTTTGTCCAGGGTGATGGCTTCAACCGGGCAGGCATGCAGGCACCAGGCTTCGTCGCACTGGGTGCAGGTGTAGGGCACTTTTTTACCGGTATCGTGAAAGTCAAACACCTTGATGCGCGACTTGGCCGTGGCAAAAATGCCGTAGTTCTCAAATGAACAGGCCATTTCGCACTGCAGGCAGCCTGTGCATTTCTCCGGATTGATGTGCAACACCTTTTGCATGCTTTTCTCCTTGGGTAGTGACGCAGCAAAGCCGGGTTGCGCGTCTTGCCTATGAAACAAATTGCTTAGGTATTTTTAGGGCGCGCACAACTCCAGCGCCTAGGAAATACCCTAGTTTGCGCGAGCAGGCCGCACATATTCTCAGCTTGAGACACTCGTCGCCGGGCGGATGCTGCGGTTAAAGTTGCTGCCGTTCTTTCAATCTTTGCAAGCTTTCGAATGTTTTCAACATGATGCCTGTCATCGCAATCTGTATTGGTGCCTCGGTTGGCGCGCTGGCGCGCTGGGGTTTGGGCCTGTGGCTCAGCCAGGGCGGGCTGATTCCGTGGGGAACACTGGCCGCCAACCTTATAGGCGGCTACCTGATTGGCGTGTGCATAGCGGCTTTTCAGACCATGCCGCAACTTGACCCGTTTTGGCGTTTGCTTTTGATAACGGGCTTTCTGGGTGGGTTAACGACTTTTTCGTCGTTTTCAGCCGAAGTGGTCGGCTTTTTGATGGCAGAACGCTATGCACTGGCGCTGCTGACTGCTGCCGGGCACGTGCTGGGCTCATTGCTGATGACCGTGGCGGGCATCAAGAGCACTATGTTTTTTATAGCTACCAATAGCCGTTAACCATGGGCTACGGGCATATTTGACTATAAAAATGGCCCCGCAAGCCGTCTGATACCTGTCAAAAGCCCATCTGGGCCTGCAGCCACAAGGTAGGCCGCTTGGCAGCACGGGCCGGTACAGAAGTCGGCAGCCCGCCCCGCGTACGCCAGGCAAGCGCGCCACGCAGCTGAACCCTGGAGTAGCTGGCATTGAGCCCAATGCCAACACCCGCCAGGCTGCGCGTGTTGGCCGCTGGCGGGCCAAACGGCGTTTTGTTGACCGTGACCTCACCCAGGTCATAGAACAGCGTGGCCTGCAGGTTGCTGGCGATGGATTGCTGCAGCTCAAACGTGGCGCGATAACCTTCGTCGCCCGTGGCTTCCCCCTGCGGAAAGGCGCGTATGCCGTTGATGCCGCCCAGCGAATACTTTTCTGACGAATCAAGGTTTTTGCTGGCCTGCTGGCCGTTCAGGGTGACCGACAGCAAGGTGCCGTCGGTGATTCTTTGCAGGCGACCCAGGCTGTACGACACGCGGGTATAGCTGCCGTTGGTTTGGGCAGACACCGCGTCAATAGCCAGCGCGCCGGGTGAGTTGATGCTCAGGCGGCCAAGGGCCACATTCAGGTCAAAACTGTTGATGCCGCCACCCAGCCAGGTGTCTTGCAGGTTGCCAGCCAGGCCCAGGCTGGTGAGCCTGACCGTCTTGTCGGTAATAGTGGCGGTGGCGCCTACCTCATCGCTGAGGTGCTTGCTTTCAAAAGACAGCGTACCGCTGAGGTTTCTAAACTGGCTGCGTATGAAAGGGTAAGCGGCAAACAGGCTGGTGCTGGTGGCAGTGCCATGCGCATCAAGTGCCGCAAACTCTTTGCCGAGCTTGTAGCGGGTGTCAAAGTAGGCGGCACCCACGCGCAGCCCGTTGCTGCCGATGGGCAACTGGTAGGCCAGGCGGGCATAGGTGAGCTGGTCACCACTGGTCAGGGCATTAATGCTGAACTGGTCGCCAATGCCTAAGGGGCTGGCGATATTGAAAGCACCGCCAATGCGGTATTGCCCGGTGTAGCGGCTGCCGTAATTGTCAAGGGCGACATTGCCGTTAAAAGCTTGCGCAGGGTCGACTTCAATCAACAGCTCTGAGGTGCCAACGCTTGCACCGGGCTGCAGCGTGGCGCGGGACGCGGCAACGCCAGGGGTGTCTTGCAGCAGCAGCAAGCCGCGGTCTATCTGGGCCGACCGGATGACATCGCCTTCCTTGATCTGGTCAAAGTAGGCGTTGGCAGCTTCGTTTGAAAGCAGCGATTTGTTGTTGACCTTGTAGTTGGCAATGCGGCCTTCGATGATGCCGATGGTCAGCGCGCCGTCCTTGATGTCCTGCGCGGGGAGGTAGGCCCGGGCAACGGCAAAACCCTGGGCCCGATAGTAAGTGGTGATGCGCTGCGCGGCGGCTTCAAGCTGGGCCAGGGTCTGCTCTGTGCCAATAAGGCTGGCGACCAGACCTTCAAGCGTTGCGGTGGGCAACTCGCGGTTGCCCGTGATGCTGATGGACTTGACGAGCACTTTGGCGTCGCTGGCGCTGGACGCGGCTGGCGCAGGGTCTGTGCGCTGCAGCGGGGCACCTTGCGGCGTGGTCA
>JANOCP010000157.1:0-17270 GCA_031412235.1 Polaromonas sp.
ACCGCCCGGATCAGCGCCGAGAAGAAGTACGCAAATGCAAACGCCAGAAACACCAGCACGGCGCGCCGCCGGGGCAACAGCGCGCGCGATTCCAGTGCGTCGTCGGCGCGCGCCAGCGTGCTCGTCATGACGGCAGCTTCAAGCTTGCGAAAAACGTGTCGGTCATGTCAGCGCGCAGCTTGGCGCCGATCACGCTGGCCTGGTAAACGCGCAATCCCCTGACAAAAAATGCTGCCTGCTCCTGCACCGCGTCTCCATCGGGCAAGCGGCCGCTGATGACCAGCCGGGCGGCTTGCGCATTGGCCGTCATGCCGCTGACTTGCACCGGCTCGCGGCCCAGTTCCACGCCGCCAATGTTGGCCAAGGCCGCCGCTCGCAACTCGGCCACTGCGGCAGTGACGAGCGCCGGATCAGCCAGGTCGACAAAACTCAGCGCAAAAGTCGCACCGCCCGCGCTGCACACCAGCATCTCCATCTTCGTCCGCGCGCCCGCGAGCAGCACGGCTCGCGCATGCCGATCCGGGCGGCAGGGAAACAGCGCGTCCACATCCGCACCCTCGGGGCGGATGTGGCGCCAATCGAGCGTCGGCGAGCAGCCCGCCATCACAACCGCAGCAAGTGCGGCACGAGGAATTCGCATCGCTCGATTATCCGGGGCGACGCTTCAGTGCCGCTGCCGCACAATGGCGCGCGTGACCCAAGCCTCACCTCGCCCCCCGCAGCAAGCGCTGGCCGGCGTTCGCGTGCTCGACCTGTCGCGGGTGCTGGCCGGCCCCTGGTGCACGCAGACACTGGCCGACCTCGGTGCCGACGTCATCAAGGTGGAACGCCCCGCCGGCAATGGGCAGACCGGCGGCGACGACACGCGCGGCTGGGGCCCGCCGTTCTTGCAAGACTGCGCCGGCAACGACACCGCCGAAGCCGCCTACTACCTTGGCGCAAACCGCAACAAGCGCTCGATCACGATGGACATCTCCGGCGAGCCGGGGCAGGCGCTGATCCGGAAAATGGCGCGGCTCAGCGACGTGTTCGTCGAGAACTACAAGGTCGGCGACATGGCCCGCTATGGGCTCGATGCACCCAGCCTCCTCGCGCTCAACCCCAGGCTGGTGTACTGCTCGATCACCGGCTTCGGTCAGACCGGCCCGTATCGCGACCGCGCCGGTTATGACTATGCGGTGCAAGGCATGGGCGGCTTGATGAGCGTGACCGGACCCTCGCGCGCCGACATCGCCGACGACCAGCCTGGCGGCGGCCCGCAGAAAGTCGGCGTCGCGGTGGCCGACCTGTTCACCGGCATGTACGCCGCCACCGCCATCCTGGCCGCGCTGCGCCACCGCGACCTCACGGGCCAGGGCCAGGCCATTGACATGGCGCTGCTGGACACCCAGGTCGCCATGCTGGCTAACCTGGGCGCCAACTATCTGGTCAGCGGCAAAGCGCCTGGTCGTATGGGCAATGCGCACCAGAACATAGTGCCCTACCAGGTGTTTGAAGTTGCCCAGAGCGCAGACGGAAACAAGGACCACATCATCATCGCCGTCGGTAATGATTCGCAGTACGTCAAATTCTGCAAGGTCGCCAATATCCCCGAGTTGGGGGTGAACCCGCTGTTTGCGCTTAACCGTGACCGGGTGACGAACCGCGACACACTTGTACCCATACTCGAAGCCATCATGCGTACCCGCAGCAAAGCCGACTGGCTGGCAGCACTGGAGGCAGCCAAGGTACCATGCGGTGCCATCAACAACCTTGCCGAGGTATTTGCCGACCCGCAAATCGAGGCTCGGGACATGGTTACAACATGGCAGCACCCCGTCAAGGATGATCTGCAGCTGGTCGCAAGCCCCATCAAGCTTGGCGTCACGCCGGTGCGCACGCCCGATCGGGGCGGCTTGCCGCCCCCGCTGCTGGGACAGCATACTGACGAGGTTTTGCGCAGTGTGCTTGACTTCCCTGACGCGAGGTTGTCCGAGCTGAGGGCCGCTAGAGTAATCTAAGCGACCGTTAAATCAGACGCCGAAGGGCCGCAAATTGCTTTGATTGAACCTTCCGCTCGCGGCTGAATCAGTCCACCAAGCCAAGCATGGCGTCATTTCCTCATTTTTTGAGGGGGATGACGCAGGCAGGCTTAACTTGTAGACTGCGAGATATGGCGGGCTGAAAGCAGTCGCCCACAAGCAAGATAAAAACGGGAGGTTCACCTGATGGCATCCGCAAGCGGATTTTCTGACACATCCCCGGGACAACTCAGCGCGCTCAAAGGGGATCCCCGGCATATACCCACCAATGAGCGGACTGATCTGGCGATTGCCGGGGTCATAGGCGCCCGCTTGTCAGAACCCCTGGCGGCCATGCAGTACGTGCTGCAGGAATTCGCGCGTACCCAGAAAATATCTTCATCACACCTTCAGCTGCTGAAAAGCTCGCTGGATGTGGCGCGCAATATCGCCATGCAAAGCCAGCAGATATCCCGCCTGGCCGAGGGGCGCCTGCGCCAGTCGCACGAACGGCTCAAGCTGGACGAGTTGTTGAACTCGGCTCTGAAAGAGCGCGCCAGTGCATTTCAGCAACGCGGCGTGGAGCTTTATCACAAGGTACAGCCGGTCGAAGTCATCGTTGACCCCAGCTTGCTGTCCAGCCTGCTGGACGCGGCGCTGGACTGGGCTGTGGGCATGGGCAGGCGACTGGTAGTGACACTTGAAATGAAAAACTGGCCTGAACACGGGATGCTGCTTTTCAAGGCCAGCGAAAGCGTTGCCTCAAGTACATCGACAGTTGATGGGCAAAAGGGCGACTCACTTGACTGGTATTTGCTCAGCGAAATCGCACACGCCATGGGTGTCACGCTTGACAGGGTAATGTCCAGCAACGAGTCAAGCCTGATGATCGAGTTTCCGCGAACGGTCAAGCGTCTAGAAGGAATGACAGCTGTTGAAGTGGAAACTGGCGGCGACTCCATGATCAGTGAGTCCAAACCGCTGGCGGGACACCGCCTGCTGGTCATCAGCAACGACGACAAGCTTTTCTACGATATCAAGCTGATCTGCAGATCCCTGGGTCTGGTGATTGATTTCGTACCCAGCACATCGCAAGGCGTGAGGTTTTGCGAGCTTGACATGCCGCACATGGTCATCATTGACCAGCGGGTGCGAGATCATATTTTTGATGAGCTGCGCGACGACTTACGCAAGACAGATCCCAATTTTCCATTCGTCGAAATCGCCACTGAGTCCAACACCCTTGAAGTGGCTGGCTGGATGTCTGACAGCATGACCCGCCTGAGCCGTGACAGTCTTCGCTCACAGTTGGCGTCCATTTTGGTGCTTGAGCTGGCCAAAGTGATGTAGCAGCTTCGACCTTCAGTGATGTCGCAATTTTCAGTCCCATGAAGCGGCGCAGCCTGTTGGCTTTGCTGGCCACTTCACCATCGTTTGCGTCTGCCGCAGAGTCTTCCCTGCCGGTACCTGATTCACTGCCGCGCATTGCTAGCGAGGCGGCCCGCTATTTTGAACCGCTGGTACTGCTCATCAGTTTGCCTGGCTGCCCATATTGTGAACTAGTGCGTCGCAATTATTTGGCGCCAGCGCGCCGAGATGCCCACCTTCAAGCCTGGCAGTTGACCATTACCGACCGGGTAACGCCGCTTGTCGGCTTTGACGGAAAGACAACCACGGCTGCCGCGCAGGTTGCAGTGTGGAGAACCAGCTTCACACCAACCGTGCTCTTTCTCAATGCGGGCGGTCGGGACCTGGCTGAACGACTCATCGGCATGGGATCCGTTGACTTTTATGGCGCTTATCTGGAAGCCCGACTGTTGACCGCGCGCAATGCGCTGGGTCGTCCGAGCTGATGAGTTCATAGCCTGGCAAGACTTGTTAGCCCTTTTGCCATGCAGGTTCGGCCCTCCCGGACTGCCACGCGGTACGATCAGTCCAGATCACTGTAATAACTCCGGAGGCCGAATGCTCACCACTACCGACGAATCGTACTCACATGCGAAGCTGCGTCAGAACGCAGAATTCAAGATCCGCGGAGGCAATGCGCCGGGGACCCTTGGCTGGACGATCGGTACTTCGGCACTGACTCTGCTACACAGCCTGGCAAGCAACCCAACGACTGCAGGCGACGCACTCAAGCTGCTGCACGAGCTTCAAGTCCATCAAGTGGAGCTCGACCTGCAGCATGAGCAAATGGAAGAAAGTCGCCGAGAGTTTGAATTGTCCGCTCATCGCTACGCCGAGCTCTATGAATTTGCGCCAGTTGCGTATTTCACCGTCGGCAGCGAAGGCAGGATCGTCGAAGGTAATTTCATGGGTGCGCGCATGCTGGGCGTGGAACGGGATGATCTGGGGGGGCACAGTTTCGACAGCCTGGTCGCTCCAGACAGACGCCCGACACTGCTTGCTCTTTTGCAGCAAGTTCGCAGCACAGGTCTGAATTTCAGATTCAGTTGCCGCTCTGGCCTAACCGGGGCCGGATCGGGAGAGCTGGAGGTCATCGCGAGCGCCTCGCCCAACGCAGCACACTGCAGGGTAATCGTCGTTGAGTTGAGCAACGCCAGTCAGCGCGACCAGCTGACTTGAATTTCACACGGTACGACTCGCTGTACTGCCCGGTACCAGCTCATGAACCCTACTGACATTAACGATCCAGCCGACGCGCCACCCGCTGACCTGCGTATCGTGGGCATTGGGGCATCTGCCGGAGGTCTGGCCGCGCTTGAGGCGTTTTTCAGTCACACTCCACCCCAAAGTGGCCTTGCCTATCTGGTTGTCCAGCATTTGGCCCCTACACAAAAAGCCATGCTGGCTGAACTGTTGCAGCGGTCCACGTCGATGTCGGTAAGTGAAGCAGTAGACGGCAACCGAATCGAGCCAGATTGCGTGTATGTCATCCCGCCCAATACCGAGCTCAGCCTGAACAGGGGACTACTGCACCTTGACAAGCCGAGCGAGCCACGCGGCTTGCGCATGCCGATAAATATTCTTTTTTCATCCTTGGCTAGAGCCCAGGGTGAGCGCGCCGTCGCAGTGGTGCTATCCGGCATGGGGTCCGACGGCACACTGGGCTTGCAGGCGGTCAAGGCTCTGGGCGGCCTGATCGCAGTACAACAGCCAGACACTGCCCAGTTCGACTCCATGCCCGGCTCTGCGATTGCGTCGGGTTGCGCCGACATCATCGCGCCACCCGCTGAGCTGCCCGGCCTCATTCGTGACTTTATAAACCGACTACAAGGACCTGAAACAACGAAATTTTCGCGCGGAGAACCCAGCACTTCGCCAGCGAAAAGACATCTCAATGCTCTGGAAGAAATTTTCCAGCTCCTTCAGGATCGAACGCGTCACGACTTTTCAAACTACAAGCCCAACACGCTGAACCGGAGAATCGAGCGCCGCATGGCCATTCATGCGATTGCAACCCCGGCTTTGTATGCCGAATTTCTCCGGCACAACATGCAGGAGATCGACCTGCTGTTCAAGGAACTGCTAATAGGTGTCACCAGCTTTTTCCGCGACGCGGCCGTCTGGCAACAACTGGCCGACGTCACCTTGCCCGACCTGCTTGCACGCCGCGCGCCCGGCGACAAGTTGCGCGCCTGGGTCATCGGCTGCTCTACCGGTGAAGAAGCCTATTCGCTGGCAATGGTATTTGCCGAGGTCACAGAGCGATTGCCACGTTACCGCGACTGTAGCCTGCAGATTTTTGCCTCTGACCTGAGCCCCGACGCAATTGCCACCGCGCGCCGTGGACAGTACCCGTTGTCTATCAGCGAAACTGTGTCGCCCGGGCGTTTGACTCAGTTTTTTACCGCCCAGGAGAGCAACTACCGTATCGAGAAATGCATTCGCGATAGCGTACTGTTTGCGCAGCACGACGTCATTCTTGACCCGCCCTTTACCAAGCTCGACCTGCTCAGTTGCCGCAACCTGATGATCTACTTTGACGCTGCGTTGCAGCGCCGCTTGCTGCCGCTGTTTCATTACAGCCTGCGCCCCGGCGGCGTGGTTCTGCTAGGCAGCTCCGAGACCATGGGTCGCTTCAATCACCTGTTCACTACGCTCGAATCAAAACTACGGCTGTACCAGCGGCAAGATAACGTGCCTGGCAGTAATCCGGAGTTCGTATTGAAGTCGCTTCCGCCATTAGCCAGAATTAAAAAGGATAGTCCAATGTCGCCACCCTCCACCCCCGAACCCGCAGCGATAGACAACCTGCAAACCGCAGCGGACCGGGTATTGCTACAGGTCTACGCGCCAGCGGCCGTGGTGGTTAACAACGCAGGCGACATTGTTTATATCAGCGGGCGCACTGGCAAGTATCTGGAGCCCGCAGCGGGCAAGGCCAACTGGAACTTCCACGCAATGGTAAGCGACGGATTGCGTGCTCCCCTGGCCGCAGCTTTGAAACTTGCAACCACACAAACCGAAGCTGTCCAGCTGCCACACCTGCGAACCCAGCTGTCTGGCGCAGCGCAGGTCGTCGACGTTACGGTGCAGGCTATCCGGGAGCCCGCCGCGCTGAAAGACATGCTGATGATCGTGTTTCGCGACGTCGCGGTAGGTCCGGCGGGTCGAGGCCGTCGCAAGGCAGAAATGGCGCTTGAGGCATCTCACGCAGCTGAAGTGCAGCAATGCCGGGATGAAATTCAGACCTTGCGCGAGGAAACGCGCGCCAACAAGGAAGAACTTCAGTCAGCCAACGAAGAATTGCAGTCCACCAACGAAGAGCTGCAGTCAGCCAACGAGGAGCTGACGACGTCAAAAGAAGAAATGCAGTCCATGAATGAGGAGCTGCAAACGATTAACGCCGAGATGCACAGCAAGCTTGACGATCTGGCACTGGCCCAGAGCGATCTGAAAAATCTGCTCAATAGCACCGACATTGCCATGCTGTTTCTGGACAAAAAACTGAACGTAAGGCGCTATACCGAAAGGGCATCAAAGATCATCAGTCTTCGGGAGAGCGACGTTGGCAGACCGTTAAGCGACCTGACCACCAGCCTGCAGTACCCGACACTCCAGGACGACGTTAATGAAACGGTACGCACACTCGTGATCTCTGAAAAGCAGATTCTCAGCAGCGACGCCCGCTGGTTTTCGGTGCGCATCATGCCCTACCGCCGCATAGACAACGTGATCGATGGAGCCGTCATCACCTTCGTGGATATCACAGAGACGAAAGCGCTGGAGTCAAGACTCCGAAAGGACTCGGCCGGCTGATACTGCACCACTTTGACGCGGGCTTGCGTCATATACCGCGACAGGCGCGGCATAGCTCACAACGGTAGTGGCGAGCCGCTGACCCTTGATGCACCACACTACTTCATTGATCCAAACACCTTCTGCAAAATTGCGCTGCCGGTTCCCACCGGATCCCGCCGGATTTTCTTTTCTTCTTCAGCGATGATGAGGTAAAGCCCGTCCAGCGACTTGCCTGTGACGTACTGCTGAATATTGGCATCCTCTTTCTTGACCAGGCCAAAACCGGCAGCTTTGCCCGCGAACTCGTTGTACTTGTTGGCCAGCCCCACTTTTTCGGTTGCCTTGTTGACGACCGGCAGAAACTTTTCACCCAGTGGCGCACGGGTTTTTTCGGCAAAAAAACTGGTGACCGAGGTTTCACCGCCAGTCAGGATTTTTTTGGCGTCATTGACGTTCATGCCGCGCACCGCACTGACGAGCAGGTCTTTGCCCATTGGAACGGCGGCCTCTGCAGCGCGGTTGATGGAAGTGACCAACTCATCGATGCGTTTTCCCTGACCAAAATTTTTCAGGAGTTTGGAAGCGTCTTCAAGGTAGCCGGGCAACGGAATGCGAACTTTCGGATTGCCCAGGAATCCATCTGTTTTACCCAACATAGCCACTGCGGCAATAGCGCCTTTCTCAAGAGCGGTTTTCAGGCCACTGCTGGCGTCCGCATTGCTGATGCCAGCCAGATCGCCCAGTGACAAAGCATGGGCATGTTCATAAGTCGTCAGTATCAGCGCGCCAATTGCGCCAGCACCCGCCAAGCTAAACTGTCTGCGTTGCATAATGAAATCCCCAAAAGTGAAAAGTTTTTCAATCTTTTTAGTATGCCGCAGAGCAGCCATCGTTGCACTTTGCGGCGCAAGCGTAGCGGGTTTGTACGGGTGCAGCGGTGTGCAGGCCGCGCCTAATTCGACCTTTGTGTTGCTTGATGGCAGCAAGCAAACCACGGCTGACCTGATGGGCAAAGTTACTCTGGTCAATTTTTGGGCCACGAGCTGCGTCAGCTGTGTGGCAGAAATGCCCAAGCTCGTCGCAACCTACAACAAATTCAAGTCACAGGGTTACGACACGATCGCTGTCGCCATGAGCTACGACCCGCCCAGCTATGTTGTCAACTTTGCAGAAACCCGCAAGCTGCCCTTCAAGGTAGCCATCGACAACACAGGTACAGTGGCCAAAGCCTGGGGCGATGTGCAGCTGACACCGACCACCTACATCGTCGACAAGCGTGGCCGAATCGTCAAGCGCTATGTGGGGGAACCCGACTTCGCCGACCTGGACCGGCTGATCGAGCGATTGCTCGAACAAAAAGCTTGATTCGCGACTAAAATTTATCCAGCCTGAACTGACCGGTCGCCTTCTATGTCCACAACCCTGCGTTACACCACCACGGCGATAGTCATGCACTGGCTTCTGGCGCTGCTGATCGTGGCGCAACTGTCCTTCGGTGTCTACATGGTCGACCTGCCCTTCTCGCCGGGTCGCGTCAAGCAGTTCAATTGGCACAAATGGGCTGGTATTTCCATTTTGACCCTGTCGGCTCTGCGCCTGTTGTGGCGGCTGAGCCATCGTCCTCCTGCGGAGCTGCCGATGCCGTCATGGCAAGCGTATTCGGCGCGAGCCAGCCACGGGGCGATGTATGGGCTGTTCTTTGCGATTCCACTAGCGGGCTGGGCTTACAGCTCGGCTGCGGGATTTCCAGTGGTCTACTTTGGTGTGCTTCCGCTTCCCGATTTGGTCGGCCGTGATACCGAGCTGGCCGACCAGTTCAAGCTGCTTCACCGGCTTCTTGCTTATGGATTGGCAGCGTTGGTCGCGCTGCATCTTGCAGCGGTTATAAAACACCATTTTTTCGACAGGGACGGCCTCTTGTACCGAATGAAGCCTACTCGTTCAGGCAATGCATAATCTGGCGGTATGAAAACTCTCCTCGTCGTTGCCCTTCTTGCACTTGCATGCTCAACCTCTCAGGCCCAGCAGAAGTTAGTACCTGCGCAAAGCGAGATTAGCTTCATCGTCAAGCAGATGGGTGTGCCTCTGGATGGCAAGTTCGGCAAGTTCGACGGCCAAGTTGGCTTTGATCCCGCCAAGCCCGAGGCCGGGAAAATCAATCTGTCGATCGATCTTTCCACGGCGGTGGTGGGGGACGCTGACACGATCAAGGAATTGAAGAAGGCCGAGTGGTTTGGCATCGCCAAATTTCCGACCGCAACATTCACCTCGACCGGCATCAAGGCGGCTGGCGCCGGAAAATTCGATGTTACAGGGAACCTCAGCATCAAAGGTATCTCAAAACCGTTGTCGATTCCAGTGACGCTCGCAAAGACAGGCGCCGTGTCCGTGGCCCAAGGTAGCTTCACGATCAAGCGCGGGGATTTCAAGATTGGCGAGGGCGATTGGGCCGACACATCCATCGTCGCCGGGGATGTGCAGGTGAAGTTCAAACTGGCAGTGACTGGCCTGTAGCCTTGACTGCCCCCAGGCAACTTTTTTAGCACCATTTATACCAAGGAGAAATCGATGAATCAGCACTTACTTGTGGCAACCGCCGTTTTTGGAATTTTCGCTGGCAATGCTTGGGCACAATCCGCAACCTACAAGATCGATCCCAATCACACCCGCACGATCTGGGAAGCCAAGCACTTCGGCACATCAACAAGTCGTGGGCAGTGGGAAAAGACCGATGGCGAGATCACGCTGGACAAGGCCGGAAAGACGGGTAAGGCAGACATCGTTCTCGATATGAACTCAATCCACACTGGAGTTGCGCCCTTCAACAACCACATGAAGAGCCCTGACTTTTTCGATACAGCCAACCACCCGACTGCACGGTTCGTAGGTGACAGGTTCAAGTTCGAAGGCGACAAGGTGACCGAGGTGGCCGGCAACTTGACCATTCGCGGGAAAACTCAGCCAGCGGTGCTCAAGGCGACTGCTTTCAACTGTTTCGAACATCCTAGCCTGAAGCGGGAAGTCTGCGGCGGCGACTTTGAAACCATCGTCAAGCGCAGTCAGTTCGACATCAACTGGGGATTGGCCAACCGCGCGACCGCTGACGACATCAAGGTCACGATCCAGGTCGAGGCAATCAAGCAGTAGTTCACGCCCGGGCAGCCCTGTTGCTGCCTGCCTCACACACCCGCTGCGCCCCATGCCCCTTGTACAGGTGTCGACGCCGGCTTCACCCGCCCAGCTGGATGCCACGCGCTCCATTTTTCAGGAGTATGCTGCGCAGTCGGGCGTGGACCTGTGCTTCCAGAACTTTGACGCCGAGCTGGCCGGTTTGCCCGGAGACTATGCGAGTCCGCACGGAGCGCTGCTACTGGCGCTAATTGACGGAGACATTGCAGGTTGCTGCGCGATGCGCCCCCTTCATTCCAGCGACTATCCGAATGCCTGCGAAATGAAGCGCCTGTATGTGCGCAAACCGTTTCGGCGCTTTGGCCTAGGCCGCCAACTGGCCGAAGCTGCCATCGATGCTGCAAGGGTGGCAGGCTACCATCATCTGCTGCTAGACACGCTGAGCGACATGGAATCGGCCAGGGCGCTGTACACAGATCTTGGTTTTGAAGACATACCGCCCTACTACCATAACCCAATAGCCGGCGCGCACTACCTGAAGGTCAATTTATGAACCGAATATGCCTGGAGCCCAATGATATTGGGTGTAGCTTGCTATTAAATTAGTAGCGCTCCATACAAAAGCCACCCCAGCAGAGCGGGTGGCCTTTTACGCAAGTCAATCGCCTCAAGCTTTGGCCTGCGCCAGCAAGGTAGCCGCATCGCTGACCTCAAACTTGCCCGGAGCTTCGACATTCAGGCTCGCGACCTTGCCGTCCTTGACCAGCATTGAATAACGGTTGCTGCGCAGGCCCATGCCGCGCGCGCTCAGGTCCAGCGTCAAGCCAGTGGCTTGGGCAAAAGCGGCACTACCGTCGCCCAACATGCGTACCTTGCCATCAGTTTTCTGGTCACGCGCCCATGCACCCATGACAAACGCGTCATTCACGCTGACACACCAAATCTCGTCAACACCGGCAGCCTTGAAATCGGCAAAGCTTTCAACATAGCCGGGCACATGCTTGGCAGAGCAGGTGGGCGTAAATGCGCCTGGCAGGGCAAACAACGCAATAGTTTTGCCGGCAGTAGCTTTGGCCACATCAACCGCGTTGGGGCCAATGCTACAACCCTCACCTTCTACCTCTGAAAACTCCATCAGGGTAGTGGAAGGAAGGGTGTCGCCTACTTTGATCATGGGATGCTCCGGTTGGGTGAGAATTTATTGGCAAATAGGTCAGGAAGAACAAAAACGGCCCACATTGTGAGCCGTTTCTTAAAGACCTTGCAAGCAAGGCCCTGAATCTGGTTGTACCTGATTTGAATCAGGGGTACAACTTAAACCGAGGCTGCCTTTTCGACCAAACGGGTCACAACCCAGTTCTTGGTTTTGGAGATAGGACGGCTTTCGGTAATTTCGATCACGTCACCGGTCTTGTACTCGCCCTTTTCGTCATGGGCGTGGTACTTGGAAGACAGAGACACAATCTTGCCGTAGAGCTCGTGCTTGACACGACGCTCGACCAGCACCGTGACGGTCTTGGCGCGTTTGTCGCTCACAACCTTGCCGATCAAGGTGCGCTTGAGGGACTTCTTAACTGCAGCAGTTACTTCAGTCATCATTTGGCTCCTTGCTTGGCAACGGTCTCGGCCAAAATGGTTTTGGCCCGAGCGATGGAACGACGCGTAGAACGCAGCGTTGCGGTGTTGTTGAGTTGTTGCGTGGCTTTTTGCATACGCAGGCCAAAGTGGGCTTTTTGCAGCTCTTTGACTTCCGTTTTCAAACCGGCAACATCTTTTTGGCGCAGTTCAGTAGTGTTCATTTCTTCATTCTCCTGATCACTGGCCGATCATGCGGCTGACGAACGTGGTGCGCAGCGGCAGCTTGGCAGATGCCAGGCGAAACGCTTCACGTGCAAGTTCTTCAGGCACACCGACGATTTCAAAGACGATCTTGCCAGGCTGGATTTCAGCCACGTAATACTCTGGATTACCTTTACCGTTACCCATACGCACTTCAGCAGGCTTTTGGGAAATTGGCTTGTCAGGGAAGACACGAATCCAGATACGGCCGCCACGTTTGACGTGACGGGAAATCGCACGACGTGCGGCTTCAATTTGACGGGCCGTCAGACGGCCGCGGTCAGTGCATTTGAGACCGAAGTCACCGAAAGCCACTGAGTTTCCTCGTGTGGCGACACCGGTGTTACGGCCTTTTTGCTCTTTGCGGTATTTTCTACGAGCGGGTTGCAGCATTTAAATTCTCCGTTATTCTGACTGATTACTCAGTCTTGGCACCGTCAGCTGCTGCAGCTGGCGCGGCTTTACGGACGCGCTTAACGGTGGTTTTCGGGTCGGCGCTACCGGGGGTAGCTTCGGCCGGCTTATCGCTGCCATCAGCGGGTGCACTACTGGTACCCATGGCGCCACGCGCCGGAGGACGGGCGCCGCGGGGAGCGGGACGGTCAGAACCTGGGCGCTCACCAGGACGTGCATCGCGACGCGGGCCGCGTGGCTTGCGCTCTTCGTCCGCAACTTCAACCATCCTGGCTCCTGGCGCATCATTGCGGCCCAGCGTATCGCCTTTGTAGACCCAGACCTTGACGCCGATCACACCATAGGTGGTCTTGGCTTCAGAAGTGCCGTAGTCAATATCGGCGCGCAGGGTGTGAAGGGGTACGCGACCTTCGCGATACCACTCACAACGGGCGATTTCAATACCATTCAGGCGGCCAGACGACATGATCTTGATGCCCAGAGCACCCAGACGCATGGCGTTTTGCATGGCGCGCTTCATCGCGCGGCGGAACATGATGCGTTTTTCAAGCTGCTGGGTGATGCTGTCAGCGATCAGCTTGGCATCAATTTCAGGCTTGCGAACTTCTTCAATGTTCACGGCGACCGGCACGCCCAGCTGGCGGCTCAGTTCTTTCTTGAGGTTCTCGATATCCTCACCTTTTTTGCCGATCACAACACCCGGACGTGCCGAGAAAATCGTGATACGTGCATTTTTGGCGGGGCGTTCGATCAGGACGCGCGAAACCGCAGCGTTCTTGAGCTTGGCCTTGAGGTATTCACGAACCTTGATGTCTTCAGCCAGCATGCCGGCGAAGTCACGGTTGCTGGCATACCAGCGGCTTGACCAGTTGCGGCTGACGGAAAGGCGAAAGCCTGTTGGGTTGATTTTTTGTCCCATGGTCCTGCCTTAGTTGCCAACCACCACGTACACATGGCACGTGGGCTTGCTGATGCTGTTACCGCGGCCTTTGGCGCGCGCCGAGAAACGCTTGAGCGTAGCGCCCTGTTCGACGTAGATGGTTTTAACCTTCAAGTCGTCGATGTCAGCGCCATCGTTATGTTCAGCGTTGGCGATGGCGGACTCAACCACCTTCTTGATGATTCCAGCCGCTTTTTTCTGCGTGAAGGTCAGGATGTTGAGCGCTTGATCCACTTTTTTACCGCGGATTAAATCAGCGACCAGACGGCCCTTGTCGACCGACAGACGAACGCCCCGGAGGGTTGCACGTGTTTCCATGGTCTTTTCCTTACTTTCTCACAACTTTTTTGTCAGCCGGATGACCTTTGAAAGTCCGGGTGAGTGCAAACTCGCCCAGCTTGTGGCCAACCATTTGATCGGTGATGTAAACAGGGACGTGCTGCTTGCCGTTGTGCACGGCGATGGTCAAGCCGATGAACTCGGGCAGGATCATGGAGCGGCGCGACCAGGTCTTGATCGGCTTTTTGTCTTTGTTGGTAACGGCTTTATCAGCCTTGGCTACCAGATGATGGTCAACAAAGGGACCTTTTTTGAGCGAACGTGTCATGGCTTAACCTTACTTCTTGCGACGCGAAACAATCATCACTTGCGTGCGCTTGTTGTTGCGGGTACGGTAGCCTTTGGTCAGGTTACCCCATGGATCGACTGGGTGACGGCCTTCGCCGGTCTTGCCTTCGCCGCCACCGTGTGGGTGATCGACCGGGTTCATGACCACACCGCGAACGGTTGGGCGAATACCCATCCAGCGTTTCACACCGGCCTTGCCGAGACGGCGCAGGCTGTGTTCTTCGTTGGCAACTTCACCGATGGTGGCGCGGCATTCGATGTGGATCTTGCGGACTTCACCGGAGCGCATGCGCACCTGGGCATAAGTACCTTCACGGGCCAGCAGCGTTGCAGATGTACCGGCAGAGCGTGCGATCTGCGCGCCTTTGCCGATTTGCATCTCGATGCAGTGGATCGTCGAGCCGACCGGGATGTTGCGGATCGGCAGCGTGTTACCGACGCGAATCGGCGCTTCCGAACCGCTCAGGATGGTTGCACCAACTTCAAGGCCGCGAGGGGCAATGATGTAGGCGCGCTCACCGTCGGCGTAGCAGATCAGTGCAATGTGGGCGGTACGGTTGGGGTCGTACTCAACGCGCTCAACTTTCGCTGGAATCGCGTCCTTGTTGCGCTTGAAGTCCACCACGCGGTAGTGGTGCTTGTGACCGCCGCCTTTGTGACGGGTCGTGATATGACCGTTGTTGTTACGGCCGGCTTTCTGGAATTGTGGCTCCAGCAGCGGCGCGTAAGGCTCACCCTTGTGCAGGTGGTCACGCGATATCTTCACCATCCCGCGCATGCCGGGTGATGTGGGTTTCATTTTAATGACAGCCATGATTACGCAGCCTCCCCGCCGAGGTTGATCTCTTGACCGGGCTTGAGCGTCACGTAGGCTTTACGGATGTTATCCCGACGGCCCACAGATTTGCCAAAGCGCTTGGTCTTGCCCTTGATGTTCAAAACAGCTACTGACTGAACATCCACCTTGAACATCAACTGCACTGCAGCCTTGATTTCAAATTTGGTAGCGTCCTGCAGCACCTTGAAGGTCACGGCATTGGTCTTGTCTGCGATCATCGTGGCTTTTTCAGACACGATGGGCGCAACCAGAACCTGCATCAGACGACCTTCGTCGAATTTGAGTTTGGAAGAAGTTGGGTTACGGACGCTCATGCGAACATCTCCTTGAGTTGGTCCATGGCAGCCTTGGTAACCAAAACCTTTTTGTAGTGAACCAGTGACACCGGATCGGCGTAACGCGGCTCAACCACCAGGATATTCACCAGATTGCGCGAGGCAAGGTAAAGGTTTTCGTCGACCACATCGGCAATGACCAGTACGGAGCTCAGGTTCATGGCCTTGAACTTGTCAGCCAGAACTTTGGTTTTTGGTGAGTCAACCGTCAGCGAATCAACCACAGACAGGCGGCCTTCGCGCGCCAGCTGGGAGAAGATCGACGCCATTCCGGCGCGATACATCTTTTTGTTGATCTTCTGTGTGAAGTTCTCGTCAGGCATATTCGGGAAGATACGACCGCCGCCGCGCCACAGTGGCGAAGACGTCATACCAGCACGCGCACGACCCGTACCTTTTTGTTTAAAAGGCTTCTTGGTCGAGTGACGGACCTGCTCACGGTCTTTTTGAGCCCGGGTTCCCTGGCGGGCGTTGGCCTGAAAGGCCACGACCACCTGGTGAATCAGGCTTTCGTTGTATTCGCGACCAAATACGGTATCAGGCACGTCCACTTTGGACGAAACCAGACCCTGGTCATTCAGGAGTTCGACCTGCATTAGTTCGCTCCTTTTTCTGCTACTGGCTTGGCCTTGATCGCGGCGCGAACCGTGACAAAACCACCCTTTGAACCAGGCACAGCACCACGAATCATCAGCAACTGACGGGCTTCGTCAATACGCACGATGTTCAGGTTTTGCGTCGTTTTGGTGACATCGCCCAGGTGGCCCGTCATGCGTTTACCAGGAAACACACGGCCAGGATCCTGCGCCATACCAATGGAGCCAGGAACGTTGTGCGAACGGCTGTTACCGTGCGACGCGCGCTGCGAGCTCATTTTGTGACGCTTGATGGTGCCAGCAAAGCCTTTACCAATGGAAGTGCCCTGCACATCCACCATCTGGCCAACTGCAAACACGTCAGCAGCAGGCACAACAGTACCGGCGGCATATTTACCTGCGACGTCCGCCGTCACGCGGAATTCTTTCAGGATTTCACCAGCCTCAACGCCTGCTTTCGCAAGGTGGCCGGCGGCCGGCTTGGTCACACGCGATGCTTTGCGCGAACCAAATGCAACTTGTAGTGCACTATAGCCGTCATTTGCTTCGGTTTTAACCTGGGTCACACGGTTGTTGGACACATCTACCACCGTAACAGGAACAGTATCCCCGTCATCGGTGAACAGACGCATCATGCCAACCTTGCGGCCCAGCAACCCTAGGGAGTTGCTCAGACTCATGATTTGTTCTTTCGTAACTTCCACCGCTGCGACTTCAATTGGCCGCAGACGTTTTTATGTGAAAGACTGTTAATAAAACTGCACCCAGCATGCAGAGCATGTTGGGGACAGCCCAAGAGTATAGCGCACAGCGCCGAGAATGGCAACCATGCGCGATTACACGTGTTTTTTGACAGCCTTGGCGTTGGTTTTTACCCACCACCCAGGCTGGCCAGGTTTACTGCAGCTTGATTTCGACATCCACGCCAGCAGGCAGATCGAGCTTCATCAAGGCGTCAACGGTTTTATCCGTCGGGTCAACGATGTCCATCAGCCGCTGGTGCGTACGGATTTCCAGCTGGTCGCGACTCGTCTTGTTGACGTGGGGCGAACGCAGGATGTCGAAGCGCTTCATGCGGGTTGGCAACGGCACGGGGCCCTTGACAATCGCACCGGTGCGCTTGGCGGTGTCAACGATTTCAGCGGCTGACTGGTCAATCAGTTTGTAGTCAAACGCTTTGAGGCGGATACGGATTTTTTGCTTGGTGGCCATGATGTGTCCTTAAGCAATTATTTTTGCAACAACGCCAGCACCAACGGTCTTGCCACCTTCACGGATAGCAAAGCGCAGGCCTTCTTCCATGGCGATCGGATTGATCAGCTTGACGGTGATTGACACGTTATCGCC
>JANOCP010000158.1:0-5190 GCA_031412235.1 Polaromonas sp.
GTCAAGGTGCTTTCAATGGCCTTGCGGCGCGCCTGCAATGCTGATTGTTCTTTCCAGGCCCAGGCATTGAGGCCCAGCAAATTAGCCAGCACCAAAACCGCAGCGCCCCATCTTGCAGGTCGCCAGCCCGGTGCCTGCCAGATTTCACGACCCACGCTGGACAGGCGTTTGACGGTGCGGGTGCGGCTGGTATTGGTGAAATCAAACTGCGCCAGGTCCCAGGGCGAGCGCGAGGCATCCAGCCAGCGCTGCTGACGCGTCAGCAAACACACCTTGCGCTGCAAAAGCTGCTCGGCCAGCGCGGCCACAGCGGGCTCGGCCAATGTCAGCATTTCGTCGTCGGTATCGGGAATTGCCGGAATAAGAGCCAGGCCCGCACTGCCCAGTGGCAAAAACATCACGCCGCTCACGTCCTGGCCAGTCAGCACCATGAATGGCAAATCGGCCTCGCCCACTATGTGTAACTGCAGGGCCCCGGTTTCCGGTGCAAACTCCGGCACGATGCGGGTGACGGGCCTGCCGGCGACTTCGAGTGCCTGCAAGTGCCCGCGCAACCATGCACGGTCACAGGCGGCGACCCAAACCGGCGCACCACTTGCCGCACCGGGCGCAAGGGCAAGGTGCAATTGGCCGGGTTCGTCAAGCAAGCGGTCTTCAAGCAGGTTTTCAAGAATGGCGCGCAAACGGGGCGAGCCAGCACTTATGCCCTTGGGTAATTCAATCGAATGCCATGACATCTGGCTGGCCGGCAGTACCGCGAGCACTTCTCCGCCGCGCTCCGCAGAAGGCAAAAGGGCGGCCGGCACAGCCGCATGATCCGTCAACGTACGGCCATCAGGCGTCAGCGCATACTCGTAAGAGCTTGCTGCACTATGCGCGGCAGGGGGTAAACAAATGATCAGTATGCTCATGGCGCGGATTTTTGGGTCATTGTAGGTGAGCGTTTTGCCGCAGCGACGCGCGAGATCAAGCTTGACGCCATCATGAACGCGGGGCGCTGCCCGGCACAGGCACAGCAACATCGGTGACCACACCCCTGTCGCGCCACAAGGTACGTACATTCAGGCCGTCGCGCTGCAGCACCGAGCGTTCCTGAACGATCACCTGGTCAAGCCGCAAGCGCCCGCGCACCTCAAAAAACCGGGACGCCACTGAATGCCGCCCTTCGTCAAAGCGCACCGCCGTCCCGCCAACTTGCTGACTCGCTTCTGCCAGACTACGAAAATGGTTGCGCTCCCGGGCAGCCACCAGTTTTTGTGCATCAACCAGCTCAAGGTCTGGCGTAGAGGCGTAAATGACTTCGGCGCTGGCAGTGTTCAGGTTAACGGGCGTGCGCTGAGGCAATAGCGTGATGTAGGGTGAAAGCAAGACCAGCGCATCCGGTGCCAGGCCGAGCCAGCCGAGTTGGTCTACCCGCTGCGGCATCAGGGGATTTTGCGGCGATGTTGCATCAGGCGCGGCGACTGCTGCGCGCGAAGCTTTCAGCATCTGGTCAGAAAGCGTCTTGAGCTGTTCAGCCGGCAGGCCCAGCAAATCAAACAGGCGGGCAAAGCTGTTGAGTGCGGGTTCGGACAAGGTAGCGCCGTCAATGAGGTTTGTCACGTTAAGCCGCGCCTGCAAATCGCTGACCTGGCCAGACAAAAAAGCATCGCGCTCATTGCCGGTGTCGGTAACTGTTTTGTCCACTGCCAAAAAGCTCGACAAACGCGCCTCATTTAGCGGTACCGCCCAGGGCTCGGCCAGATGATCCGCCCCGCCAGAGCGCGCGTCTTCGCGCAGGATTAATCGCGCCCAGTCCAGCGCGCCGGTAAGAATCCAGCCTGATTGCACACGAATACGCTCGGCCCCCTCGACCTCAACACTGCGAAACTGCTGCCACAACGCGGCTGCGGCAAAGGTGGCGACCAGGGTCACCGTCAGCATCGCGGCAAGAAGTGCTGCACCAGCCTGGCGACGCGCCCTGGGAATTCGATCTGACAAGGTCATGACTTGTCACCGCCTATGGTCGGGCGTACCCAGTCGAGGGTGATTTTTCCGCTGATTGCAGGGCCAGCAGGCAAGGTCAAGACAAGGCGTATGCCTTCAGGCACGACGGTCTGGACTACGCCGGTCGCAGCGGCCGTCGGCGTACCGGCTGGTGTGCTGGCAACAGGGGCCTGACCGGCATCGCTGGACAGCGGGTTAGTCCAGGCATCACCGCGAAAGTAAAAAATTTGCCAGTCTTCAAGGGGTACTACCGGCACCTCACGGGCGCGGTCCTCGGTGCTCGCGTTTTGCGCCCATACGCTTGCGCGGCTCCAGGCCTCGGTCCAGCCACTCAATGTCCGCACGACCGGCGACTGCCAGCGCAACCATTGCCCGCCAGCATCGGCGCGCCGCGTCCAGGCAACCACCTGCAGACCCTCACCGGGTGACGATGTACGGCGCGTCAGGCGCAGTACCCTGCCATCCCAATCCAGGCTGTTGACCTGCGGTGTCTGCGTCAATGCGTCCAGGTCAACTTTCCACTGCGCCAGCCCGGCCTGCAAAGTCAGCACCTCGTCGGCTCGCTGGCTCGTCTGGGTCTGCGCACGCGCCATACCGTCAAGGCCGCGCCAGCTCAAAATTGCCAGCAAGGCCATGATGGTGATGGCGACCAGCAACTCGATTAGCGTGAAACCGCCCTGCCTTGTTTTGTTCGTTTCGGGCAGCACGCAATTTTCCGACGGGCCGCCCCCAGGAAAATTAGCCCACTCGGGGGGCAGCGTAGTACGCGAAGCGACAAGGGTGGGGGCCATATCAATAGCGTGTTACTACTGTCGCTATCTGCAATATGGAGGCAGCACCATCGCTGACCTGCGCATCCACACGCCGAAATTCAGGGTTGGGCGTAGGCCGCACCGACAGCGTCACCTGCAGGGTGCGCCCCGCCTGCTCGCAGGCCGTTACGGTGTCACCCACACCGGGCATCTGGCGCGAAAGCCGGGTTTTGACGAGCTCGTTTTCAGCGCAGATATGCGCCAGCATGACATCCGACTGGCGCAACGCATTGCTGGTCAGGGCACTGGTGGCTTGCAGGCCGGCGAGTAAGGCGATAGCCACAATGCTCAGCGCGACCAGTACTTCAATCAGGGTGAAGCCCAGGCTTGAGCGTGCTGGGCCCTGCAGGCGAAGATATTGCCTCACGGTTGCCCCATGGTTTGAACCGCGAAGGGTCGAAGACCATCAGTGCCTACCCGTAGTGTGCGCAAGGCCTGGGGACTTGCAGGGTTGACATTCTGGTTTGCACTGGCCAGCTCGATGACCTGCGGGCCAATAATGGGCTCAGGCCCCAACTGCACGCGATTGATGCCGCGCACCTGCGTTCCTTCGGTCAGCCAGCGGCTGGGCAGCGCCTGGTCGGCAAGGCCGTCAAAACGAAATCCTTCTGGCGTGGTTTGCCAGTACACCGGCACACCGCTGGCGCGTGATTGCGCACGAGCCGATTCGAACAGTACAGCCAGCCTTTGGGCTTCACGCTCCAGCGCGGTTTCAGAGCTGTCGCGCAGCGCAAGGCTCACGCCAGCCGTGGCCATGGCCATGATGGTGATGACGACCAGAAGCTCCAGCAAGGTGAAGCCTGCGCTCGGTGGTTGCCAGTGACGACTGGGTGAAAACAGCTATGCCCCCTTCAAGCAGGGGCCGTGGAACCGGCTTTGCCGGGCCACAGGCGCAGCGGCCCCCTCGGGGGGCAGGGAGTTACACGAAGTGAACGACCGTGGGGGCCACATCCTACTGCCAGCTTCCAACGTCCGCGTTTTTACCTTCGCCACCAGCCTGCCCGTCAGCACCCAGCGACATGACATCGACTTCACCCTTCACACCAGGATTGAGGTACTGGTAGGGGCGACCCCATGGGTCATTCGGCAGCTTTTCGAGGTAGGGCTTCCAGTTGCCTGGAATCGGGCCGCTGGTCGGTTTTGCAATCAGCGCCTGTAAACCCTGTTCGGCCGTGGGTGCGCGCTGGTTGTCGAGCTTGTACAGCTTGACGGCCTGCATCAGGTTGTTCACATCAGTGCGTGCGGCCATCACGCGTGCATCATCGGCGCGGTCAAGCACGTTCGGCACAATCAATGCGGCCAACACGCCAATAATGACCAGCACCACCATCAGCTCAATGAGTGTGAAACCGGCCTGCAGGCCGCGACGTGCAAAAAGTTTGAAATGAGTCATGAAGTGCATGGGTTGGAGAGGTTTTGCTTCCATCATAATCTGTGCATGGTGACAGTTTCACAAAGCAAATGGGGCCTGCGGGCCATTACCCTCATGGTGTGGGCGCTGGCTGCGGGCAGCGCGCTGTATTGGGGTCTGCGCCTGTCATCGGGGCGCGGCCCGACAACCGCTGCACCGCAAACCGCTGCAGCGACCGTTATTGATCCCCTGGCCCTGGCCCGTGTGCTGGGCGTTACAGCGCCCTCTGCCGCGCCGCAGGTCAGCCTTGCCAGCCGTTTTACTCTGCAGGGCGTGATAGCCGGCTCGCCTGGTGGCGGTGCTGCGCTGATTGCGATTGACGGCAAGCCGGCCAAACCTTTTCGCGTTGGCAGTGTTGTTGAAGAAGGACTGGTCCTGAAGTCAGCTACACCCCGCCAGGTCATGCTGGCTGCCACCCGTGACGGACCGGCGCTGGTCACCCTTGACATGCCATTGCTGAAATAAGCCTCTTTTTTGATGCGCCAGCCGCATCAAAGCGCAGGGTTTTTGCAATTTACATACCGCACAGGATCAAGCATCCTGCTGTCTGGCCATACGGCCAGTCCCGGCCCCACATACAGCGGGTCAGCACAAGTCCATTAAAGTCTCAAGCTTTCCTATTTTCGCTTTTTTCGCTTTTTTCGCTTTTTTCCAATTCATCATGCATCCTGATTCATGCGGCCTCGACTTCGGGACCTCCAACTCCACCGTAGGCTGGAGCCGCCCGGGGCAGTCTGCCCTGCTCGCGCTGGAGGACGGCAAACCGACCCTGCCATCAGTGATTTTTTTTCATGCCGAAGACCTTCACCCAAGCTACGGCCGCGCTGCGGTTAACGACTACCTGAGCGGCCATGAGGGCCGGCTCATGCGCTCGCTCAAAAGCCTGCTGGGCACATCGCTGATTGACGAATACACCGAGCTGGCGGGCCAGGCCCTGCCCTTTCGCAAGTTGCTGGAGCAGTTTATTGGTGAGCTCAAGCG
>JANOCP010000159.1:0-4153 GCA_031412235.1 Polaromonas sp.
CCGCTGCCAAACATCATCTTGCCGCAGCAGTGGCCGACGACGAGGGCGACGACGAGACCAACGCCCACCAGGCTTACCTGGCCTATCGTCACCAGCTCAACGCTGTGCAGTACGCCGAAATTGCAGTGATGGACAGTGAGAGCCTTGAAGACGCGCATGACAGTGCCGTTCACGGTGACGCTGCACAGGGCTGAAACCGCATGCAGGTGGATGTAGCTTCACATAAAGGCAAGGCGGCAAAACGGTATATGCCTTTGCTTGTTCCCTTGTGATGTGCGTTTATCTGCATTCAGCCGACCACCGCGCGCAGTGGGCGTTGTGCCTGGCCGCGCGCACGCACGCGGGCACAGGTTAGCCGCCTGGGCTACATTCGGGTTGAAGCCTGCCTTTATTGGTCCTGCAACCCATCTTTAACCCATGACCGAACTATTCTCCTTCCCTATTACCCGGAAATGGCCCGCCCAACACCCTGAGCGCATCCAGCTTTATTCACTGCCTACGCCCAACGGGGTGAAGGTGTCGATCATGCTGGAGGAGACCGGCCTGCCCTACGAGCCGCATCTGGTCGACTTTGGCAAAAACGACCAGCTAACGCCAGAATTCATATCGCTGAGCCCCAACAATAAAATCCCGGCGATTCTTGACCCGAATGGCCCAGGCGGCAAACCGCTGGCGCTGTTCGAGTCGGGTGCCATCCTGATTTACCTGGCCGAAAAAACCGGCAAATTCATGCCGCAAGACGCCGCCGCGCGTTACGAGACAATTCAATGGCTGATGTGGCAAATGGGCGGCATTGGGCCGATGTTTGGCCAGCTCGGTTTCTTTCACAAGTTTGCCGGTAAGTACTATGAAGACAAGCGCCCGCGTGACCGCTATGTGGCCGAGTCAAAGCGGCTGCTAGGCGTGCTTGACCAGCGGCTTGAAGGTCGCGCCTGGATCATGGGTGAAAACTACACCATTGCAGACATTGCCACTTTTGGCTGGGTGCGCAACCTGGTCGGGTTTTATGAGGCCGGTGATCTGGTGGGCTTTGCAGATTTTGCGAACGTGCAGCGCGTGCTTGCTGCCTTTGTCGCGCGCACTGCTGTTGCTGCCGGGCTCAATATACCCAAGCGCCCCTAGACTGCAGGCCTTTCTGGTGCGAGCCGAATCCTGGTCTTTTTGACAATGCCTGAGGGCGCAAACAAGATGACAAATTCTGCACCTGGCGCTTCAGCTTTTGATGTCTTGCCGCGGTAAACCCACACCTCGTAAGCACTGTCAAACCTGACAACCGTAGCGGGCCCCAGCGCCGCCATTACATCTGCCTGAGTTGATTTGCCTGTAACGATGGCATCGCTCGCGTTCTGCATCGACATGCGCTGATCGCGAAAAGGTGGGGGAGCCTCCTCGTCATTAAACAATCCCGCATTACCGGCACAACCGGCGAGCCAGACCACGCAAATCATGCTGACCAAAAAACGTCGTATGACAAAAGAAGGAAGGCGGCTCATCGCGGATCGTCCATGTATTCAAACTCGACCAATGTGTCGTCAGGCCAGCTCATATCGCCAAGCGGCAAAACATAGGTACGGTCAAGCAAAACCTCGCAATCGCAATACGGCAGGTCGTCTTTCAAACCCATATCGTCGCTGGCTGAGGCATACAGCCTGTCGATAGCCAGCACCTCCCTGCGCTGCCCAGCTGCCAGGGCAACACTGAAAAGCGGCTGGTCTGCAAAAAACAGGTACAGCGGTGCCTTTTTGTCGCAATAAGCTGGCGTGTTCAGTACTGCCTGCGTAAGCCGCCCAACAATGTTGCTGCTATTGGACACCAGGCCGGCCTCCATCCCCACACGGCATTCCAGCCGCAGGTCCCCAAGGCGGCGGGTATGGGGCGGCAGGCCCGGCGTGCGTATCTCGGTGCGCCACGTCATGCTTTGGGCTTTTCGGTTTGGCGTGACCTGCGCATCTTCGGCAAAGGCTTGCGGGTTTCGCGCCAGGGTAAAGGTGTGATCCGGCGCAATGGGCACCGCAAAATCAATCGTCGAGCCCAAAACTTCAAGCTCAATGCTGTTCATGTCGGTATCGCGCTTGCGCGGCAGCAGCTTGAAGCGCAGCAAACCATTCGGCGACAGGCTGCGCTGCGCCTCAAAAAGATCCATGCCCCGAATCATCTTGCGGTAAGACTTTTCAACCGGGTCGCGGTTTGCCTTGGCGCTAACGGTCACTGACGAGAGTGCGGGGGCAGCATTTCCCACCGCCTTCGGCTGCGCGCCCGCGACCGAACACATCGCCAGGCAAGCAAGTGCTGCTGCGGGCACGCGCAAGGTAGTAAGCATTCGGGTCTGCGTCATGAAAGCCATGCTAGGCCCGGCCAGGCAGGGCTGCTGTAGGACGATTCCAGTATTTTTTTCGGCACCTGGCCTATTTCGCGCCAGGGAGTTTCGCGGGATAAACGAGGTGTATCCACAGGGTGTATCCGCTTGTGGCACGATTGACCCGCAACGGATTTTCAGATCGCCCAAACATTGGCGATATTCATGACATTTGGAAATAAAGCATGTATTTAAAGCGTATTTTTATCAGCTCCCTGCTGGGCTTGTCGGTCATTGGTAGCTGCAACGCAGTCGCCGCAGATCCCCAGCAAGCGACTGGCCCATTGACGACCATTGAAAAACTTGATGTTCCGCGCTATCTGGGCACCTGGTTTGAAATCGCCAAATACCCCAACTGGTTTCAGAAAAAATGCATCAGCGGCACCAGGGCCAACTACAGCCTCCAGCCCAATGGCAAGGTGGGCGTACTGAACCGCTGCGTTACCAAAGACGGCGAGGTCAGCGAAGCTCTGGGCGAAGCCAGGCAAATCGGCGACGCTGCCTCACCCCGGCTCGAAGTACGCTTTGCACCTGCCTGGCTTTCTTTTGTTCCATTCGTTTGGGGTAACTACTGGGTAATCGACCTCGACCCTGACTACCAGCTGGTAGCCGTCAGCGAACCCAAGCGCGAATACCTGTGGGTCTTGTCCAGAACGCCAGAAGTCAACCCAAAAGCCTATGCAGAGCTTTTGGCAAGGCTGGAGAAAAAAGGCTTTGACTTGAGCAAGCTTGAGCGAACGCGGCAGGGCAAGTGACTGGCACTGGTCACATAGCGCCAAATCCGCCCAATTATTGCCGAAATAGCCACGTTGCCCATATTTTACGGTGTTAGGCTGCTATTAAATTAGGATCAAACAGAAGCGAGGAACCCGAAATTCAGCCAGCCGCCGCTTTGCCAAAGCTGAACACCCCGGGGTTCTGGATCGGATCCACATCCACCGGAATCGTGCTCTTGGGCGGAAAGCGCCCTTCAAGCAACAGTTTGCTCAGCGGGTTTTCGATCCGCTGCTGAATCGCACGTTTGAGCGGCCTGGCACCAAACACCGGATCAAAACCAACCTTGGCCAGCTCGGCAATGGCGGCTTCTGATACCTCCATCGTCAAGTCCATCTTTTCGAGGCGTGCCATCAGCACCTTGAGCTGTATGCGGGCAATCGACTCGATATTTTTGGCGTCGAGCGCATGGAACACCACGGTTTCATCGATGCGGTTCAAAAACTCTGGCCTGAAGTAGTTTTTAAGCTCGTCAGTCACCGCGTCCTTGACCTCCTCATAAGGCTTGCCGACCATGCTCTGGATGATGGGTGAACCGATATTGCTGGTCATCACAATCACGGTGTTCTTGAAGTCGACGGTGCGGCCCTGGCCGTCGGTCAGGCGGCCATCGTCCAGCACCTGCAACAGTACGTTGAACACGTCGGGGTGCGCTTTTTCAATCTCGTCGAGCAACAGCACGCTATACGGTTTGCGACGCACGGCTTCGGTCAGATAACCCCCTTCTTCGTAACCGACGTAGCCCGGCGGCGCACCAATCAGGCGGGCAACGCTGTGCTTTTCCATGAACTCGCTCATGTCCACACGCACCAGGTGCTCTTCGCTGTCAAACAAAAAGCCAGCGAGTGCCTTGCAGAGTTCGGTCTTGCCAACGCCGGTGGGGCCGAGGAACAGAAAGCTGCCTGTCGGGCGGTTTGGGTCGGAGAGGCCCGAACGTGAACGGCGGATGGCATTGGCGACTGCGCCTATGGCTTCAGCCTGGCCGACCACACGTTCATGCAGTTTGCCTTCCATCAACAGCAG
>JANOCP010000160.1:0-4239 GCA_031412235.1 Polaromonas sp.
TTTGCGTTTGACGTCGGTGTTCAGGCAGTTGCAGGTTTGCGATTGACCAGCACTATCCCAACTGCCACCGTACCAAGCGCCGCAACCAAACCCAGCGTGACACTTTCCTTCAGCCACAGCGCGCCAAAAAGCAGCGCAAACAGCGGCGTTAAAAACACAAACACTGAAATTTTGGTCGCTGGGTAGCGGCCCAGCATCCACATCCAGGCCAGGTAACTGGCAAATGCGCCGACCACCGTTTGCAAAAACAGCGAGGTGATGGCAAACGGGCTGAACTGCCACACCCACACTTCACCCAGCGCCAGCGACAACATTGGAAACGTCACCGCACTGACAGCCAACTGATAAAAGAGCAATTTTTCAGCCGAAATTTTGGCCAGGCCAGACGCACGAATCACCACGGTTGTCAGCCCCCACAACATGCCCGCCGCCAGCGCCAGCACATCGCCACGCAAGGTGGCAGTGCCGTTACCGGTAAAGCCCTCGCGCAGTGCAAACACCACGCCTAGAAAGGCGCACAACAAACCAGCCCACTGCAAGCCCTGCAGCTTTTCGGACTTGACCCACAGCGGCACCAGCACAGCCACCCAAAACGGCGAGGTGTATAGAAACACCGTCAGGCGCGACGCGGTGGTGTACTGCAGACCAATGTAAATACAGGCAAACTCCGCCGCGAACAAACTGCCCGCCAGCAAACCCGCTTTGAGCGAGCCATCACTGGTGAATAGCGGCACACCGCGCGCCAGGCACCACAGCCACAGCAAGGCAGTCGCACCCCACAAGCGCAGCGACGCCTGAAACATCGGCGGTATCTCGGCAATCGTGGCTTTGATGAGTACCTGCTGCAGACCCCAAAAAAGGCAGCAGGCCAAAAGCAGGGAAACGGCGAGCAGGTCGAGGTGTGATTTACGCGAAGTCATCCAGTGATGGTAACTTTGACGATGCCGTACTGGGCCGGCATCAGGCACATGCTCATGCCATTGACTTGAACCACGCTGCTGTCGCGTCATCTGCCAGAAATAAGCTTTCTATCCGCAACTCATGCAGCGTGACCTCGTGCGGTGTACCCATGGTTTTGATGGGCGTGAACAGGTTTAACGACACATTGCCCTTTTTTAGCCTCATGGTCAAAAATGGCAACCCGGTGTTCGCTGCAAAAGCGAAACCCCGTCAGAGCGGATGCTCGGTGTAAAACTTGCCGCCGTGGTACAGCAGCGGCGCAGCGCCTTCGCGGTGGCTGCAGCGTTCGACTTCACCCACAAAAATCACGTGGTCGCCTTCTTCGTAGCGGCTGCGGTTAAAGCACTCAAAGCTCGCTGCCGCACCGGCCAGCAGCGGGGCGCCACTGCCGCCTTCAGTAAACAGGACGTCGTTCCAGCGGTCTTCGCGCTTGCCGGCAAAGCGCTCAGCCAGCTCTTTCTGGTCGGCCGCCAGAATATTGATGGCGTAATGCGAGCCCTGGCTCAGTGCAGCCATCGAACCCGCAGCCTGTGACAGGCTCCACAACACCAGCGGCGGGCTCAGCGACACCGAATTAAACGAGTTGGCCGTGAGGCCAACCAGTTCACCCGAGGCCGAGCGCGCGGTGACGATGGTGACACCCGTGGCAAACATGGCCAGCGACGCACGAAATTCTGACTTTGAAAAACTCGGCGCTCTAGCCTTAGGCTTGGTAGCGGGTGCGGCGGTGCTTTTGACGGATGACAACATGGCGCTAATTTACCCCAAGCGCCACGCCGCCGTGCGACAGGGGGCAACAGTTAAACTCCTGTGCATGAGTTTTCGCAGGTTTGCAGTAACCTTGTTTGCCATGTTTTGTGTCGCTGGTAGCGCACGTTCTGCCGCGCCTTGCGACGAATTTGTCGCCCGCCTGCCCAACGTGCAGCGCGCCCTTTGCGAATCCGCAAATCTGCAGGCCAGCGGAGCGAAATCAGTCAGTGGTCGCACCCTCTGGCTGCGCGACATCAAGCCCGAGCACCCTACGCTAAGGGTTCTGGTCATCGGCGCCATCCACGGCGACGAGCTGTCTTCAGCATCGGTAGCGCTGCACTGGTTGCGCCTGGCAGGCGAGGCACCCGCTGACAGTCTGCAGTCAGTGCATTGGCGCTTTATTCCGGCGCTTAACCCTGACGGCCTGTTCAGTCACCCGCCGCGGCGCGTCAATGCCAGCGGGGTTGATTTGAACCGCAACTTCCCCACCCCCAACTGGCAGCGTGACGCCAAAACCTACTGGGAGAAGCGCACCAAAAAAGACCCTCGCCGTTATCCTGGTACCAAGCCGCTGTCAGAGCCCGAGTCAAAATTTTTGCACGATGAGATGCTGCGCTTCAAGCCGCAGTTAATAGTCAGCATTCATGCGCCCTACGGCGTGCTGGACTTTGATGGCCCGCCCAGTGGCAAGTTTGTGCCCCCATCGCGCCTGGGCCGGCTGTATCTGGACCAGGTAGGCATCTTTCCAGGCTCTTTGGGCAACTATGGCGGCGTGCACAAAGGCGTGCCAGTCGTCACTGTCGAGCTACCCAATTCAACCCGCACGCCGCTAAATGCCGAAATGCGCCAGATGTGGCTTGACTTGCTGCGCTGGATGTCTGAACGCCTCGGGCCCACGCCCGGCCTCCCTGCAGCGGCCAGCCTTGCGCCCATACCGCGCCTTCCCTGAGCGTGCGTAGCGGTTTGCAGGCTATTTGAGCTTTTTGTAGGCGCTGTTCATTTCGACACTCTTGCTGGTGTCCTTGATACCGCTATCCACGTCGCGTTGAGCCTGTTCGATGACAGGGTCAGGCTTGCTCGCCGTCATGTCTGTGGACTGGTCCCGCTCATGCGGCAGCGCCAGGCTGGCCTCAACAGAAGCATCATGCTGCGTGTGCGGCGCACCCACCCGCGTCCGGTCCTCTTGCGGCAAGCGCGCAGGCATGCCCTTGCCGGTGGCCTCGGTATCTGAAGCGATATTCCTGAGAATGCGTTTGCTGGGGGTCATTGAGGTTTTCCTGCGTTTGAAAAGCATCTGCTGGCGATGCCACGCCTCAACTGTCCCTACACAAGGGCGACGCGCCTGTAGTCAGTCAAAAGCAGGCCGCGTAGGACAAAACAGCTGAAAATATGACTGAAAGTGCGCCATGCCCAACGATTACGGCTATATACAGCTATAAAAAACATAGCAAATAACATGCTGTCGCGAGCCCAGCCCTTAAAACCTCTGGCCGTAAAATGTCGCTATTGATCCGGCACGAGTTATTACGGAATCTAAACTCCGTTCGCCTTGAGCTTGTCGAAAGGCTTCGACAAGCTCAGCCCGAACGGGTTCATTGATAACTCGTGCCGGGTCAATAGTCTGCGCCAGGACTGGCATCCGGCGTAGACGATCCCCCAAACCCAGGAGACCCCCATGACCCGTGAAGTTGTTCTTGTCAGCGCTGTGCGCACCGCCATTGGTACCTACGGTGGCAGCCTTAAAGACATTCCGCCTACTGAACTGGCCGCTACGGTGGTGCGTGAATCGCTGGCCCGCGCCAGTGTTGACGGCGCTGACGTGGGCCATGTGGTGTTTGGCCATGTGCTGAACACCGAACCCAAAGACATGTACCTGTCGCGCGTGGCGGCCATCAATGGTGGTTGCGGTGAAGGTACGCCGGCGTACAACGTCAACCGGCTTTGCGGCTCGGGCCTGCAGGCCATCGTGTCGGCTAGCCAGTCGATTTTGCTGGGTGATGCCGACATTGCCATTGGCGGCGGCGCTGAAAACATGAGCCGCGGCCCCTACGCCAGCCTGAACATGCGCTGGGGTGCCCGCATGGGTGACACCAAAATGGTTGACATGGTGGTGGGCGCGCTGCACGACCCGTTTCAAAACATCCACATGGGCGTGACGGCTGAAAACATCGCCGCCAAATGGGGCATCAGCCGTGAAGAGCAGGACGCGATTGCGGTCGAAAGCCACAACCGTGCCCAGCGCGCGACCGAGGCCGGTTACTTTAAAGACCAGATCGTGCCCATCATGCTTAAAAGCAAAAAGGGTGATGTGGCCTACGCACTTGATGAGCACTTTCGCCCCAACTGCAGCCTGGCCGACATGGCCAAACTAAAGCCGGTGTTTTTGAAAGAAAACGGCACCGTCACCGCAGGCAATGCCTCCGGCATCAATGACGCCGCTGCCGCCGTCGTGCTGATGGAAGCGGGCGTGGCCAAAGCCCGTGGCGCCAAGCCGCTGGCCCGCCTGGTGGCTTACGCGCATGCGGGCGT
>JANOCP010000161.1:0-2203 GCA_031412235.1 Polaromonas sp.
ATCGACCTGCCGCCACTGCGCCAACAGCTCGCGCGCCGTTATTTCATCCCCGTCGTCAAGCGCGTCCCGGATATCAGTGAAGTGATGACTGAACTGCCTGAAACCAAGGGTGACGTACAAGATAGCCACACCCCATACAAACGCGAGCAAGACGCTCACACTCCAGAGCAGCCAATGAATTACAAGCGTGAGAAGCGCGGGCACTATTACGGCTACGCTCCACGCAATCCATCCATGATGACCCTGGCCAGCATCCAGGCTGCGACTGGCCCAGCGCGCCCAAAGCCTTGCACTCGCGTGAATCCAGTTACCTCTTGCCAGCGGCCGGGCCTGTTCAATGATCAGGGCAAACAAAACGGCTAAAAAGCTCATATCAAATCATAACGGGTGAAAGAGCTGCAATGCTTCATGTCAGGCGCTTAAAAAACGGTACAGGTTGCGCAACATGCCTGCTGTCGCGCCCCATATATAGCGTTCTTTTGATACGCCGCCAACCGCATCGCCGATACGGTCTATGTACGGCATTGAAAGCCACTGACGCGTTATCCCGTCAAATTCAAACTCGTGCCGCCGATGGTGAGCAGGGTTCATCAAATACGCGAGTGGTACCTCAAACACATCTGCAACTTCGCCGGGGTTGGGCTGAATTTCAAAGCCCGGCCTGACAAGCGCAACGACGGGCGTGATGATGTAGGCAGTGCCCGTGACGTAAGTAGGCAATGTTCCCAGCACCTCAACATGATGCCGCCCCAGACCGATTTCCTCAGTTGCCTCACGCAGGGCGGTATCGACCGCATCAATATCGGTGGCGTCGGTCCGCCCACCCGGAAACGCGATCTGGCCCGACTGAGTGGATAAATTGGTGGTGCGCTGGGTCAGCAGCAAGGTGAGCTGTTCCACATCACCAGTGGCACCAGCACAGCTGCCAATGCTGGCTGGCGGTCCTCAAATTTCTTTTCAACGCTGTGCTCAGGCGTCCACACAGGAGGTTCCAAAAAACGGCTTCTTAGCGCCTTTGGCGTCAGACGATCCAGCGAGACACCCTCAAGATGGTCATCAACCCCTTGTACCGGAATACTGCGGGGATCAAATTTGGGCAGGGGCTTGGAGTAATTCATCGGAGTCAGCTGAACAATACAGTACAAAGCGTGGCAGACACAAAAACCGAAAAAAAAGGGCAAAAAAAAGCCGCTCAACAGAGCGGCTTTTTCAAGGCAAAAACTGCAACTACACAGCGCAATTACGCAGCCTTGGCGCCCAGCTTTTCCTTGATACGCGCAGACTTGCCGCTGCGGCTACGCAGGTAGTACAGCTTGGCACGACGCACATCACCCCGACGCTTGACTTCAATCTTGGCGATCAGCGGGCTATACACCTGAAAGGTGCGCTCAACGCCTTCGCCATTGGAAATCTTGCGAACGATGAAGCTGGAGTTCAGGCCGCGATTGCGCTTGGCAATCACGACACCTTCAAAAGCCTGCATACGCTTCCGGGTGCCCTCAACCACGTTAACGCTCACGATCACAGTGTCGCCAGGTGCGTAAACGGGAATGGTCTTGTTCAGGCGAGCAATTTCTTCCTGCTCAAGGGTTTGGATCAGATTCATAAAATTCCACCTACTTATTTTTCGTTCATTCACGCGCTACGCTAAAGACCGCAAATCCATCAATACCCGCAGGCATTCAGTTTGGTTGCAGTGGCCGCCAGAGGACCGAAAAGCCTTTGATTATAGCAATTTACCCGTTCGACTCAAAATTTCCAGGCAAATTGGCCAGAAATGCCTCATCAATGGCAGTCAAATGGCGATTCAAACGGGCTTGTTCTATCAGCTCGGGACGCTGTTTTTGGGTCAGGGCCAGGCGCTGCTCGCGCCTGAAGCGCTCGATATGCGCATGGTTGCCCGACATCAGCGCCGGGGGGACGGCTTTCCCCTGCCAGACCTCAGGCCGGGTGTAATGCGGGCAGTCCAGCAGGCCATCCAGCGCCGGGTTAAAGCTGTCCAGCTGATGACTGCCTTCATCATTCAACACGCCGGGCTGCAAGCGTGCAACCGCATCGAGCAAGGCCATGGCGGCGATCTCACCGCCTGACAACACAAAATCGCCAAGGCTGATCTGATGCGTTACGTGGCGATCGATAAAACGCTGGTCCAGGCCTTCGTAGCGACCGCATACCAGCACTGCGCCATTACTGGCCGACCAGG
>JANOCP010000162.1:0-14160 GCA_031412235.1 Polaromonas sp.
CTCAACCCAGCTGATGCGCTTTAGCGATGCCTGCGGCGCAGAAATTCCACGCTGGATTCGTTTGCGCTTGCAAGGTTTTGGTGACGATACCGCTTCTATCAAGAGCTTTGGCCTGGACGTGACGACTGACCTGTGTGACCAGTTGCGCAATGGTGGTGTGCCGGGGATTCATTTCTATTCTATGAATCAGAGTGGACCTGTGCTTGAGATTTGCGAACGGCTCGATTTTTAGGGTTTTATGGTCTGTGCCTAATGAATACCGGCATGGGTTGCTATTTAATTTGTAGTGGCGTGCTTTCACTACCAGGCCGGGTCTCGCCCCGGCGGGCGACTCACTTTCTCTTGCTTCGCCAAGAGAAAGTAAGCAAAGAGAAGGCGACCCGCAGTCTGGGTCCCTGCGCTGACGCTTCGGGCAACTTGCGGTGCTCGAACTGGTCGGGGTCACGTGCAAACTCGCTGCGCTCAAACAAGCACGCGCCCTGATCCGCCCAGTTCTCCGCTCCTCAGCCCAGCCAGGACGGGTTTTGGGTAAGGGATTCGGGAACTGAACTCCCCTACTTTGTCATCCCGGACTCGATCCGGGATCCATTCCCGGCCGCTTCGCTCGACGATGCGGGTTCATGGATTGCGGATTAAGTCCGCAATGACAGCGCGAGGTTTGGGTGACTGTATTTGTCTTGTGTCTTGTATCTGCTTACCCCAAACCCCTTCTGTCTGCGCTGAGGAGCGCAAGGCCAGACGGATCAGGACCCGCGATTGTCTGAGCGAAGCGAGTTCGAGCGGGGCCCCGGCTGGACTGAGCACCGCAAGGTACCCGCAGCGAAGCGAAGGGTCGCAGACAGCAGGGTCGCCTTTTCTTTTGCTTACTTTACTTTTGGCGAAGCAAAAGAAAAGTGAGTAGCCGCCGGGCTACCCCCGGCCTAGTCGTGAAGGGCACTACGCTACAAATTAAATAGCACTTTATACCCGTATTCATTAGGCAAGGAGTATCTTTAACCCCTAGATCAACCCAAAAACCAAATAAAGCCCTTCCCCCAACTCACCCCGAGCAAGAAGTCATCGAAGTTACTATAATTTCAGTAATTCCTGAAAATTCAGTAACTCAAAGCAATCCATGAACCTCGCCCCCTTGACCCAGCGCTTCGTCCTCCACTTCGGAGAAATGGGTAGCCGATGGGGCATTAACCGTACCGTCGGACAGATCTACGCGCTTCTGTATGTGTCGCCGCAGGCCTTGAATGCCGACGATATTGGTGAGGCGCTTGCCTTCTCAAGATCCAACGTCAGCATGGGCTTGAAAGAACTGCAATCGTGGAACCTGGTGCGCCTGCAGCATTTGCCGAATGACAGGCGTGAGTATTTTCAGGCGCCAGAGGACGTCTGGGCAATCTTTCGAACGCTGGCTGAAGAGCGCCGCAAGCGCGAGATTGACCCAACGCTGTCAATGCTGCGTGAGGCATTGATGGAAGAGGGCGTGACGGGTGACGATATTCACGCCCAGACCCGCATGCGGCAGATGCATGACCTGATTGAGCTGATGACGGGCTGGCTGGCAGATATGCAAAAAATGGACTCAGCCACGCTGGCGAGTCTGATGAAGATGGGTGCAAAGGTGGCCAAACTGCTGGAGGCCAAAGACAAGGTCGTCCTCAGCCTGGGTTTGAAGGCCAAGCCTGAAAAACTGCCAGCCGCGTTACCCGCTGCCCAGCCGGAACAATTACCCGAACCTCTTGAGTCCAACCGGAACTGATGCCATGGAAAACCTCGACGCCCTGCTGCTCGCCCGCATCCAGTTTGCGGCCAACATTACCTTTCATATCCTGTTTCCGACCATCAGTATTTCGCTGGGCTGGGTGCTGCTGTTTTTCAAGCTGCGCTTTGTCAAAACCGGCCAGCAGCACTGGATGGACGCTTACCAGTTCTGGGTCAAGATTTTTGCGCTGACCTTTGCGCTTGGCGTGGTCAGCGGCATCACCATGAGTTTTCAGTTCGGCACCAACTGGCCGGGCTATATGGAAAAGGTCGGCAACATTGCCGGGCCGCTGCTGGCTTATGAAGTGATGACGGCTTTCTTTTTAGAGGCCACCATGCTGGGCGTGATGCTGTTTGGCCGCGAGCGCGTTAGTGAGCGCACGCACACCGTGGCAACCTTGCTGGTTGCGGGCGGCACCACCTTATCTGCCTTCTGGATATTGGCTTTGAACTCGTGGATGCACACGCCCGCCGGATTTGAAATGATTGACGGCAAAGCGCATGTCACGAGCTGGTTTGAAGTGATTTTCAACCCTTCGTTCCCCTACCGCTTTACGCACATGATGCTGGCTTCAGGCCTGACCGTGGCGTTTTTGATCGCCGGAATTTCAAGCTACCGCTGGCTGAGGAGTGAGCGGGGCGCTGAGGTGGTGGCTGGCATAAAAACCGGTGTCTACCTGGCAGCATTTTTGATTCCCCTGCAAATCATTGCGGGCGACCTGCACGGCCTGAACACCATGGAGCACCAGCCCGCCAAGCTGGCCGCAATGGAAGGCATCTGGGAAACCCAGAAGGGTGTGCCTGCGGTGCTCTTTGCGCTGCCTGATGAAAAAACACGTACCAATAAGTATGAAATTGCCATTCCCAAACTCGCGTCGCTGTACCTCACGCATGACCTGAATGGCGAGGTCAAAGGCCTGAATGATTTCAAAGGCAAGCACCCGCCAGTGGCACCTGTGTTTTGGGCGTTTCGCATCATGGTCGGTGTTGGCATGTTGATGCTGTTGGTCAGCTGGGCCAGCGTCTTTCAGCTCAAGCCATGGAAGAAATATGCCCCCACGCTCCCCGCTGCGCGCGGTTCGCTGCCCCTTGCACCCGAAAAAGGGGCCGGCCTGGCTTGGGGCGGCCCGGCGCTGGCGGCCACTCAACCGGAACTCACCGTTTGGCACGCCCGCATTCTGGTCGGCATGACGTTTGCCGGTTGGGTGGCGCTGGTTGCGGGCTGGTACGTGACCGAAATTGGCCGCCAGCCCTGGCTGGTGACGGGCGTGATGACCACACTCGAAGCTGCGTCCAAAGTACCTGCACCCAAGATTGCCCTCAGTCTGGCGCTTTACCTCACGATGTATGCGGCGCTGATTGTGGCCTACATATCCGTGGTGTTTTACCTGGCGCGGCACAAAAAGCACGCTGACAAACCATCCGGCGATGAAGCGAATGACAAGCTCGAAGACCAGTTGAATGTGGTCAACTACCCCGAGAAAGCGGGTGTGCTCCATGCTTGATATTTCGGGTGCGGTGATTCCCGATCTCACCCAGGCGGCAGGCTGGATGCCGATTGTTTTCCTGGTGGTCATGGGCCTGTGCATGCTGGCCTATGTGGTGCTGGACGGCTACGACCTCGGCGTCGGCGTGCTGATGCTCAATGCGAGTGACGACGACAAGGACACCATGATCGCCAGCATCGGGCCGTTTTGGGATGCCAACGAAACCTGGCTGGTGCTGGGTGTGGGCATTTTGCTGACGGTGTTCCCGATGGCGCACGGGGCGATTCTGGGGGCGCTGTATTTGCCAGTCGCCTTCATGCTGATCGGCCTGACGCTGCGCGGCGTGGCCTTTGACTTCCGCGTCAAGGCGCGTGCGGCACACAAGCCATTGTGGAACCGCCTGTTTTACGCTGGCTCGCTGCTAGCAGGCTGGAGTCAAGGCTACATGCTGGGCTCGTTGATTACCGGGTTTGATGCATCGCTGTGGACCATGGCTTTCAACGCCGTGATCGGCCTGGCACTGGTGGCGGCCTACTGCCTGATAGGCGCGGGCTGGCTGATCATGAAAACCGTGGGCAGTCTGCAATTGCAGGCGGTACGCTGGGCGCAGCGCAGCCTGCTGTTTACGGTGTTGGGCGTGGCGGCCATTTCAATTGCCACACCATTGGTCAGCCCGCTGATTTTCGACAAGTGGTTTTCATTTCCGAATATTATTTTGCTGCTGCCCATTCCGGCTGCAACGGCGGTGTTGTTTGCAGTGATGTACCGTAGCCTGAACCGCCTGCCAACTCGCCTTGCGCAAGGCAATGAATACGGTGCCTGGGTGCCCTTTGGCGCGACAGTCGGTGTGTATTTGCTGGCGTTTTACGGTCTGGCCTACAGCCTGTTCCCGTGGTTGGTGATCGACAAAATAACCATCTGGCAAGCGGCCAGCTCGCCTGAAGCCCTGAAGGTGATTTTGATCGGCGCGGTGGTTGTGCTGCCCGTGATTGTGGGCTACACCGTCTTTGCCTACCGCGTATTTTGGGGTAAAAGTGTGGCGCTGAAATACTGAGCATTTGCGCTGTTGCCGTGGTTCAGCATGGGCTTGGCGGTGGGTGTGTTCGTAGTGCCCGTGATGGACGTACCATGAGCCCATGGGGATTCCACGCCACGTTAACTCAGAAGGCCCGACCCGATGACTCTCGATTTTCTGCAGGGTGGAGAGCTTGAACACCTGCCGCGTTTCATCACGAGTCTGGCGGTGGGGCTGTTGATCGGTCTGGAGCGCGAACGCAGTCTGGCGGCCAAAGCTGGCCTGCGTACCTTTGCGCTGGTCGCAATGTTTGGCACTGTTGCGGCAATGCTGTCAGAAAAAATCGCAACGCCGTGGGTACTGACGGGCGGATTGATGGTTATTGGCCTGATGATCATCGCGGCATACTGGCGTGAGCGAGATGCAAACGCAGATCCTGGTACCACCACCGTGGCAGCCGTGGTCTTGTGTTACGGACTGGGGGCGATGATCTGGCACGGTCATTCATCCCTGGCTGTGATGCTGGCCATTGTTACTACCCTGCTGCTTTACTTCAAGTCCGAGTTGCGCGGCATTACCCAGGATTTCAGTCGACGCGACCTGACGTCGATGTTGCAGTTTGCAGTGCTCTCTTTCATTATTCTGCCCATACTGCCCGACCAGAATTTTGGTCCCTATGACGCGCTGAACCCACGCCAGATCTGGCTGATGGTAGTGTTCATCTCTGGCGTCAGCCTTGCCGGCTATGTCGCTCTGCGTTTTATCGGGCAGCGCTATGGCGTTGCACTGCTGGGTATATTCGGCGGTCTGGCGTCAAGCACCGCGACGACGCTCGTTTATGCGCGCCGCAGCAAAGAAAGCGAGGGTCTTGGCCGACTTGCTGTGGTCGTGATTCTGCTCGCCAACCTGGTGGTGCTGATCAGGCTTTGTATTGTCAGCGCCGTCATTGCCCCGGCCATACTGCCGCAGCTGCTGCCAGTGTTGGGCAGTGGCCTGGCGCTGGGGCTGGCGGCTGCGGGCTACTGGTGGTATCAATTGCGCCAGCAACGCGACGTGCCGATCCCGGAAGTCAGCAACCCGACAGAACTTCGCACGGCAGTGGGGTTTGGTGTGCTCTACGCAGTGGTATTGTTTTTTGCGGCGTGGTTGTCTGACATTGCTGGTAGCGGTGGCCTGTACGTGGTTGCGCTGGTGTCTGGTTTGACGGATGTCGATGCTATTACCCTGTCCAGCCTGCGCCTCTTTGGGCTGGGCAAGCTGCCGGCCTTTGATGCAGTGACGGCCATTGGCCTCGGAATCATCGCCAACATTGGCTTTAAATTGGGACTGGTATTTTTCATCGGCGGCCCGCTGCTGGCAAAGCGTTGCGCCTTGGGCATGACCCTTACGGCTGCGGGCATCGGCCTGGCACTGCTGATACTGAAAAGCTGAGAATTTATTGCGCCATATCAAGAACCGGTGGTGCTGCCCGACGCATGATGGGCTTTTGCCTCCACCGAGACTTCATTCATGGACAAACAACTCACCGCATCTTCGCAAAATGCGCTGCTGCTTCAACGCACCGCTTTGCTGGCCCAGATCGCAGACTTGCGGGGTGGCACTATGGGCCGTGCTGAGGCATCTGCGGCACACTTCGGGCAGTCAGAGGACAACCGGGCACAGGCAAATACCGAACGCGATCTTGAACTGGCACTGGACGCGCGGGAAACCACCGAACTTGCAGCCGTTGATGCGGCCTTGCAGCGTATCAAAAGCGGTTTGTATGGTCAGTGCGTGGAATGCGGTGTCAGCATCGCTGCCGCACGTCTGCGCGCGGCACCTGAAGCCGCGCGATGTATCGATTGCCAGGAAAAGAGTGAGTCTGACGACCCAGAGCCGTCCACAGTCTGAGTGAGGTCCCTGGGTTTCGTGAATAGACGGGCATTTTTTGGCAAAGTACCGCGCTGAAGCAGGAATCAGAGCCCACCGACCAGGCGAATCGTCCCGGTTGCAACTCAGCCGAGGCTACGTCGCTGCCAAGCGATCCAGATCTGCCAGCAGCGCTGCCGCCGATGGGTAACGCAGTTCCGGCTCTTTCTCCATCAGTTTATTGATGATGGGCTGCAGATGCGCGTGGGCTGGAGGCAGGGTTGGTGTGTCGGCATTCAGGTGTTTGGCCAGCAGCAGTTCCAGTGACTCGGCAATAAATGGCCGCTGACCGGTCAGCATTTCAAACATCATCACGCCCAGGCTGTACAGGTCTGACTGAATCGTGACATCGCGGCCACCGGCTTGCTCGGGGCTCAGGTAGAAGGGTGTTCCCACCACATCGCCGTGGCGGGTTTGGGTCAGGCCCATGCCACTGGGCTGGAGCATGGATTTGGCGATTCCGAAATCGGCCAGCGCCACGCTGCCGTCCCTACGCAACATGATGTTTTCAGGCTTGATGTCACGGTGCACGATGCCGCTTTTGTGAATGGCATCCAGCGCCTGCGCAATTTCGTGGGTCACGCCCAAGGCCCGCTGCTGCGTCAGGTCGGGGCCAAACAGGCCGCGCAGATCGCCGCGCTCAAAGTACTCCATGGCAATATAGGCGTGCTCGTCGGTAAAGCCCTGGTCATAGATGCGGATGACGTGTGGATGCTCGATTTTTGACAGAAGTGCGTATTCCTGGATAAAGCGCACCAGATGGTCAGACGCCTCGTTGCCGCGCGAGTCCAGTATTTTCAGCACGATGCTCAAGCCATCGGTTTCGCGTTCTGCAAGATATACCTCGGTCATGCCGCCAGAGCCGATTTTCTGGGTAATGCGGTAGCCTTTAAGCCGCACCGTGACGGAAGACGGGTCAAACCCTTGTGCCTTGAGGGTTGACAGCTTGGAGTCCAGTGCATTTTTTACGGCGCGTGCGGTGATTTCCGAATTGGCTTTGACGGCCGCCTGAATTTCAAGCGCCCGCTCGGTCAGGCTGGCCATGCCGTGCACCTTGTCGTCCATGGAGGTGACCAGGCCAGTGACTTCAAGCACATCCACCACGACTTCTTTGCCCCGCACTACGACCGAGGACTGCGCGCCAGTCTGTATGCCTTCGCCTGCCGTGGCCAGCACAGCGCTGCTGGCCACGACTGTCCAGCCCAGTTCCTTGCTGGCCGCTTCGAGCCGGGCGGCGGTGTTGACGGTGTCGCCAATCGGTGCGATCTCTTTGCTTTGCACGGTGCCAATCTGGCACAGCGTGACTTCGCCGCTGTGCAGGCCAATGCCGATGGCAAACGGCGGCAGGCCCCGACCCGGAAAGCGCTGCTCAAGCCAGCCCCTGAACTCATGGGCCTCCAGCGCCATGGCCAGCGCTGCAGATACAGCCCGACGCGATGCTGATAGCGGAGAGCCAGCTGAGGTATTGATAAACACGGACATCAGGCCGTCGCCAATGAACTTGAGGTGGGCGCCACCGTTTTTAAGCACCGGCTGGCAGGCATGGTCAAAGTATTCATTGAGCAGTTCTGCCACTTCGGTGGAACTGAGCTTTTCAGCCAGCGAGGTGAAGTTACGGATGTCTGAAAACAGCACGGTCGCGTTTGGCAATTGCTCGGTGATGGTGCCGTTGGGCAGGCTGACAGAAAACGTCTGCGTACGCCCGCCACCGATACGGTGTGCAAAGGCCTCCTTCAGGCGTTCTTCGCCAGCAGCGACCCTCGATTCAATGACCTCCTGAACAAGCCCGTACTTACGTATTTGGGCGTTGACGGCATCAAGCAGTTCCGAGCGTGTGAAGGGCTTGGCAAGGTAGTCATCGGCTCCACCCGTCATGCCGCGGCGCATGTTTTCGCGGTCGTCCAGCGCCGTCAGCAGCATGAAGGGCTGGGTGGCCAGCGCCTTGTCTGCACGCACCGCCGCCAGCAACTCAAAGCCGTTCATGCCGGGCATGCTGACGTCAGAGATGATGAGGTCCGGCCTGAAAGCCCTGGCCCGATCCAGTCCAACCAGGCCGTCTGGGGCCGAGATCGTGTCAAAGCCTTCAAGCTTGAGCAGCCTGACTATATTGTTGCGAATCGTGTCGTCGTCTTCAACAATCAGTATGGTGGTCATATGGTGTTGTCTGAAAAACGCCCCGGCCAGGGAGAGTCAGCCCCCGTTATCCAGCGTAAAACCGGCGTTGCGGTCCTGACCCAGCAATGACACCATTTGCGGCAAAGCCGCCTGCAGCTCGGCTTTGAGCGTGTGCGGCGGGTTAATCACAAACATGCCGCTGGCTGGCAGGCCCGGGCGAACCACTTCGCCATCCGTATCGGTTGTCAGTTTGCTTGATTTGACTGTCAACACCGCGTTTAACCAGCTTTTACCAGCCTTGACGGCCAGTGTTTTGAGTTTGCGGGGAAGGTCATGCGCCTCTGGCCGCGGAATCACCGGGTACCAGACGATATAAGTGCCCGTCGCAAAGCGCTTGACGGCATCAGCCATGCAGGCACTCACGCGGGCATAGTCGCTTTTCATTTCATAACTCGGGTCGCAAAACACCATAGCCCGACGGGCTGGGGGAGGCAAAAAGGTCTTGAGCGCTTCGAAACCGTCTTCGCGGGCAACGGTGACCTGGCGACCAACGCCAAGCTGCTCGATATTGCCTGCAAGCGACTTGAAGTCGGTAGGGTGCAGCTCAAACAGCTTCAGCTTGTCGCGGCCACTTAAAAACTGCTGCTCAATAAACGGTGAGCCGGGGTAAATTTTGAGATGGGCAACATCGCCGGTTTCAGCAAATTGCGGGTTCAGGCCACGCAGCACATTCACGTAGTCCTGCAAGATGGGGGCCAAAGGCGCTGGCAGTGGTGAAGTTTTTGCTACTGTTTTCGTAGCTGTTGATACCCGTTTTACTTGGGCAACGGGCACTTTTGGCTCAGAAAGAAGCTTGAAAATACCGTCTTTTGCCTCGCCGCTGGTTTCAGTGTAGTCACCATCCAGCCGGTACAGGCCGGCACCCGCATGGGTGTCAATAACGGTCAGGGCCGTGTCTTTTTGGGTTAAATATTTGGCGATGGCAATCAGCGTGGTGTGCTTGAGCACATCGGCATGATTGCCCGCATGGAAGGCGTGGCGATAGCTGAACATTGGCCTATCCTACCAAGACAGCTCGCCGAAATATAGATTATTGACGTAAGCCGTTGATTTTTCATATAATCGAGGGCTTCGCAGCGCAAATGTGGTTCCGCGGCGAGGTGCGGTGAATAAGCTCCAATCAGCTGTTTTCGCCAAATTTACTACCTAAGAGGTTCCCATCAGAGGAACGCCGACCGTAGAAAAGAACCCAACAAACCAACTTTAAAGAGAAACTCATGAAAACCTTCAGCGCCAAACCCGCTGACGTGACGCACGAGTGGTTTGTGATTGACGCGACCGACAAGGTCCTCGGACGAGTAGCCAGCGAAGTTGCTCTCCGTTTGCGCGGCAAACACAAGGCCATTTATACGCCTCACGTCGACACCGGTGACTTTATCGTCATCATCAACGCATCCCAGCTGCGTGTGACCGGTGCCAAATCGACTGACAAAATCTACTATCGCCATTCCGGTTATCCAGGCGGCATCAGTGCCACCAATTTCCGCGACATGCAAACCAAGTTTCCAGGCCGCGCGCTTGAAAAAGCCGTCAAGGGCATGCTGCCCAAAGGCCCACTGGGTTACGCGATGATCAAAAAGCTAAAGGTCTATGGTGGTGCAGAGCATCCACATACCGCCCAACAGCCCAAAGTTCTTGAAATTGCTGGCATTTCCGCCAACGCCCAACGGGAGGCCGCCAAATGATCGGTGAATGGAACAATGGCACCGGCCGTCGCAAATCAAGCGTCGCCCGCGTGTTTATCAAAAAAGGTACCGGCAAGATCACGGTCAACGACAAAGACATCCAGGTGTTCTTCGGTCGTCAAACCTCGATCATGATCGTTCGCCAGCCCCTGTTTCTGACCAACCACGTTGAAACGTTTGACATCATGATCAACGTTCACGGCGGCGGCGAGTCTGGCCAGGCTGGTGCGATTCGCCACGGTATTACCCGTGCGCTGATTGACTATGACACCACCCTCAAGCCGGCGCTGAGCCAGGCTGGCTTTGTAACGCGTGATGCACGTGAAGTCGAGCGTAAAAAGGTCGGTTTCCGCTCAGCTCGCCGTCGCAAGCAGTTCAGCAAGCGTTAATTTATTTTTCGCTTCCAAAAAAGCCGCCGAGGTTTCTGCCCGGCGGCTTTTTTCATGCGTGCTCCGTCTGGGTGCACAATGCACTTCCCTTTTAAAAAGCAGATGTTTTGAAATTCCGCCTGTTTCGCCGCCGCCTCACCATCAGTTCCCCCCGCATGGCCGTGCGCAGTGCCCTGCCGTGGCCCGTTCGCTGGGTTTTGGGCGCGGTGATGCTGGGTTTTTCAGCGGCGATTGCACTTTGGGCCTTTGAGTTTGGCAAAGGCATTGCGGGCCTGGATACCAATGCCAAGGACGAGCTTCAGTTGCTGCGAGCAGAAGTCATCGCGCTGCGCTCTGACCGCGACAAGGCGCAATCCATTGCAAATACTTCGGGCAGCCTGCTGACGGCTGAAAAAGCCGCCCAGGAAAAAATGGCATCCCAGCTGCGGCAGCTGGAATCAGATAACCGGCTGCTGAGGGATGACTTGGGCTTTTTTGAGAAATTGTTGCCAGCAAGCGGGGCCGACGGTGTGTCAATCCGCAGCCTGCAGGCCGAGTTATTGTCGGCGTCTCAGCTCAAGTGGCAGGTTCTGGTGATACAGCCGGTCAAGAACGCGCCTGACTTCAATGGCAAGCTTGAACTGACTATCAACGGCACGCTGGCGGGCAAACCGTGGATGGTCAATTTGCCGGGCGGGGCACAAGTCCTGCAATTCAAACAACACCGCCGGATTGAAGGAGTGCTCGACCTGCCCCCCCAGGCCGTGGTAAAAACAGTGACAGCCAAAGTTGTTGAAGGCACTGCGACCCGGTCGGTGCAGACCTTCAAGTTATAGCCCTCATTTTTAAGGACACTCGCATGTTTGGCAAAAAAAAGCAGCCGCCCATCAAAAGCCTTATCGCCCAAGGCAGCCGGATTGAGGGAAATCTCATTTTTACCGACGGCTTGCGTATTGACGGTGAGGTCAAGGGTGACATCAGTGCCAACGAAGGAAGCGCCAGTATCCTGGTGATAAGCGAGTCTGCCCGCGTGGTGGGCCATATTCATGCTGACCACGTCATCATCAACGGCCACGTGATGGGACCGGTTCATGCGTCTGAACTGCTCGAGCTGCAGCCCAAAGCCAAAATTGAGGGTGACGTGTCTTACAAGGCGCTTGAAATGCATCAGGGTGCCGTCATATCAGGACAGCTGCGACCCACCAGCCAGGACGCTGAAGACAAACCGGTTTTGAAGCTCGCTGCCAACAACAGCTGATCGCAGGCGCTGAATACACACCCGCATAATGGTTGATCGAATTGCTGTAGTATTAAGCCATCCAGCCAAGAACTTCGGAGTTATCCCATGAGCGCAGTTGCAGAAAATATCCAGACCCAGATGCCCGACCCGTTTGTCTTTACCGACAGCGCGGCGAACAAAGTCGCAGAGCTGATTGCCGAAGAAGGTAATCCAGACCTCAAACTGCGTGTTTTCGTTCAGGGCGGTGGTTGCTCCGGCTTTTCGTATGGTTTCACCTTTGATGAAATCACCAATGAAGACGACACGACCATGACGAAAAATGGTGTGTCGCTGTTGATTGACGCTATGAGCTACCAGTATCTGGTGGGTGCCGAGATCGATTACAAAGACGATCTTGAAGGTGCACAGTTTGTCATCAAGAACCCGAACGCTACCAGCACTTGTGGCTGCGGTTCAAGCTTCTCTGCTTGAGATTGCTGCCTCTGAACAAGCCGCCGAAAGGCGGTTTTTTTGTGCCCAAAGCTGCTCAAGTCGGGTAAATGGCCCCTAATATTCGCGGTCCGGCGGCCCCGGTCACGCTGGCCAGATTGCCGGGCTGCCGGTTGATGGCCTGGCGTGCCAGCCAGGCAAAAGCCGCTGCTTCTACCTGCAGCGGCGGCAAGCCATGGGCTTGCGATGACGACACCCGCACTGAAGGCAAGCCCGCCTGTAGCCGCTGCATCAGGTGCATATTGAAAGCGCCGCCGCCGCATACGATCAGCTGTTTGCTATCTTTTCCATAGCTGGAGATAGCCGAAATACATGGGCAGACAGTGAATTCAGTCAAAGTATTCTGGATGTCTTCGGGTTTTGCGGCTGCAAAGGGAGCCAGCTTTTGCGCCAGCCAGTCCACGCTGAATAAATCCCTGCCGGTACTTTTGGGCGCTGGCTTTGCAAAATACGGGTCGTCGAGCAGGCTGGCCAGTAGCGCGGGAATCAGCTTGCCGCTGGCTGCCCAGGCCCCGCCTGCATCAAAGGGCTGGCCGGTGTGCTGTTGGCACCAGGCGTCCATCAGCGCATTGCCAGTGCCGCAGTCAAATCCGGTGATTGGCTCCGCAAGCCCCGAGGCCGAAGGTGGCAACACACTGATGTTGGAAATACCACCGAGGTTCAGTACCGCCACCATCTCATCGCTTCGGCCAAACACACTTTGATGAAACGCCGGTACCAGCGGCGCACCCTGGCCGCCAGCCGCTACATCACGACTGCGAAAGTCGGCCACCACGTCTATGCCGGTCAGTTCGGCCAGCAGGGCTGGGTTGTTGATCTGCAGTGTGTAGCTTAAAAGTGCTGGCATTTGCCCTGGCTGGTGCCTGACGGTCTGGCCGTGCGCGCCTATGGCCCTCACATTTTTGGCGCTGATGCCAGACTTGCCGAGCAAGCTTGCCACCAACCTGGCATAAATGGCTGCAAGCTGATTGGCGGCCAGTGCTGCGCGGTGCAGCTCGTTATATGAAGCGGTGTTCAAGGCCAGTAACTCGGTGCGAAAGTCATCTGGGAATACCTCGCTTGACGCGGCCAGAACAGTGACTTTTAAACCTGAAAAATCAACCAGAACGCCATCAGCACCGTCCAGCGAGGTACCTGACATCAGGCCAAGATAAATGTTGCCCCCACGTTCGCTCACTTCGTGTAACTCTCTGCCCCCCAAGGGGCGCTGCGCCTGCGGCCCGGCAAAGCCTCATCCACCGGCCCTGGCTTGAATCAGTCGGCCACCAAATTGCGTTCGCTTTACTTATTCAACTCGCGTTTGCGAAATGGTTGCAGCGGCCTGCAGCTGGGCTTTTACGCCAGCAGATATCTGGTTGAACAGTGGCAGTGAGGCCGTTGGCACCGGAATGGTTTCGCTTTGTTTGGCAATCGTCATCGGATCTTGCTGCATGCCGTTGACGCGGAATTCAAAGTGAAGGTGCGGGCCGGTTGCCCAGCCAGTTGAACCTACCAAACCTATGGTTTGGCCCTGGCTCACGTTTTGTCCACGCGCCACCGAGATTTTGCTCAGGTGGGCGTAAACCGTTTCGTGGCCGTTACGGTGCTTGATAAACACCACGTTGCCGTAGCCGTTTTGGCTACCCGCAAATTCCACTACACCGTCGCCCACGGTACGGGCTGGCGTGCCGGTGCTGGCCGCAAAGTCGGTACCCAGATGCGCACGCCATTTTTGCAAAATCGGGTGAAAGCGCATCGAAAAACCGCTGCTGATACGCGAGAACTCGACTGGCGAGCTCAGGTAGGCGCGGCGCAGGCTTTTACCGTCAAGTGTGTAGTAACCGCCCTTGTTGGGCGCGCCGCTTGCGTCTTGTCCAGGCGTCTGAAACCACATGGCCTGATACGACTTGCCCGCGTTGACAAACTCAGCCGACAGCACGCGGCCAGTACGCAGCGCTTCGCCGTCGGCTTCAAGGGTTTCATACACCACGTTAAAGCGGTCACCTTTGCGCAGCGCGCGGCGAAAGTCAATGTCACCTGAAAACATCTCGGCCAGCTGAAC
>JANOCP010000163.1:0-3163 GCA_031412235.1 Polaromonas sp.
ACTTTGTCGGCCAAAAGGTTCTGCAACGAAATCACGATGCCCGCGCCCATAACGGGGCCAAAGAAGGTGCCCACGCCGCCCAGCAGGGTCATCAAAATGACTTCACCCGACATGGACCAATGCACGTCAGACAGCGTGGCAAAGCCCATGACCAAAGTCTTCATCGACCCGGCCAGGCCCGCCAGCGCAGCCGACAGTACAAACGCCAGCAGTTTGTATTGGTCTACCTTGTAGCCCAGTGAAATGGCGCGGGGCTCGTTCTCGCGAATCATCTTGAGCACCTGACCAAAAGGCGAGTTGACAATGCGTGAGATAAACAGAAAGCACAGTACAAAAATGACCACCACCAGGTAGTACATGGCGGTGTCTGACTCAAGCGACAGCAGGCCAAAGAGCTTGCCGCGCGGCACGCCCTGCAAGCCGTCTTCACCACCGGTGAACGAAGCTTGCAGGCAAACAAAGTAAACCATCTGGGCAATGGCCAGGGTAATCATTGCAAAGTAGATGCCCTGACGCCGAATGGCGACCAGCCCGACCAGCAGGCCGATCAACCCGGCGGCCACAGCGCCCGCCAGCAGTGCCAGTTCGGGTGTCCAACTTTGCGATTTGACGAACCAGCCTGTGACGTAGGCGGCCGACCCAAAAAATGCGGCATGGCCAAAGGACAGCAAGCCGGTAAAACCCAGCAACAGGTTAAAGGCGCAGGCAAACAGTGCAAAGCACAGCAGCTTCATCACAAAAACCGGATACAGACCCAAAAAGGGTGCGGCCAATGCCAGGGCCAGCAAGGCAATATAGGTAATGCGGGTAATTTTGGCGGCGTGGGCTAAAAGGTTGCTTGAGCTTGGAGTCACGGTTTTAATCACAGTTGCATTGGAGGCTTGAGCGGCTTGGGTCATGGTTTATGCCTCTTTGCCAAAAAGGCCGGCGGGTTTGAACATCAGGACAATGACCATGACGACAAACACCACAATATTGGATGCCTCGGGGTAGAACACGCGGGTCAGGCCTTCGACAATGCCCAGACCCAAGCCGGTAATGACCGAGCCCAGGATCGAGCCCATGCCGCCAATCACCACCACCGCAAACACCACAATAATCAGGTTGGAACCCATCAACGGGTTGACCTGAATGATGGGCGCTGCCAGCACACCTGCGAGGGCGGCCAACGCAGCCCCGGCGCCGTAAGTCAACATCACCATCATGGGCACATTGATGCCGAATGCCTGCACCAGCGGTGCGTTTTCAGTGCCTGCCCGCAAGTAAGCGCCCAGCCGGGTACGCTCAATAAGAAACCAGGTTCCCAGGCAAACCACCACCGACACCAGCACCACCCAGGCCCGGTAGTTCGGCAAAATCATGAAGCCAAGATTGGTGGCACCAGAAAGCAGCTCGGGAACGTTGTAGGTCTGCCCCGATACGCCATACATTTCGCGAAAAATGCCTTCAGCAATCAGCGAGAGGCCAAATGTCAGCAGCAAACCATAAAGAGGGTCAAGCTTGTACAGGTGCTTGAGGAAAAGCCGCTCAATCACCACGCCCAAAATGCCAACCGTCAGCGGTGCCAGAATGAGCGCGGCCCAGTAATTGATGCCGAACAAGTCCAGCATGATCCACGCTGCAAACGCGCCAAGCATATAGAGTGCGCCATGCGCAAAGTTGACGATGCCCAGCAAGCCAAAAATGACCGCCAGACCCAGACTCAACATGGCATAGAAAGCGCCATTGACAAGGCCCAGCAGCAGCTGGCCTAAAAAAGCTTGTAGGGGAATACCGAAAATTTCCATGGGAACCTGTCAAAACGCCTGAGTACGGCCGAAAAAAAACGCTTCAAGCACAAGGGCAATTCAAGCTGGCCGGTCGTCCTTTGGGACGACCGGCAGCACTAAAGCTTCCAGATTCCAGTCTTATTTCTTCAACAGAGGGCACTTTGACTCGGCCACCGTGGTGAAAGCCTGCTCACCAGGAACCTTGGCAATGGTCTTGTAGTAGTCCCATGGCGTACCAGAGTCTTTGGCGCTCTTGACTTCAAACAGGTACATGTCGTGAATCATGCGGCCGTCGGCGCGAATCTGACCCTTGTTGTAGAAGTCGTCGATCTTCATGCTTTTGAGTGTGCTCATGACCTTGTCTGCGTCAGTTGTACCAGCGGTTTGCACCGCCTTGAGGTAGTTGGATGCAGCCGAATAGTCAGCGGCCTGCAGGCTTGACGGCATGCGCTTGTATTTTTCAAAGAAGCGTTTGGCAAACTTGCGTGATGCGTCGTCCTGGTTCCAGTACCAGCTGTCAGCCAGTTGCAGGCCTTCGGTATTGGCCAGGCCCAGGCTGTGCACGTCATTGATAAACACCAGCAAACCCGCAACCTTCATGGTTTTGTTGATGCCGAATTCTTTGGCAGCTTTCATGGCGTTGGTAAAGTCACCGCCTGCGTTGGCCAGGCCAAGAATCTGTGCTTTGGACGACTGCGCCTGCAGCAGGAAAGACGAGAAGTCAGACGCATTGAGCGGGTGGCGAACCGTACCGACAACACTGCCGCCATTGGCCTTGACGACGGTCGATGCATCGCCTTCAAGCGAGTAGCCGAAAGCATAGTCAGCCGTCAGAAAGTACCAGCTTTTGTTACCGGCCTTGACCAGCGCTGAGCCAGCCACCTTGGCCAGAGCGACGGTGTCGTAAGCGTAGTGGACGGTGTAAGGCGTGCAGTCTTCATTGGTCAAACGGGCAGAACCTGCACCGATGGCGATGAAGGGACGCTTCTTTTCCGCCATGACCTTGGACATGGCGATGGCCGTACCGGAGCTGGTACCGCCGATGAGCATGGACAGGCCGTCCTTGTCGACCCATTCACGGGCCTTGGAAGAGGCAACGTCGGCCTTGTTCTGGTGGTCTGCCGTCAGCACTTCAATCGGACGGCCAAGTACCTTGCCACCAAAATCCTGTGCTGCCCACCTGACCATTTCAGCACCGGCAGGGCCGTCGATGTCGGCGTACAGGCTGGACATGTCGGTGATGAAACCGATTTTGACCGGGCCGGTGTTCTGCGCAAGCACAGGTGCCGAAGCGATAGCACCCAGGCTGAGAGCCATGGCAGCGACGATGGGCTTGAGCGTTTTAAGGGCGTTGAGTTTCATGAGTGTCTCCAGTTGAAAGGTAAAGGGTGAGG
>JANOCP010000164.1:0-1702 GCA_031412235.1 Polaromonas sp.
GTGTCAGCCATTGCAGTCATTGGGTGGAGTCCGGGGTCTGGAAGCGTTAGGGGAACCCTGGATTTTACGGGATGCGTTTGCGGCGCCCTGCGACCGCAAGAGCGGAGCCAGCAATGCGAGATGGCAAAATCTGGCCAGGAAAATAATCGCTATTAATTCAATAGCTGCTTATACCCGTATTGATTGGGCCAGAGCCTTATAGGGTGCCAAAAAAGCCATAATCAGCGCTTATATGACCATCAAAGCCATGATTTTGGCCGCCGGGCGCGGCGAGCGCATGCGGCCGCTGACCGACACCACTCCCAAACCACTGCTGCAAGTGCGCGGCAAGGCGCTGATTGACTGGCACGCCCAAGCGCTGGCACGCGGCGGGTTTACCAGTATCGTTATCAACACCGCTTGGCTGGGGGAGCAGATCTCAAACCATTCTTATAGCCAAAGCACCCCCAAACCCAATGAGAGCGGCTATAAAGCGCTATCAATTTCATACTCGCATGAGGGTACTGATTTTGGTGGCGCGCTTGAAACAGCAGGCGGCATTGCGCGTGCCTTGCCGTTGCTGGGCGATGTGTTCTGGGTACTGGCGGGTGACGTGTTTGTGCCAGGTTTTGAGTTTTTGCAGGGCGATGTTGACCGGTTTGTGGCTAGCGGCAAACTCGCGCATTTGTGGCTGGTACCCAACCCGGAGCACAATTTAAAGGGCGATTTTGGCTTGGGCACGGACGGCCTAGCCCTGAACCTGCCCGCCGACACGAAAGAGCCGCGCCATACCTTCAGCACCATTGGCCTGTACCGCACAGAACTGTTCAAGAATTTGCCTTTTGGCAACCCACAAGGCGTCAAAGCCCCACTGGCACCGCTGCTGGGGCTGGCGATGGACAATCAGCAGGTAAGCGCTACGCTATACCGCGGCGCTTGGACCGATGTTGGAACGCCCGCACGGCTGGATGAATTGAACACAACCTCACACTGAAACGCACATCACATGAGCACATCAAAGAGCAAAGCAGCCAGCAAGCAGTCCGCTGCGGCAACCGTGTACCAAAAGCGCCGCGCCAGCATCGCCAAAGCACTTAAAGCCGCAGGCGGCGGCGTCGCCCTGCTGCCAACCGCGCCAGAAGCTCCGCGCAACCGCGACAGCGATTTCCCTTACCGCCACGACAGCTACTTTTATTACCTGACCGGCTTTACTGAACCCAATAGCTGGCTGGTGATTGAGGCCAGCGGTAAAACCACGCTGTTTTGCCGACCCAAGGACATGGAACGCGAAATATGGGACGGCATTCGCCTGGGCCCCAAAGCCGCGCCTGAAAGTCTGGGCGTTGACGAGTCCTTCAGCGTTGAAACGCTGGACGAAAAAATGCCTGCACTGCTGAGCAACCAGCCGGCGGTGTGGTTTCCGTTTGCCACTCATAAGGGCCTGGAGACGCAGCTTGATGGCTGGCTCAACAAGGTCAGGGCGCGCGTGCGCTTTGGCGCGGAATGCCCGCAAAGCCAGCACGACCTGTGCAAGCTGCTCGATGAAATGCGGCTGATCAAGGATGCCCATGAAATCGCCATACTGCGGCGCGCCGGACAAATTTCTGCCGAAGCCCATGTGCGCACCATGAAAGCCTCTGCGGCCATGCTGCGTGCTGGGGTAAAAGGCGGCCTGCGTGAATACCATCTTGAAGCCGAGTTGCTGCACGAGTTTCGTCGCCAG
>JANOCP010000165.1:0-3855 GCA_031412235.1 Polaromonas sp.
CCACAAAAGTGGCTTTGGGCAGCGCGTCACGCAGGTGCTGGGCGTAGCCGGCCTGGTAATGCGCCACTGCCTCACCCACTTCACCCACTTCACCCACTTCATAAGTCGGTGGCACAAATTCGACCCGATTCGGGTTAATCAGCCCATCGCCTGTTGCTACAACATTAATAGCTGCTTGTGCTGGATATAACTGGGCTGTGGGCACTTTTGATGCTTTTTATCCTTTAATTTGGCTTCAAAGCCGTATTGGGTGCGGTGCGCCTCGTCGGCTATCACCACAATGTTGTGCCGCTCTGACAGTACCGGGAAAGTGTCTTCGTCTTCCCCCGGCATGAACTTTTGAATCGTCGCAAACCCAATGCCGCCCGAAGGCCGGTTATTCAGCAACCTACGCAGCTCTTGACGGGTGCGCGCCTGCACCGGCGGCTCCCGCAGCAGGTCTTGGGCCAGGCTGAACACGCCAAACAACTGCCCGTCCAGATCATTGCGGTCGCTAATCACAACAATGGTCGGGTTCTCCATCGCGGGCTCCTGCATCACTCTAGCGGCAAAGCAGGTCATGGTGATGCTTTTGCCGCTGCCCTGCGTGTGCCACACCACGCCGCCTTTGCCCCGGGTACTAGGGTTGCCGCCGGGGCGTGAGGCTTCAATCACCTTGGCAATGGCAAACCGCACCGCATGAAACTGGTGGTAGCCCGCAATCTTTTTAAGCAGCGCGCCGTCGTCTTCAAACAGCACGAAGTAGCGCAGGTAGTCCAGCAAATATTGATCCAGCACGAGTTATTACGGAATCTAAACTCCGTTCGCCTTGAGCTTGTCGAAAGGCTTCGACAAGCTCAGCCCGAACGGGTTCATTGATAACTCGTGCCGGGTCAATAGCTTGGCGCCAACGCGCCGCGCACCAGCGTTTGCAGCTCGTTGAACTCGCCCAGCGGGTCAAGCACGCTGCCGTCATTGGTGCGCCATGCTATAGAGCGCTCGGCGTCACTTGAGAGCAACCCCATCAGCGCCTCGGTGCCGTCCGATATCACCAGCACCTCATTGGTCTGGAACACGTCGGGGATTTGCTCTTTGTAGGTCTGAATCTGGTCGTACGCCTTCCACACGTTGGCGTTTTCGTCTGCCGGGTTTTTGGTCACCAGCAGCACCAGCGGCAGGCCGTTGACGAACAAAATAATGTCTGGCCTGCGCGTGTGCTGCGGGCCCTTTATGGAGAACTGGTTAACCGCCAGCCAGTCATTGCTGGCGGTACTCATCCAGTCAACCAGTCGCACAAAGTCACCCCGCGTTTCGCCATCCTTCTGGTACTGCACCGGTACACCTGTGACCAGCAATTGGTGAGACCGCTGGTTTGCAGGCAGCAACGCAGGGATGCCCAGGTCCAGAGCCTGCTTGGGCCCGTCTTCACGTGCTGCAGCCGGAATGCCAGGGTTCAGCCGGTCAATGGCATCGCGCAAACGCCCGGCCAGAATCACTTGGCGGTAGTTGTCGCGCTCAGGCGCGATGCCATCGGGCGCGATGTTCGGCCCATAAACAAGGGTGTAGCCAACGTCGGCCAGCCAGCCCAGCGCTTCCTGTTCGAGTTGGTCTTCGGCCACTCGTCACCTCCATGGTTTTTACATGAGCCCGGAATCATGTAAAAAATAGCTGGTTTTTTAACATGATGAAGTCAGTCCGTCATGAGGTCGATATACAGCTGATAACTGTAGCTGCGGTTCTTTTTCTGCCCCGTCAGCTCTGTCACGATACCAAGGCTCTCCAGCACCTTCACCGCAGCATTGGCCGTGGGAAAGCTGGTGTCCAGCTTTTTACGCACCTGCTCAATGGTAAAGCGCGGCATCATCGGCAGCATTTCAAACAGCCGGTAGCTGGCCGCGCCCGCCTTGGGTGAATCCAGCAGGCGGCGGCGGTCAGCGCTGACCAGGCTGGCAATCGCAACAATACCGCGCTCGGCATCGCTTGCGGCAGCAGTGACGCCCTCAAGAAAAAACTCAACCCAGCCCTCCCAATCGCCTTCGGTCCGCACATTCGACAATCGCCGGTAGTACTCGGCCTGGTGTTGCTTCAGGTAGCCGCTCAGGTATATCAAGGGTTCGGGCAACAGCCCAAAATGCTCCAGCAGCACGGCGATCAGCAGGCGACCAATGCGGCCATTGCCGTCCAGAAACGGGTGAATGGTCTCGAATTGAACATGCACCAACGCGATTTTGACCAGATTCGGCAACTCTGATGAGGCGTGAATGAACTGCTCCATATCGCCCAGCAACTGGCCTACGCGCTCTGGCGGTGGCGGCACAAAAACCGCCTTGCCGGGCCGGGTGCCACCTATCCAGTTTTGCGAGCGCCGCAACTCACCCGGTTGCTTGCCAGAACCACGTACACCGTCCATTAACAAACGGTGTGCGTCACACATCAAACGCACGCTGATGGGCAGGCCCGCCGGGTCGCGCAAGGCGCCTTGCACCAGCTTGAAGGCGCGCAGGTAGTTGGTGACCTCTTCCACATCGTCGGTATTGCTGACCGCAAAACCCGCTTCGCTGTCGAGAAGATCAACCAGCGTAGCCTGCGTGCCCTCTATTTGCGAGGTCAGCAGCGCCTCTTTGCGGATGGCGCTGTAAAGCAGCCAATCCACCGAAGGCACCAGCCCTGACACACCCGACAAACGGGCTAGCGCAAGTTCTGCATCGCGGTTGGCTTCAACAAAAGATTCAGGCGCCAGCAAAGGCCTGCGCGGCGGTAGCGCGAGCGGCACAAACGCCTGAACGGATTCGCCCAGGGTTGTGGTGGTGACATAGCTGCCGGTGCTGCGCATGGTGTTAAGGAGTTCTGGAATAGACGGAAATTAAATTAAAGCATTCTTTAATATAAAGCGCTACTGTTAAAGAAACTTTGCATGTGCAGGTTGGTAGTCTTGTAGGTCGGGTTAGCGCAGCGTAACCCGACAGACGGGCGTGACCACCATCACTCCTGCCCCACACCGTCAAACGTCATAACCGTTTGCCCCCAGTCCTCCGGGTAAATGCCTGCTGCAACGTGCTTGCGAAAGCTCGAATACGGCCACGCCATGGGCGACGCGGCCAAGCCGTGCTTGACAGGGTTGTATAGGATGTCATTGACGTGCCGCGCGTAATCAAGGTCGTCGCGTACCAGGTGCTCCCAGTAGCGGTGTTGCCAAACCGCCTGCTCATGCTTTGCAACCCGCGCTGCATCTGGCGTGACGCGCAGGGCTTCGGGGCAGTTCTTGGTAAACCAGGTTTTGATCAAACGCCAGCGGGTAGCAAAATCTGCATCGTCTGGCGGCAGCGTCCATATGCAATGTAGGTGGTCCGGCAAAACAACCATTGCATCAATTTCAAAAGGACGCGAATCACGTACCCGCCTGAACGCCGTGCGCAATATATCAACCGCTTCATCAGAAGCAAAAAGCGGCCGCCGCCCATGCGTGACCAAAGTAAAAAACAGCGTGCCGCCGGGTGTAAATGCGCGTCGATATTGCATAGGCCTTGTTCAGGTTAATTCCGTAGGTCGGGTTAGCAAAGCGTAACCCGACACCCCGCACCGTCAACACACCAACGTAGATCGGGTTAGCGCAGCGTAACCCGACACCCGACATGGCCGTACCGACGCATCTGTCGGGTTACGCCCGGAGCGGGCGTGGCAGCTTCAAAAAAGTATTCGTCTTTCGGGTCAGCCAGCCGGGCGGCGACTTCAGCGCGGCGGGCGGCAAAAGTGTCAGAAATGTATTTGACAAAGATCAGGCCGAGCACCAAGTGCTTGTATTAGGCGGCGTCCATGTTGGCGCGCAGCTTGTCGGCCGTGGCCAAGAGTGTTTTTTTGATGTCTTCAAGCATGAGG
>JANOCP010000166.1:0-6633 GCA_031412235.1 Polaromonas sp.
AATCATGACGCTGGCACATTTGTCACGCTTTGCCGATGTGCAGCAGGCCATGGCAGACGCCAGGGGCCGCACGCCCCCCGTGATTCAGCCAGAGCCCTTTGACCACGAGGGGACCCGCGTTATTTGCTACCCCGGTGATGAGCGGCATTCGGTGAAGGTAAGGGCCATGCCTGGGCCTACGCGTTTGCGATATCGGAACAAGCTGTTTGAGCCTGTTGAGGGGTTTGAGGCGCTGTTTGGCTGAGCTAGTGCGGGCGTTCCTCGAAGTACATCGGGGCACATCAAACTTAAAGATCTCACCTACAAACCGGGGTGTGAAAGTGGCTACAGCACTTTGACAAGCGGCACTGCGCCCGGAGCCCAATCGCGGCACCCCACCAGAAGCTTTGACCAGCTCGGCATGTACCTTGATGTCCTCGTTGATCAGGCGTTTGAGCCCGTCTGGTGGGCTGGAGGCGACTTTTATGCCGGATTCAAACAGCCTGGCTTTGAGGTCGGCGTCCATGGCCGCCACTGTTGCGCGGTTGAGCTGGGGCTTACCCCGTGCTTGCTGTCCGGTTAACCTTGGCAATCTGGCGTTGTAGCCCGTCAAAGGATCGCCATCATGAAACTCTTCCGCGAAATTTCCGTTGCCCTCTGCATGCTGATAGCCATAAGCTGCGCCTGGCTGGCACCAATGGACGCGCCCGCCACCACGCAGGTTGATGCTGGCCTGAAGCGTGCCCTCGTCAGCTTTGCCACAGCCCGTGCGCTACACGGCGTGCTGTCGGTTGTGCAGGGCACGCAGTTTTCGGCCCAGCCGCTGGGGGTTGGTGTGACCTTGACGCCAGGCCAGCTACTGGCGCCAGTGAATGAACTGGTCAAGCACTTTTCTGACCTGATGCTGGCGGCCAGTGTGGCTTTTGGCGTGCAAAAGGCGATTATTGCGATGGGCAGTTACTGGCTGATATCGGCCGCATTGACGGTGGTGGCGGCGGCCTGGGGCTTTGTTTACTGGCGGCAGCAGCGCGTTTTGCCCTGGCTTTCAAAACTGCTGGTGGTGCTGCTGATGGTTCGTTTTGCGGTGCCGGTGGTGGTGATCGGCACAGATGTCATCTGGCAGAAGTTTCTGGCGGCTGACTATGTGGCGACGCAGGGCGCAATTGATGCCGCGTCCATCCAGTCCCAAAAGCTTGGACCGCCGGTAGTGCCGGGGGCCGAGAGCACGAGCCTGCTTGAGAGGGCCAAACAATGGGTGTCGGGCGTGACCGATGTGAAGGCGCGTTTTGAGGACATCAAGCTGGCGGCGGAGCGCGTCACTGAGCAGATCATCCGGCTGATGGTGATCTTTTTACTGCAGACGCTGATTCTTCCCGTGCTGCTGCTGTGGGCGCTGTACGCCATTGTCAGAGGGCTTTTTGGGCGGCTGGGTGATGAGGCGCGGTCAATCCCTTATGCGCTATTAAATAAATAGCGGTGGATGGCCGTAGTCATTGGGCTGCAGGTATAAAAGGCTTGAAAATTACGGTTCTGGCATCCGGCTTGGAGCTTGCCGGCAGCAGCGGGCAGCAAAGGCTTGCCCAGACCGAAAAACCCCGAAAAAATGCTCTTATATTGGCGCAGCCCAATGAATACGGCTACAGTTAGCTATGTAATTCATAGCGTCCTACCGGGCGCTTTGCTGTAACTGCTTCAAAACCCTGAAGCAGCCCCATACCCCAATCACGCCGAACAGCACCACGCCCAGCCCGTAGCCGGCCAGCACGCCTTTAGCCCCATACCAATGTGCACCCAGCCAGATAAAGGGCACGACGCCCAGGGTGGCACGGCCCCAGTTCAGGGCGGTTGAATAGAGCACAAAACCCAGGTTGTTAAACGCTGCATTGGCAACAAACACCGCGCCGTTAAAGATAAAACTGCCGGCCACAAAGATGCAAAAGAACACGATCAGCTCGCGCGCCTCGCCTTCGGCCTGAAAGGCATTGGCAATCAGGCTGCTGCTCAGGGCCAAGGTTAGCCACATTACCAGCACATACACCACCACCACCTTCAGGCTGTCGCGCATGGTCGACTGCAGGCGGTCGTGCCGGTTGGCACCCATGTTTTGGCCCAGAATCGGCCCGACAGAGGCAGACAGCGCAAACAGCGCCACAAAAGCCACTGGAATGATCCGCCCGATCACGGCCCAGCCTGCTACGGCGCTGTCGCCAAACGGGGCAATGGCGGCGGTGACAAACGCGTTGCCGACCGGCGTGGCGATTTGCGTCAACACCGACGGCAAACCAATCGCAAAAAAAGGCCTCATCGTCTGGCCAAGCACGGCGCGGGTTGGCCATGCAAACAGGCCATGCACCCTGATCAGGCCATGCAGACCCACGCCAAGCATGACAAAACGAGCGACAAAAGTCGCTATGGCTGCGCCGTCCAGGCCCCAGCCAAAGCCAAATATAAACAAAGGGTCGAGCACGGCCGTCGCCAGGCCCGCGCCCAGCGTGACATACATGGCCCGCCGCGCATCGCCCAGCGACCGCAGCAGGGCGCCCAGACACATGCCCAGGCCGAGTACCGGCGCTGATGGCAACACGATGCGCGTAAACCGCAGAGCCAGGTCGGCCGTAGCGCCACTTGCTCCCAGCACCCGCAGCGACTCGGCCAGCCATGGATACAGCAGCAGCGCTGCCAGGCTCATGGTCGCGGCCATCAGTACCAGCGATGCCCCTGCCAGCTGCTTTGCCTGCTCCCGGTCACCACGCCCCAGTGCGCGCGAGGTCAAGGCGCTGACGGCTATTGCCAGACCAATCGACAGCGAGAGGATGAAAAACAGCAGCGTTCCCGCATAGCCCACGGCGGCAGCCAGCTCTTTTTGGCCCAGCAGCGATATGTAAAACAGGTTCAGTAGATCAACCGCAAACACCGCGACCAGGCCAATAGAGCCGGCGGCGGTCATGCTCAACACGTGTTTGAGGGTTGAGCCGGTAACGAATTTGCCTGGGGGGGCGGTGGCTTCAGGCATGAAATGTTGTGGGTAGGGCGGCGATGCCGAACCAGAGTGATACCGCGATTATCGTCACGCGGCGGCGGCCTGCGCTGCACAGCTGCCTGGTGGTGACCCCAGCAAAAAGCCGTGATTATTGATGAATTTAACGGGTTTACCCGGTAAATCTGAATAGTTCGCATCAATATAATTATGTGTAATTACACGAAATAACCAAAAACAGACCATGCGGCTGGTTCAAAACTCCCTTCACCATGAAGTCGCCAGCACCCTGCGCGAGGAGATTTTTGCGGGTGTACTGGCACCTGGTACTTTTCTGGATGAAGTGGCGCTGTGCGAGCGGCTGGAGATCTCGCGAACGCCGCTGCGTGAGGCGTTAAAGGTACTGACATCTGAAGGCCTGCTACGCCACGAGCCGCGCCGGGGCTGCTTCGTCAATGAAGTGACTGAGCAGGACCTGGACGATATCTTCCCGGTGATTGCGCTGCTCGAAGGCCGCTGCGCCTTTGAAGCGGCCCGCAACGCCACTGATGCGGACCTGGTTGAACTCACAACGCTGCACGAGCGGCTGGATGATCATGCCAAGGCCGGGCGCATCACTGACTACTACGCCACCAACTTTGCGATTCATGAAGCGATCATTTTGCTGGCCAACAACCGCTGGCTGGCGCAAAGCATCGCTGATTTGCGCAAGATATTGAAGCTGTCGCGCCTGCAGTCGCTGGCTGCGCCGGGCCGGCTGGCGCAAAGCCTGTCTGAACACATGACGGTGTTTGCAGCACTTAAAAGCCGTGACAGCGAAGGTGCAGAGGCAGCAATGCGCACCCACCTGACGCGCCAGCGCGAGGCCTTGCGAGGTCTGGCCCGTACACAGAAATCGAGGCTGGCATCATGACACCTGACTGGCTTAATCGCAGTGTTTCACGCCTCTCAGGCGATAAAAAGTTGCCAAAAGAGCCTGCTGCCCAATCAGATCGGGTATCTACAGCTCCTAAAAAAATAGCGGATGCTCCGGCGTCTGCCTCTGCGCCTGTCTCTATGTCGGCCTTGGCAGGCCGCAGCACCCGCGAGCGGCTGAATGCCACGCTGCGGCAAAAAGAAGAGGCCTTGTCGCCACGCGTCCTGCGCCGCACGCTGGAAGAACTCAAGGCGATTGTCGACCCGCAGGTCAGTGAGGTTGAGGGCGGCTTGCGCGCCAAGGGCGTTGCGACCTGGTACGGCAGGGCTTCAAAAGAAGAGCGGCGCGATATGTGGCTGCTGATGAGCGAGCAGTTTGTGGCTGATGCCGAAAAAACCAGACTCGCCCAGGCCCAGTTTGCGGCTGCCGTGGGTACGCCTGATGAAGCCGTAGCTGAAGTGCGTTATCGCCGCGCCACCGTGTCGCCGCGCCGGCGTTTACTGCAGCGCTTTAGTGCTTTTCCTGAAGGCATCCGTTTTCTGGTGGACTTGCGCGCAGACATGTTGCCGCAGCTCAAGGTTGACAAGCGGCTGCAGGCGCTGGATGTCGAGATGGAATACATGTTCTCGACCTGGTTTGATGTCGGTTTTCTCGACCTGCGCCGCATCAGCTGGGACTCGCCTGCCTCGCTGATTGAAAAGCTCATCAAGTACGAGGCCGTGCATGACATCAAGAGCTGGGCTGACGTTAAAAACCGGCTGGACTCGGACCGTCGCTGTTACGGGTTTTTTCATCCGCGCCTGCCCGATGAACCGCTGATTTTTGTAGAAGTGGCGCTGATTGACGACATTGCCCACAGCATTACGCCCCTGCTTGACGAGGCCGCCGATGCGGCAGATCTGAACAAGGCTACAACGGCTGTTTTTTACTCCATCAGCAACACGCAGGGCGGCTTGCGCGGGGTGAGTTTTGGGGATTCCCTGATCAAGCGTGTGGTTGAAACCCTGAAGCAGGAGTTCCCCAAGCTCAGGACGTTTGCCACGCTGTCGCCGATTCCCGGGTTTCGAAGCTGGCTGGGTAAAAATGCCGCGGCCATGCTTGGCATGCTGGATGACAAGTCCCGAACAGCGTTGGGGCGTGCCGTGGGCTTTGAGCCACCTGGAGTCGGGCATTTTTTAAATGCGCTGGATGATGTGTTGCTGCTCGGTGAAAAGTCAGCCGTGCGCCAGATGCTGCTGCGTTGCGCCGCCCAGTATCTGGGGCGCACCATGGACGACGGCAAACCGTTTGACCCCGTGGCGCGCTTTCATCTGGGCAACGGTGCGCGGGTAGAGCGGCTGAACTGGGCGGGCGACCCTTCAGCAAAAGGCGTCAGGCAGTCATACGGCTTGATGGTGAATTACCTGTATGACCTGCGGCGTCTGGACAAGCACCGCGCCATGCTTGCGCAGGGGAAAATCCCCGTATCGGGTGAGATAGAAGATTTGTATATTTGAACGAGCAAAGAACGAGTAAGTTGACTGACTAAAAACGGAGACAAAGATGAGCTTTAATTTTCAGATGATGAACAATCGCCGCAACGTTCTGCGTGCGGGCGCGGCAGGCGTGGCCATGCTTTCACTGGGCAGCCACGCGCAGTCGGCCTGGCCGGCCAAATCGGTCACGCTGATCGTGCCGTTTCCTGCTGGCGGCGGCACCGATGCCTTTGCCCGGCCGCTGTCTGCGCAGTTTTCCAAACTGACGGGCAAAACGCTGGTTATTGACAATCGTGGCGGCGCGGGCGGCACGCTCGGGGCCGGTATTGCAGCCAAGGCAGCGCCAGATGGCTACACGCTGTTTATGGGTGCTGTGCACCACTCGATTGCGCCTTCCATGTACCCCAGGCTCGACTACGACATTGAGAAAGACTTTGTGCCGCTGGCGCTGGTTGCCAACGTGCCGCAAGTGCTGGTGGTCAATCCCAAAAACATGCCTTATGCCGACTTCAAGGGTTTTCTTGAAGCCGTGCGTAAGGCGCCCGGCAAGTTCAACTATGGCTCAGCCGGTGCGGGCACTTCGCATCACCTGGCGGGTGAGCTGTTCAAGCAGCAGACCAAAACCTTTATTACCCACATACCGTACACCGGCGCGGGCCCATCGCTGCGCGACCTGGTGGGTGGGCAGGTAGACATGATGTTTGACGGCCTGGGCTCTTCAGCCGCGCACATCAAGGGCGGCCGCGTCAAGGCGCTGATGGTCTCAGGCAGCAAACGCAACCCGGCTTTCCCCGATGTGCCGTGTGCTGCAGAAGTTGGCTTGCCTGACTACACCGTAACCACCTGGTACGGTGTGTGGGCACCGAAAGGCACACCAGCCGACGTGCAGGTGCGCGTTGTTGAGGAGCTGCGCAAGGCGGCTGCGTCTGATGAACTCAAAGCGATCTGGGCCAGCAACGGCGCAGATTTTGGCAGCCTGACACCGCCGCAGTTCGGCAGTTTTGTAAGTAGTGAAGTCAAACGCTGGGCGGCAGTGGTTAAGGCCTCGGGCGCAAAACTCGAATAATGGGTTCAGTTGTATTTAGTATTGCTGGTGGTGTCGCAAGCGTCACGCTTTCACACCCTGGCAAGTTCAACGCCATGTCCAGAGCGATGTGGCGCAAGCTTAGGGATGTGTTTGAAGTCATCCAGCAAGACCAGAGCATCCGTTGCGCCCTTGTGAGCGGGGAGGGCGGGCACTTTTGTGCCGGTGGTGATATTTCTGAATACGCCGCTTTCCGTTTTGA
>JANOCP010000167.1:0-2214 GCA_031412235.1 Polaromonas sp.
TCAATATGTGGCGTGGTGCCGGGCAGCAGGTAGAAGTCTGCAATCGGTATCACGCGCCTGGCCCCGCTGGATGCGATGGTTTCAACCTGCGCGTCAAGCACGCGCATTGCCACTGCCATGTCGGAAGGGTGGGTGGCAATACATTGCTCACTGGTGCCGAGAACGGCGTGCAGGCGGTTGTAGCCCAGCATCGCCGAGCAGCCGGAGCCAGGAACCCGCTTGTTGCAAGCCTGCGCTGTGTCATAAAAGTAATAGCAACGCGTGCGCTGCAGCAAGTTTCCGCCCGTGGTGGCCTTGTTGCGCAACTGCCCCGAGGCGCCGCTTAGCAAGGCGCGGCTCAGTACCGCGTAGTCTTTTCGGATTCGCGGGTCAGCTGCAAGGTCAGCGTTACGCACCATGGCGCCAATCCGCACGCCCCCGTCAGGCGTGGGCTCGGTTTTGTCCAGCCCCAGGCGTGTAATGTCTATCAGATGCATGGGGTTTTCTATCTGCAGCTTCATTAAATCCAGCAGGTTGGTGCCGCCTGCTATGAACTTGGCGCCGGGCCTGGCTTGCGCGGCCGCGGCAGCGGCTTCAGGCGAGGTGGCGCGCTCGTAGGTGAATGATTTCATGCTGCCGCTCCCGACACATCACGGATGGCCGCCACTATGTTGGGGTAAGCGCTGCAACGGCAAATATTGCCGCTCATGCGTTCGCGTATTTCTTCATCGCTCAGTGCCCCGGTTGCGCCGTGCAGGTCTCGCGTGACGTGACTCGGCATTCCCGCCCTGGCCTCTGCCAGCATGCCGACTGATGAACAAATTTGGCCGGGTGTGCAGTAGCCGCACTGAAAACCGTCGTGCTTGATGAATGCCATCTGCATCGGATGCAGCGTATCGCCGCTCGACAAGCCCTCAATCGTGGTGATGGCCTGGCCTTCATGCATCACGGCCAGGGTCAGGCATGAATTGATGCGTTTGCCGTCTACCAATACGGTGCAGGCACCGCACTGGCCGTGGTCACAGCCTTTTTTGGAGCCTTTCAGGTTCATGTGCTCGCGCAGGGCGTCCAGCAGGCTGGTGCGGCCGTCAATGGCCAGTGGGTAGGACTGGCCGTTGACCTGCAAACTCATGCGCATCATCACGGGGTTGGGTTCCCCCAGGCTTGCATTTGCGCTGCCTGCCTTGCCCGCCGTGCCAGCACAACCTGCCAGCGGCGCTGCCGCGATGGCGGTACTGACCTGGACCATGGCGCGGCGTGACAGGCCGCCAGGCTCAGCAGGGGGGGTACTTGATCGTATGAGTGCGGTCGTCATCGTGATTCCTTGGTGTGGGTTGCGCAGCCGGGTATTGACACGCCGGCATTTGAATGTGGCGAGGTTTGACGGCAATCATGGCGCAGCTGATGTCCCGCTGTGCAGGCCAGAGCATGCAAGCGCCGTCAGCCAACAGGCCGAGTCTTGAGGTGTGTCAAGGGGTAGGTTCACGCGCGGCCGAACGGCCTGGTGCGTGCTTTAAGTGCAGGCGGATTTTGGGCGAACACCGCTTTGTAGTCCGTGTCCGACATACGCCACCCGGCGTATTCCCCATTTCGCCACCGGTGCCCAGAATCACTTCATCGTTACATAAAAGCCGTCCTTTGCGGCTTTTAGGCAGCGACCCGAAAACAAACACCCTACCGGAGAAGGAACTATGCAACGTCGTTTTACCCTCAAGGCGATCACTGCCGCAGTCGCGCTCGCTGGCATTGGCGCAGCACCAGCCGTTTTGGCCCAGGCCGGCGGCACCATCAAGGTTGGCATTTTGCACAGCCTGTCAGGCACGATGGCCATCTCTGAGACCGTGTTGAAAGACACCGTTTTGATGGCCATTGAAGAGATCAACGCCAAGGGTGGCGTGATGGGCAAAAAGCTTGAGCCTGTGATTGTTGACCCGGCTTCCAACTGGCCGCTGTTTGCCGAGAAAACCAAGCAGTTGCTTGGCCAAGACAAGGTAGCCGTGATTTTTGGCTGCTGGACCAGCGTGTCGCGCAAGTCGGTGTTGCCAGTGGTTGAAGAAATGAATGGCTTGCTGTTTTACCCCGTGCAGTATGAGGGCGAAGAGCTGAGCAAAAACGTGTTTTACACCGGTGCAGCACCCAACCAGCAGGCTATTCCTGCCGTTGACTACCTGATGAGCAAAGCCGGCGGTGGTGCCAAGCGCTGGGTTCTGCTGGGCACTGACTATGTGTACCCAC
>JANOCP010000168.1:0-2963 GCA_031412235.1 Polaromonas sp.
GGCGCGCGCCAACGACAGCCGGCCCGAGGTGACCGAGCGCTTTGAGCTGTACATCACCGGCCGCGAATTTGGCAACGGCTTTAGCGAACTCAACGACGCTGAAGAACAGGCTGCCCGCTTCAATGCGCAGGTTGCGGCCAAGGACAGCGGCGACGACGAAGCCATGTTTTACGACCATGACTTCATTCGCGCGCTTGAATACGGCATGCCCCCGACCGGTGGCTGCGGCGTGGGCATTGACCGGTTGATGATGCTGCTGACCGACAGTCCCAGCATTCGGGACGTAATTTTGTTCCCGGCCTTAAGACGCGAGGTGTAGCCCCCACGGTTGCGCACTTCGTGTCGCGCCCTGCCCCCCGAGGGAGCCGCCCGCCTGCGGCCCGGCAAAGCCGGTTCCGCGTCTCGTACTTGACAAGTCAGCCCCACTCATGACGCCCCTCAAATATCTCAGCGCCTACCCTGAAAGCCTGAAGGCACAAGTGCAGCAGCTTCTGGCGCAGGACAAGCTGGGCGACATGCTGCTCAAAAAGTACCCGCGCGCCCATGGTGTGCGAACCGACAAGGCGCTGTACGACTACGTGATGGCACTGAAAGGCGAATTTCTGCGCAGCTCGGAGCCGCTATCAAAAGTCGCTTTTGACAATAGGCTGCAGGTGATTGCCCACGCGCTGGGCACCCACACGCAAATCAGCCGCGTGCAAGGCAACAAACTAAAAGCCAAACGCGAAATCCGCGTCTCGTCGCTGTTCAAGGAAGTGCCCGAAGAGTTCCTCAAGATGATTGCCGTGCATGAACTCGCGCACATCAAGGAAAAAGAGCACGACAAGGACTTCTACAAGCTGTGTACCTATATGGAGCCGCAGTATCACCAGTACGAGTTTGATTTGCGGGTGTATCTGACGCACATGGATGCGAGTGGCAAGCTGGCTTGGCCTGTGGCTTGAAACACCAACATCCGCCAGCAAGGCTGCGTTTTAAATTGCTGCTCGCGCACTTATCAATTGGTGTAGAGGCTTATCTAGGCACCTAAAAACGGCTCAAAACGCTGTTTGTGAGCCGTTTAACTGACGATACAGGATTCAAGAAATCTGTCTATACTGTACAGGTTAGCTAGTTTTAACAGGAGCAGCACATGTTGACAGTCTCATCCATGGAGGCGCAAAACCGCTTTGGGCAGTTGCTTGATACGGTGCAGCGTGAGCCGGTAACAATTACCCGGCATGGCCGCACAGCGGCGTTTATTGTGTCGCCGCGAGACATGGCGGATTTGCAGGATGTCAAAGCCAGGCGCACGCAGGCCGTGCAATGGTTTGAGGCTTTTTTTGCGCAGGCAGAAGCTACAAAAAGCATCGACATGCGTACCGCCGCCCGGCAGTTGACCGATGCTGATGTGGTGAAAATGGTTAAAGAGCTTCGTTGATCGTGTTCAAAGGTGCGTTTGAAATGGCCCTGAAGGTTGATTTGTGAGCCTGCTCAATCGCGCAGTTATTGACACCAGCACGTTGATCAGTGCGGTCCTCAGGCCGTCGTCCGTTCCACGTCAGGCATTTGTGTGGGCCCTTGGCAGCCATACCATGTTTGTGTCTGGCGCGACACTTGACGAGCTGGAGAAGGTATTGCTCAGACCCAAGTTTGATGCTTACGCGCTACCTGCTGAACGTGCCGCATTTTTTGTGCACTACAAACAGGAAACCACGCTTTTAAATCCCGATGCGCAAAGCGAGCAAATGGCCTTGGGCGTATGCCGCGACCCAAAAGACTGCAAATTTTTGGCGCTTGCGATGGCCTGCAATGCAGGTTTGTTAGTCTCGAGCGACGATGACCTCTTGAGCCTCAAAAACTGGCACAGCACGCAAATTGTCAGTCCTGCTGCCTTTTTAAGCCGCTACGTGGCCTGACATTTCAGAAGAATCCGAGCCCCACAGCCCCTTGCTAAGATAACAAACCAAATCCGGCCGACAGAATTTTCCGCAGACTCTTTGTTGACTCACCAAGAAACCTACATGCAACCCACCCTCAAACCCAAAAACCCCAACTTCTCATCAGGCCCCTGCGCCAAGCGCCCTGGCTATGACGTGAGCAAATTGCAGCTCGACACATTGGGTCGTTCGCACCGCTCTGCATTGGGTAAAAAGGCGCTGGGTCTGGCTTGCTCCGAAACTGCGCGTATTCTGGGTTTGCCTGAGGGCTACCGCGTTGCCGTAGTGCCAGGATCAGACACCGGTGCCATCGAGATGGCCATGTGGTCCCTGCTGGGTGCGCGCGGCGTGGATGTGCTGGAGTGGGAATCTTTCAGTGCGGGGTGGACGACCGATATTGTCAAACAGCTCAAACTGCCCAACACCAACGTCATCAACGCGGCCTATGGCGACTTGACTGATTTTGCAAAAGTGAACTTTGACAACGATGTGGTGTTTGTATGGAACGGCACGACATCGGGCGTGAAGGTGCCTGACGGTGACTGGATTCCTGCCAGTCGCGCGGGGCTGACGCTGTGCGATGCCACATCGGCCGTGTTTGCCATGGATATGCCCTGGGACAAGCTGGATGTCATCACCTATTCGTGGCAAAAAGTACTGGGCGGCGAAGGTGCACATGGCATGCTGATCTTGAGCCCGCGTGCGGTTGAGCGTATTGAAGCCTACAGCCCGCCCTGGCCCATGCCCAAGGTGTTCCGCATGAAGTCTGGCGGCAAGCTGACCGAAGGCCTGTTCAAGGGCGAGACCATCAACACGCCGTCGATGTTGTGCGTGGCGGATTACCTTGATGCGCTGCAATGGGCCGAGAGCATTGGCGGCGTGAAAGGAACGATTGCCCGCAGCGAAGCCAACCTGAAAGTCATTGAAGATTTTGTCGCTGCCAATGACTGGATATCGTTTCTGGCAAAAGACAAGGCGACCCGCTCCAACACCAGCGTCTGCCTGACCCTTAAAGCCACTGAAGATCAGGTCAAGAAGATGGTC
>JANOCP010000169.1:0-4847 GCA_031412235.1 Polaromonas sp.
CGGCAAGATTGTGGCGCCGCAGCTTTATGTCGCTGCAGGCATTTCTGGTGCTATCCAGCATCTGGCCGGCATGAAGGACAGCAAGGTCATCGTCGCCATCAACAAGGATGAAGAAGCACCGATATTCAGCGTGGCTGACTATGGTCTGGTGGCTGACTTGTTTGTGGCAGTGCCTGAGCTGACAGCAGCACTCTAATACGGATACCTTCAACGCGGAGAAGAGGAGAAAACGGGAGGACGCGGAGTACACGGAGGATACAAAAAAATTGGTATTTTCTCCGCGTCCTTCGCGCTCTCCATCTTCTCCGCGTTAAAAATTTTCCCTTCCTGAATTTACGAGACAAAACATGACTTACAAAGCCCCCCTTAAAGACATGCTGTTTAATATCCAGCACATCGCTGACATTGAACAAGTCGCCAAAATCCCCGGCTTTGAAGATGCGGGCTTTGACACAGCGCAGGCGGTGCTTGAAGAGTGCGCCAAGTTCAACGAAGGTGTGCTTGCGCCACTGAACTGGGCTGGCGACATCAATCCATCGAGCTTTAATAACGGTGTGGTCACCACCACACCAGGTTTCAAAGAAGCCTTCAAGCAATACGCTGAAGGCGGCTGGCAGGCGCTCCAACATCCGGCAGCCTATGGCGGCCAGGGCTTGCCCAAAACGATTGGCGCGGCTTGCGGCGAAATGCTGAATTCTGCCAACATGAGCTTTGCACTGTGCCCGTTGCTGAGCGATGGCGCGATTGAAGCATTGTTGACTGCGGGCAGCGATGAACTCAAAGCCACGTATCTGGCGAAACTGGTCAGCGGCGAATGGACAGGCACCATGAACCTGACCGAGCCGCAAGCCGGCTCAGACCTTGCCGCCGTGCGCTCAAGAGCAGAGCCGCAAGCCGATGGCACCTACAAGGTGTTTGGTACCAAGATTTACATCACCTACGGTGAGCACGACATGGCCGACAACATCGTCCATCTGGTGCTGGCCCGCGTCACGGGCGCGCCCGAAGGCGTCAAGGGCATCAGCCTGTTTGTAGTGCCTAAATTCATGGTGGGCAAAGATGGCGCTTTGGGTGCGCGAAACGACGTGCATTGCGTCAGCATTGAGCACAAGATGGGTATCAAGGCCTCTCCAACCGCCGTGCTCCAATATGGCGACAACGGTGGTGCTGTGGGTTACATCGTCGGTCAAGAAAATCGCGGCCTTGAATACATGTTCATCATGATGAACTCGGCCCGCTACGCTGTCGGCATGCAGGGCATTGCAGTGGCCGAGCGCGCCTATCAAAAGGCGGTGAGCTTTGCCAAAGACCGCGTGCAAAGCCGCCCGGTTGATGGCTCGATCAAAGCCAGCGCGCCCATCATTCACCACCCCGACGTGAAACGCATGTTGATGACCATGCGCGCCTACACCGAAGGTTGCCGTGCCATGGCCAGCGGTGCTGCTGCCGCCTATGACGCCAGCCATCACCACCCTGATGCAGATGTGCGTAAACAAAACCTGGCGTTTTACGAATTCATGGTGCCGCTGGTCAAGGGCTACAGCACCGAGATGAGCCTTGAAGTCACATCGCTGGGCGTACAGGTTCATGGCGGCATGGGTTTCATTGAAGAAACCGGCGCGGCCCAGTACTACCGCGACGCCAAGATTTTGACGATTTACGAAGGCACCACCGCCATCCAGGCGAATGACCTGATCGGCCGCAAAACCATGCGTGACGGCGGCCAAACTGCCAAAGGCATTGCCGCGCAAATTGAAGCGACTGAGGGCGACTTGCTCAAGCAGGGCAGTGCTGATGCGCTGGCTGTGGCCAGGCGCCTTAAAGCGGCGCGACTGGCCTTGATTGACGTCATCGAATTCGTCGTTGACTTTGGCAAGAACAGCCCCAACGCCGTCTTTGCAGGCAGCGTGCCGTATGTGATGCTGGCGGGTAACGTGGTGGCAGGCTGGCAGATGGCGCGATCGCTGCTGGTGGCGCAAGACCAGCTGGCACTGGGCGTTGAGGCTGATTTCATGAAAGCCAAAATTACTACAGCACGCTTTTATGCCGACCACATGCTGACCAAAGCCCCTGGTATGCGTGACAGCATCGTGGAAGGCGCTGAATGCGTCACTGCGCTGGCACTCGAAGCGTTCTAGGTTTCTAGTCGCTATTCATTCAGTAGCTGCTCATGCCCGTTTTCATTGGGCTGGGGCCTTGTTTAATGCTTAAAAAGCCTTTTAGAGCCAAATTCATGTCCAGACTCCCCGCCCCCCTGAATAATCTGCCATTGCCCATTATTGGCTCACCGCTGTTCATCATCAGCAACCCCAAGATGGTGATCGCACAGTGCAAGGCTGGCGTCGTCGGCTCTATGCCCGCACTTAACGCCAGGCCGGCCGAACAACTCGAAGAGTGGCTGATTGAGATTACGGAATCCCTGGCCGAATACAACCAGGCCAACCCCGATAAACCCGCCGCCCCCTTTGCCATCAACCAGATCGTGCACAAGTCCAATGACAGGCTTGAACACGACATGGCGATGTGCGTGAAGTACAAGGTGCCCATCATCATCACCAGCCTGGGTGCCCGCGAAGACATCAACGCGGCGGCGCACAGCTATGGCGGTGTGGTGCTGCACGACATCATCAACAACAAGCACGCCCGCAAGGCCATTGAAAAGGGCGCTGACGGCCTGATAGCCGTGGCCGCCGGTGCTGGCGGCCATGCGGGGGTCAAAAGCCCGTTTGCGCTGATCCAGGAGATTCGCCAGTGGTTTGACGGCCCGATTGCACTTTCAGGAGCCATTTCGACAGGCGGCGCTGTACTGGCCGCACAAGCCATGGGCGCAGATTTTGGCTATATCGGCTCGGCATTTATTGCTACCGATGAAGCGCGGGCGGCTGACGCCTACAAGCAGGCGATTGTGGACAGCAACTCTGACGACATCGTCTACAGCAACCTCTTCACAGGCGTACACGGCAACTACCTGGCGCCGTCCATCCGCGCTGCAGGCATGGACCCCGACAACCTGCCCGAGAGCGACCCCAGCAAAATGAATTTTGGTGGCGACAAGTCCAAGGCCTGGAAAGACATCTGGGGCTGCGGGCAGGGCATAGGTGCCATCACCAGCGTGCAAAGCGTCGCTGCTTATGTGGAGCAACTCAAGGCCGAGTATGCGGCAGCGAAGGCGCGCTTGCTGTAACTGAAGTGGGTGGCGTTTTTTAGGTAATTCATGCTCTTCGCCCAATAGCTATGATCATTTCTTGCTATTTAATATGTAGCAGCTAATGACTGCCTCTATTCGACGGCTACAGTGATGGACAGCGCAGTCGCCGCCGCATTTAACTGTTTGTCAAAACAGCAAAAAGTCAGGTTGTTGCCCAATTGCCTGTGCACGCGCTGAGCGCTTGCCAGCTGCACGCTGTCGCAGGCTCGCAGGCCGAAACGCAGGGCCAGTTCTCCGGCTTCGATCATTAGCGGTGAGTCAACGGCAATGAGTCCAAAGCTGGCCCATTCTTTATTCAGCCGCTCAAGTCCCGCCGCTACCTCTGCACCAGTTATCTGTTGAGTGCGCTGCTTCAGGCCAAAGGCTGCATACATTTCGGCCCAGGTAATCAGGCTGACGAAGCAATTGCTGGCTTGCTGAAGCAACTTTCTTACCTGCTCGCTGGCTTGCTCTTTTGCGTACGCTTTCATGAGCGCCGATGTGTCGCAAAACAGAATCACCTGGGGCCTCGCATTTCAAGCACCAGGTCACTCATGGATTGCCCGTTGGGTCCTGGCGGGAAAGCAATCAGCTCACCCAGCCGCATGGGCCTGGTCGGCATTTGCGCCACCGCACCAGAGTCAATCAGCTTCTGCGTGGCTTCTTCGTCTGACAGCGCTGGCTTTGCGCTTGCGTTGGCTTGGGGCGGTACCAGCTCTGCTACGACTTTGCGATGTGAGGTGATTTGAACCGTCTCGCCGCGCTGCATCAGTGCAATCGCATGCGCGGGGTTGGCTTTGAGTTCGCGAATAGAAACTTGCATGGGTGATACCTGGTATGGATTGTGGTCACATTTTACGTTTTAATTTTAATGTGGTCACATCGTGCGGGTATGGCACCTTGGCTCTGGCAAGAGCTACCGACAGGATTGCAACTTGCCAGATTGCTGAACTTCTTTATACTGTGATTATGTACAGTTTTTTGAGTCCGGTACGCCATGGCTGATGTCGTGCTTCCCATTCATCTCATGAAGGGTCGCGGTGCGGCCACGCGCATGCCGCACCGGTTTGAAAAAGACAGCCGAAGCGCTTACGACGATGGCTGGGGGACGCTGGAACAAGCTGCATCGGATGTTCCCCGGCTGGCAACCGAAATATTTTTTGAAGATGCCCGTAGCGCCATCAGTCGCAACGACTCACCCGACATCTTTTTTGACTACAGCGTCAACCCCTACCGGGGTTGCGAGCATGGCTGCACCTACTGCTATGCGAGGCCAACGCACAGTTATTTGAACCTGTCGCCGGGGCTGGATTTTGAAACCAAAATCATCGCCAAGCGCAATATTGCCGAGGTGCTGCGTGCCGACCTGGCAAAACCCAGATACATTGCCCGCCTGCTCAACATCGGCTCGGCTACTGATTGCTACCAGCCCGCAGAGCGCGAGCTGCGCCTGACCCGCGGCGTGATTGAAGTCCTGCAGCAGATGCGACACCCGTTTTCAGTCATCACCAAGTCATCGGGTATTGAGCGCGACCTTGACCTTCTGGTGCCGCTGGCTGGCGCGCGACTGGCAGCGGCTTACATCACCATCACCACACTGGACGGCGAACTGGCACGCAAGATGGAGCCGCGTGCTGCCTCACCGCAGCGCCGCCTGCGC
>JANOCP010000170.1:0-2178 GCA_031412235.1 Polaromonas sp.
GCCGCCCAGGCCGCCGGGGTGCCCGGCACCGTCACTGCCAACGGACCGTACTTCGGCATTTCGGTATGGCCGAGTTTGGTGAAGCTTTCCAGCGTACTGTTTGCCGAAGCCGGCCCGCTCGCATTCAGGCCATGCAGCTTGCCGCCATGCCAGACGAGCGCAAAAGCGTCGCCGCCTATGCCATTGGCCGTGGGCTCCAGCACACTCAAGGCGGCCGCTGTGGCGATGGCCGCATCAATGGCATTACCGCCTGCCTGCAAGACCTGAAGGCCAGCCTGCGCGGCCAATGGCTGCGACGTTGCGACCATGCCGCGCTGGGCATACACGACATTGCGACGGGATGCGTAGGGGAAATGCTGGGCATCAAAAGACAACATGCTTGAGACTTTCGGATTACTTGTGTTTGGGGTCCAGCGCATCGCGCAGGCCATCACCCAGGAGATTGAAGGACAGCACCAGTAAAAATATGGACACGCCCGGCCAGATGGCCATCCAGGGTGCGTTGTCGACATAATTTTTGGCGGTATTGAGCATGCTGCCCCAGCTGGGCGCGGGCGGCTGCTGACCAAGACCAAGAAATGACAAACTGGCCTCGGCAATGATGGCCGCGGCAATGGCCAGGGTAGCCTGCACAATCAGCGGCGGCAAGATATTCGGCAGGATGTGCCGCAGTGCAATTCGCCAATGCGGGTTACCTACGGCGCGTGCGGCTTCCACAAAATCCTCTACCTTCACTGACAGCACCTGCCCGCGCGTCAGGCGAATAAAAATCGGGGTTGCGGACACGCCAATCGCAATCATGGCGTTGGTCAGGCTGGGGCCTAAAAATGCGGCCAGCGCTATCGCCAGAATCAAAAAAGGCACGGCCAGCATGGAATCTGTAAATCGCGAAATCACGCCGTCAACCCAGCCACCCACATAACCTGCCAGCAGCCCGATGGGCACGCCTAATGCCATGGCAATACACACTGACACCAGCCCGGCCATCAGCGACGCGCGCGCCCCCCAGATGACGCGTGACAGCACGTCACGACCGATTTCATCGGTGCCAAAAAGATACTGCCCACTCGGCGCCTTGCGCACCGCACTCCAGCTGGTCTGCAGGGGGTCTTGCGGTGAAATCACAGGTGCAAAAACCGCAATCAATACAAAAACAAGAACAATTGCAAGGCCCAGCATCGCGCCACGGCGACGCAGCAACCGCAGCAAGGCACGCCTGGCCGGGGACAGCTCGCGCGGTGGCGCTGGGGGTGTTAATTGAATTGGGACAGCGCTCATGACTTATCCCCGAAGACGTGGGTTAACGAAAAAGTAAGCCAGGTCGGCCAGCAAATTAAGCAGGATGTAAACCGTGGAGGTAAACAGCACCACGCCTTGCACCACCGCATAGTCGCGATTGAACACAGCATCAACAATCAATTTTCCAAAACCGGGAATCGAAAACACCTGCTCGGTCAGCACAGCCCCAGACAGCAGCGTGCCAAACTCCAGCGCGCCCAGCGTGATGATGGGTGTCATGGCATTGCGCAATGCATGCTTTAGCACCACTTTTCGCTCTGACAGCCCTTTGGCCCGCGCGGTACGCACATAGTCGGAATTCAACACCTGCAGCATGGCGCTTCGCGTATGCCGCATCAGCACTGCAGCAATCGCATTGCCCAATACGAACGCAGGCATGATCATGGCCGCAAGATTGGCCTTGAGGTCTTCAAACGGGCTTACATAACCCGACGCAGGCAACCACCCGAGGGACACCGAGAAAAGCAATATCAGCAAAATACCCAGCCAGAAGTTGGGCGTAGACAAGCCCCACAATGCGACGACGTTGGCGAGGTAGTCCCAGGCTGAATCCTTGGCTACCGCTGAAATAATGCCCGCCGGAATGCCAATCACCAGCGCAATCAGCATGGCCATTGCCGCCAGTTGCAAGGTGACCGGAAGCTTCTCCTGAATCAGCTCAAGTACAGGCTTTTGAATCCGCAGTGACTCACCCAGATCGCCCTGGAAAACACCACCTATCCAGTACGCATAACGCACAGGCAAAGGCTCGTCCAAGTGCATTTTTTTGTGCAGGTAGGCAATAACTGTCGGGTCCTGATCTTCACCGGCCAGCATGATGGCCGGGTCGCCGGGCAGCAATTGCTGCAGCCCGAAAATAATGACAGTGACGAAAAAAAC
>JANOCP010000171.1:0-3440 GCA_031412235.1 Polaromonas sp.
GGATAAAAGCCACCAGGTCGCTGGCGTAGTGAAACTCGCCGCCCGCGCCATAGCCGCTGGGCAAGTCACCACGCAGGGCCACCAGGCGCTTGACGCCCATGGCGTGCAGGGTTGCCAGTTGCAGGCGCACGGTGGCTTTGGTTGCGCCTACGCATGAGAAGTGGCTGGCTGCAGCAACGCCTTCAGCCAGAATTTCGCTGACCGTGGCAAAGGTGCCCTCCTGCGTGGAGCCGCCTGCGCCAAACGTGACCGAGCAAAACTCGGGCTTGAGGGCGTAAAGGGCCTGGCGCGCAAGGCGCAGTTTGGCAGCGCCTTCAGGCGTTTTGGGCGGAAAAAACTCGAAACTGATGGGGAGCGTCATGTATGCCTCCGTTTGATTATTGGTTAACTTGTTGAATCAGCGTCGGGCTCATCGCCCGGCTTTTTGCGGCGTTTGCTGCGGGCCGGGCCGTGCTGGCCGGCGTGGGCCTCTTCCGAGTCCTCATGCGCGGCGTGCAGGGCGCGGGTCTCGCTGCGCGGCGTGCGTTTGGGCAGGTTGCGGGCGGGCGCTGCCACCAGTGGCTTGTCTTCACCGGTGACGTTGTGACCTTTTTTGGCGTGAATGAAAAACTCGCGGTTGCCATCGCCGCCATCAATAGCTGACTCCATCCAGCCCAGCACCTCAACACCCAGCTCGGCACAGGTATCACGCAGGCGCTTTTCAACAAAGTCAAAATGCACCGGGTCACGCACAATACCGCCCTTGCCAATCTGGCCGGGCTGCAGCTCAAATTGCGGCTTGACCAGCATGAGCAAATGACCGTCTGGCTTGAGCAAACGCACCACTGCGGGAAGCACCAAAGTCAAAGAGATAAACGACAAATCACCAGTCAGGAAGTCAAACAGCGGGTTGAAATCGTTGCCGCCCTCACCTTCTGCGGCATCCTCCATTGATGCCTCATCCTGATCATCAAAATCGTTGCCGAACTCGTCATCACCTTCCTCACCGCCATTTTTGATGTGCAGCGCGCGGCGGTAATGTTCAGCAAGATCGTCTGCCGTCAGCGATCGCGCGTTCACGCCTTCAATGCAAACCACACGCGCATCAGAACGCATGCTGGCGTGCAACTGGCCGTGGCCCACATCAACGCCCAAGACCTCCGCCGCGCCGTGCTGCAGTAGGCAGTCGGTAAAGCCGCCGGTGGACTGACCAATGTCAAGGCAGCGCAAGCCCGAAACATCGATCCCGGTGGCCTTGAGTGCGCCTTCAAGCTTGAGCCCGCCACGCGAGATATATCGGGCCTCGGTGTTGTCGAGCACCTCAAGCTCTGCGCCAGCCGGAATCTCATCACCGTTTTTGGCAACCCGCTTCCAGGCGACTTCAACATCGGTTTCAACCTGCACGCGCCATTGCACCCCCGAAGCAATCAGGCGCTGAGCCTGGGAGCGGGTGGTGGCAAAGCCGTGTTCGACGAGAAATAGGTCTGCGCGCATAGGGAGTTTTCTGCCATCGGTCGACGGCGTCAAGGGCGTAGCGAGCGGCCCGAGAACAAGACGCGGGTATCAGGCAACCGGAGTGCACTTCAGGTGCATGAGGGTTGCCTGATCAGGACCCGCAACGCCGTTATCGGGTCGCGCAGTAGCCGCTAAAAATCAATAACGGTAAGCGTTAGCCTTATATGGGCCAGCCTTTGACACACCAATGTAAGCCGCCTGCTCATCGCTCAGCTCGCTCAGCATCGCGCCGACTTTCTTGAGGTGCAAACGGGCAACTTTTTCGTCCAGGTGCTTGGGTAACACATAAACCTTGCCCACTTCGTAGTCAGCCTGCTTGGTGAACAGCTCGATCTGTGCAATCACCTGATTGGCAAAGCTTGATGACATCACAAAACTTGGGTGGCCCGTGCCGCAACCGAGGTTCACGAGGCGGCCTTTGGCCAACAAAATAATGCGCTTGCCGTCGGGGAAGATCACGTGATCGACTTGCGGCTTGATCTCTTCCCAGGTGCATTTTTCGAGTGACACGACGTCGATTTCGTTGTCGAAGTGGCCGATGTTGCAAACGATGGCCTGGTCTTTCATGGCCGCCATGTGGGCGTACGTAATAACGTTTTTATTGCCGGTGGCAGACACGAAAATGTCGCACTTGTCAGCGGCATATTCCATCGTCACAACTTTGTAGCCTTCCATAGCGGCTTGCAGCGCGTTGATCGGGTCAATCTCGGTCACCCAAACTTGAGCACTGAGGGCGCGCAGTGCCTGGGCGGAGCCCTTACCCACGTCGCCGTAGCCGGCGACAACGCAAACTTTGCCAGCAATCATCACATCAGTGGCGCGCTTGACAGCGTCAACCAGTGATTCGCGGCAGCCGTAGAGGTTGTCAAACTTCGATTTTGTAACCGAATCGTTCACGTTGATGGCGCGCAGGGCCAGCGTACCCTTGACTGACATTTCGTTCAAACGAAGCACGCCGGTGGTGGTTTCTTCGGTCACGCCGATGATGTTTTTCAGGCGGCGGCTATACCAGGTCGGGTCGATCGCAAGCGTGGTCTTGATGGCGTTGAACAGGCAGATTTCTTCTTCACTGCCAGGATTGTCCAGCAGGGAAATGTCGGTCTCGGCCTTGGTGCCCAGATGCATCAACAACGTGGCATCGCCGCCGTCGTCCAGAATCATGTTCGGGCCTTCTTCAGGGGTGCCCTTGGCGCCATTGAATTCAAAAATGCGGTGGGTGTAGTCCCAGTAGTCGGCCAGGGTTTCGCCCTTGATGGCAAACACGGGGGTACCGACAGCAGCCAGCGCAGCAGCGGCGTGGTCTTGTGTCGAGAAAATATTGCACGATGCCCAACGCACTTCTGCGCCCAGGGCTTGCAGCGTTTCAACCAGCACGCCGGTTTGAATCGTCATGTGCAATGAGCCCGTGATGCGCGCACCTTTGAGGGGCTGGGCTTTGGCGAATTCTTCACGGATGGCCATCAGGCCAGGCATTTCGGTTTCTGCAATTTTGAATTCTTTGCGGCCCCAGGCAGCAAGAGACAAGTCAGCAATCACATAGTCAGAAAAAGGCGCTACAGCGGCGAGGGTTGGCTTAAGTACAGCGTTCATGCGGTTCTCCAAAATCAGGAAATGAAATCAAACAACAAATGGGCAAAATGGCCACGGTCGCAAGGCCTGGATGTACGGGGAGTTTGAGAACTCACCCGGCAAAAAAGCCTTGCGGGTGAGCGTGGTTGCAGCTTAAATCTTGAGCCTAATCCACATGCCGTGGGTTGCAACGCTCCTCAAGAACTGTGCATTGTACAGACATGCGACACTTTCGCCATGCTCCCCCTCAATTCCTGGCCCCTGCAAGACCGTCAGCGTATTACGGGCGTTTTTACAGACATTGATGACACGCTGACGACCGACGGTGCCATCACGCCCGATGCGCTTGAGGCGCTGGGTGCGCTGAAAGCCGCCGG
>JANOCP010000172.1:0-8869 GCA_031412235.1 Polaromonas sp.
TCACGAAATGCGGCACTTCAGACAGCGAAACGCGCACAACGGCTTCGGCATCAGCATTGCGTTTTTCAAAACTGCCAGTCAATTGCTTTTCGAGCGCCATGAAGCTGCCGCTGAGCATGGGGCTGGCGCTGCTGTGCGGTGTACGCAGCAGTAACTTTTCGCTGCTACCCGTGACCATCAGGTCGTCAGCAGTACTTGCCAGCATGAAGCCGCTTTCGTTCACAAGAAAGGCCGCGCCATTTGGACTGAAGTTATGGGAACGTAACAAACCCGACAGGGCCTGCAGGCTCAAGTCGGCACCCAGAACCCCGGCTGGCGTGCCTGAGTTGTGATAAATCGGCTGTGACAGCGTGACAACCAGCTGTTTGCTCGACGGGTAAATCGTTACAGGCGAAAAAACTCTGGCCTGGTTCCGCAAGGCCGCATCGTACCAGGGGCGACTTCTCGGGTCAGGACTCTCCCCAACGGTACCGTCCAGCTTGAGTGGCGCATTGGCGTGCCTTGAAAAAAACCCGCGGGCGCCGTTGTCAACCGCGGTACGACCACCAAAGCGAAAACCATCTGACGCGTTCTCGACGCCATGAACTTCACCCGTCGCGCTGGTGTAGTACACAAACCTCAGATCCTGGGACATTCGCGTCAGCGCAAAGGCCATAGGCGCGAACAACGCTGGGTCGCTCACCCAGGCGAGAGCTTGCGCGCTTTGCGGGCTGCTCTTGCCGCCAGGCATCAAACCGTCCAGAGCCCTGTTGGCCAGTTGCAGATGGGCCTGAATGTCCGATTTCCCGCGGTTTGCGGCGTCCTGCAGTGTTTTTCTGGCCATCTCCTCGGCGACGAGGGAGCTGCGTTGAAGCACTACCCATCCGGTCAACAGAGCGGGGACTAGCGCCAGAAGCACAAAGCCCAGCCTGAACAAACTACGTATCGAAAATTGTTGCATGGCCAGACCCAATGTCAGCAACAGGACACTACAGCGCGAGGCCCACGAGCTCAACAGCATCCATGGGCGCGCTGCGGCCCGGCAGGGCAACCGTGGCCCGGCCTCCTGTTTTGACGGCGCCCGTCACGCCGCGCAGCATGGTCAGGCTGGCGGCAATTTTCCAGCCCAGAGTACGGGCCTGCTTTTGTAGCAACAAGGTAGCACTTACCGCGTCACCAACCGGCAGGGGAGGGAGATCTGTTCCGTGCAAGGGGTCTTGCAGACGCACCAGCGATACCGTGCCGGTATGAAGTGCAACGCCCACGCCGAACAGCGGCAACGCGCGACTCGGGTACTGGCTCATCATGAAGTGTTGTACCCGGCGGGCAGCATCAATCAGTCCAACCGCTGCGCGGCAGGCCCTCAAGCTGTGGGTGACCGAATGCGTGTCAGCATTATCAGCAAAAATAACCAGCAGGCCCTCACCCACAAACTGCATGTAGTGCGCGCCAAAAAGATGCACCGTATCACTGGCATTGGTATAGAAATTCTTGACCATATTGCCAAGCTCTTCACTGGCCATCTTTTCTGCCAGCGCGGCATAGTTGTGTATGTCCACAAACAGCACGGTTGCGTTGGTCAGCACTTCGTCGTCAGGGGTGGCAACCGCAGTAGGCCAGCGTTCACTGAGCTCTTTGGCCAGGCGGCTTTCGTACAAATCCATCAAACGGTCAGTTTGCTCGGCCAGCGCCGTCTGAACTGCGGCATCTACTGCCATACGCTGGAGCGCGCCCTGGATTTGACGGCGATTGAGCTGCGCGGCCACCGCCTCGAGCAGCTCTTGCGGGCGAAACGGTTTGGTGATGTAGTCGTCCGCCCCGGCCACCATGGCCATACGCATGTCCGAGCGCTCATCCAGGAATGTCAGCAAAATAACGGGCGTAGCCGCAATGCTGGCATCGCGTCGCAGCGCCGCGACCACCTGCAGTCCGTCCATGCCAGGCATCTGTACGTCACTGATCACAAGGTCGGGCCGATGCAAGCGTACAAGGGCCACACCGTCGATCCCGTTGTCAGCCGACAGGACCTGATGGCCCTCTTTTTTTAATACTGAGGTCACCAACATGCGGTTGGCGGCATCGTCTTCTATAAGCACAATCAGCGGCATTTTGAGTCCAGACAAAACATGTTCCAAGCTTACACAACTTACGGACGGTAACAGGACAAATCTTGTCAACCGGGTTTGTAGTCCAGCAAGGCCAGTGTGGAGCTCATCACTTGTGGCAAAAATGCCATCTGTACATGCGCCGCACCGCGTACCAGCCGGTTGTCAGCTCCCGCCAGAGTTGCGGTCGAAGTCGGGAAGACAATGTTGTCTGTGTTGGAGTACCAGCACGTAAACAAACTATGGCGGTCTGCAGGCATGTCGTGATCAAGCTGCGCCTGCCAGTCAGACAGCAAGCGCATCTGGCGGCCATTGTGGCCGTGACCAAAGCGTGCCAGCCAGGTGCCTTTATGCGGGGTACCGATCGTGACAACATGGTGCACTCTGGTCTCACCCCTGTTGATCTTTAGCCATGCCCTTGCGGCGAGGCCGCCCATGCTGTGGCATACCAGCAGGGGCGGCTGCCCTGTCAGCTCGGTAATCTTTTGAACAGCCTGGTCAATTTGGGGGGCATAGTCATCAATGGAGCCAAACAGCGGCTCAAGATTAAGCGCCACGAAGGCATGTCCGCGGCCCTGCAGCCGCTTAAGCCAGGGCGTCCACAAACCACGATTGCAAAAAAAGCCGTGGATGAATACAACCCCACGCACTCCCTCCTTTACGGTTTGCGGTGACACGTTGTCGGGCACAGCGTTGCTTCGAAAGGGCTGACGCCAGCAAAACACCTGCGGTGCCGTCAGGGTTTCGCCCAGCCACGCCCTAAATAGTTCAGGCCAGGCCGGCTGAGGTGCGGGGTCAGACTTGTTGATATGCCTTAACAGCAGAAATTCGAGCGCAAGAAAGGCCGTGTACCCGAAGGCAATGACCGCAAAACCAGCAACTGCGACTGCGGGCGCGCTGCGGTGGAACGACACCAACCAGCCGCAGGCAGCAGCTACCAGAGCCAGGGTTATGAGTTTTTGCAGGTTTGCGAGCATTAGGAACGGGGCCCGCGTGGTAAGTGTCAGGCGCTTGGGTTGAAACTATAGTTCAAGCCAGCTTGACAACCTGCCGGGTAAGACGCTGGACCAGGCCCTGAGCCAGGCGGTTGACCGTCCCGTACACCGACAGCTGCGGATTGGCACCTATGCTGGTCGGGAAAAGCGAGCCATCGTGAATCGACAGGTTTTCAAGTTGCCAATGCACGCCATCTGGTCGCGTCACGCCCAGCTGCGCCGTGCCCGCCAGCCCGCAGCCGCCCATCACATGAGCGCTGACAATTTTGGTCAGCAGCGGCCTCATGGGCAGCTGGTTAACGGCGTCGCGCGCCTGCGACCATGTCGTGTAGGGTCGCGCCATTTCGTGCATTGGCAAAACCTGCTGCGCACCTGCTGCAAACTGGATTTCCATCATCGACAGCAAGGCGCGCCGGCCGCCCTCCATCACATAATCTGTCAGGGGGTAGTCGAGCACCGGCGAATCATCACTGCGTAACTTGACCTTGCCGCCCGGTGAGTCGTCATGGAAGCCGTCCCGAAGCAAGGCCAGCAAGGTGTGGTTGTGCGGAAACGATTTCAATAAATCTGCCTGCGCCTGACCCATGCCCGGTACTGTCGAGGCAAAAATTATCGGGTGCAGCGGAGGCGCCTCAAGCTTGTAGCCTATTGGGCCGTCGATTGCCTGGGTTTCGAGGAAATGATCTGTGTAGATGGTTTGTGGCGCGCCTTGCCAGGCCTCAACCTTTTGTTCAAACACGCCGGACGACATCACTACCGGGTGCAGAAACGTTCTGGTTCCGAGTCGCCCATGGGGGTCAGGCGCGCCAGAACGCAGCAGCACGGCTGGCGAATTGATGGCACCACCCGCCAGAACGTAATGTGTTGCTATTATTTTTATAGCTGACGATAGCCGTCCTGATTGGGCAGAGGGGTCATTTGGCCTTAAATTTCGGCAAATCAATGCCTTTACGCGACCGTTGGCCAGCTCAAATCGCTCGGCGCGGGTTTCGGTCAACAATCTTGCGCCTTTGTCGAGCGCCGCAGGTATGGTCGTCACCAGCATCGACTGTTTGGCATTCGTCGGGCAACCCATGCCGCAGGAGCCGAGGTTCCAGCAGCCCTTGACGTTGCGCGCAATCGCTTGCGCCGGAATGCCCAGCTTGGCCGCGCCGCGCCTCAAAAGGTCGTTATTTTCATTCGGCGGAGTGAGCCACGGAACAATGTTCAGGCGCCGCTCAGCCTGGTCAAAGTAAGGAGCGAGCACATCTATGTTGTAGTCTTTCAGGCCGAACCTGTCCTGCCAGAACTGGAGCGTGGCTGCTGGTGTACGAAAGGACGATGTCCAGTTAACTGTCGTCGATCCGCCAACACAACGACCCTGCAAAATATTGATGGCTTTGTCTTCGGTTTTGCGCGCAGCACTTTCCTGGTACAGCTGAGGATAGGCTTCAGACTCTTTCTGGTTGAAGTCACTGCTGCTCTTGAGCGGGCCCTCTTCAATAATGACAACTTGCAGCCCGGCTTTTGCGAGCAGTTCGGCGGTGATACCGGCACCCGCGCCGCAGCCAATGATGACCACGTCGCAGGTGATTTTTTCTGGTGGTGCGGCAAATTGACCACCCATGACCTTCCAGCCGCGCTGGATGCCCTCACGGACAGGATCGTTAAGTTGACTCATGTATTGGTGTTCAAATTTTTAAAGGGCCAGGGTAGCCCAGTACCGTCCAGGTGGACGGGTCAGAGAAGTAGGCACCCGCTGTTATATCGTGAAGCGCCGCATATGCCTGTTGGCGCAGGGCCAGGCCAGACAGGCGCATTTCCTGCAGTGCCTGCTGGACTTCCGCTACGCCTGCCTCTGACCAGGGTGAATGTAGTCCCGCCAGGGCGCGGCGCCCCGCCGGGTTACCCAGCAAGGCCAGCAGCTGGGACAGCTCTTTTTGTGCATGCGAAGGCAGTGCACTGACCAGGGTGTTGACCCGGACTAGCCAGCCATTGATGGCGATTTCGCGCGCGCCTTCCTGAGCGGGCAGTGTTTTGTCCAGCACGGCTTTGCCGACAGCAACAAACACTTCGCGGCCCGTGGCGCTCAGGCTGCCGCGCTCCCACCCCGGCTCAAGCCAAGCTGCAGCGCCGCCTGCAACGGCAAGGACTGCGGCGGCCGTACCGCCGAGCTTTAGAAGCGTTCTTCGTTGCATGTCTTCTAGTTTCGCATGGGTACCTTCGGATTCAATAGACCGCCATACCTAGATAAACTCCGGGTTTGTATGGACCCAACAGCACAAAAAATTCTCGATGCACTGGAATCAGTAGCAACACTTCGGCAGCACTACATGAAGGAGCCAGTACTTGCACGCGCAAGTGCTGAAGTCAAACGCTTTCAGGCCTTGCGTTTTCGGGCAACTTATGCGGACTTATTGCGAAACCCCCGTTACAAAACTGCAGCAACTTTCTTTCTGGACGAGCTTTATAGCGACAAGGACTATGCCCAGCGCGATCAGCAGTTTGCCCGCATAGCCAGCACGATTGCAAAGCTTTTCCCTCAGGCGGTCGTCAGTACGGCTGCGGCGCTTGCAGAAGTTCACGCATTAACAGAGACCCTTGACGACGCAATGGCCCGGCAATGGATGCTTGACGCACTGGAAGGTGATGACGCCGCCCGTTACATCCGCTGCTGGCGTCTTGTTGCGGACATGGATGCGCGGAACCGGCAGCTCGAAGTGGTGTTATTGTTAGGCCTCGAACTGAACCGGCTAACGCGCAAGCCTGGGCTGAGCACGTTGCTCAAAATGATGCGCCATCCGGCTAACGCGGCTGGACTGAGCTCACTTCAACACTTTCTGGAAGCCGGGTTTGATGCCTTTGTCGACATGCGCGGTGCTGACGAGTTTTTGGCACTTATCCGGCAGCGCGAAACCGAGTGGATACGATCACTTTTTGAAGAGCCTGCTGTCACTTGCGAGACCAGATTGAGCCAGTTACTGGGGCTTGGGCGTCCAGACTGAGATGGCACTAGGACAAGCCCCATAACGCCTGCGCGGCAACACTCCGACAATGCCAGCAAGGAGTTTTTATGAATAAGCATTGGCTCAAGAGTTACCCGGAGGGCGTTGCCCATACTATCGATACCGAGCAATTTCATTCGCTCAATCAGTTACTCGAAGATTCTTTCAAAAAGAACGCGTCCAAACCGTTTTCAGTTTGCATGGATCGCTGGATGTCTTATGGCGAACTTGACGAATTGTCATCGGCTCTGGGCGCATGGCTGCAGAGCCTTGGCCTGGAGCCAGGCGCACGGGTCGCCATCATGCTGCCCAACGTACCGCAATTTGCCGTAACGATGGCAGCCATATTGCGTGCCGGCTACACCTGCGTTAACGTCAATCCACTTTACACCGCGCGCGAGCTTGAGCATCAGCTCAAGGACTCGGGGGCGACAACGATCGTTATTCTTGAGAATTTTGCGGTGACGCTGGCTGAGGTTATTGAGCGTACATCCATTAAAAATGTGGTCATGGCGTCAATGGGCGACCTGCTTGGATTCTGGTACGGCAACTGGATCACTTTCGCGGTTCGCCATCTGGCAAAACTGGTGCCAGCCTACAAACTTCCGCTCGGCGATGTACGTGTTGTGACGCCTTTCAGTCTTGCGATTGCGCAGGGCGCCCGCTTGAGCCTGAAGCCATCTCACAGCGGTCTCGATTCAATTGCCTTTCTGCAATACACCGGTGGTACGACGGGCCTCTCGAAGGGTGCGGTTCTCACCCATCGCAATATCGTCGCGGCTATTTTGCAGGCTGAGGCCTGGTTTACACCCGCGCTGAAGCGGGTGGGTGATGTCAGCAAAATCAACAATATTGCAGCCTTGCCGCTATATCACATTTTCGCGTTGACTTTGTCCCTGTTGACGATTCGCTGGGGAGCGCACCTGACGCTGGTACCCAACCCCAGGGATTTCGGCAAGTTCATTGAGGTACTGAAAAAGCGGCCTTTCCACATGCTGCCGGCGGTAAACACCCTTTTCAATGCCTTGCTGCAGCATCCCCAGTTCAAGACAGTTGATTTTTCAAACCTGTGCGTGTCCCAGGCTGGTGGCATGGCGGCATCCGAGGGTACGGCGAAGCACTGGCAGGAGATGACGGGCTGCACCATGGTGGAAGGCTGGGGCATGAGCGAAACGTGTGCGATAGGCACCAACAACCCAGTAACCAGCACTGAATTCACCGGTACGATTGGTTTGCCTTTGCCGAGCATTGAGATTGCCATCAAGGACGACGACGGAAACTCGCTTGCTGTGGGTCAAGCAGGTGAAATTTGCATCAAGGGGCCCCAGGTCATGACGGGCTATTATCTGCAGCCCGACGAGAACGCCAAGGCGTTTACCAGCGACGGCTTCATGCGCACCGGCGATATTGGCATCATGGATGAAGCGGGGTACACAAAAATCATTGACCGCAAGAAAGACATGATCATTGTTTCGGGCTTTAATGTGTTTCCAAACGAGCTTGAAAATGTGATTTCCCTTTGCCCTGGCGTCGTGGAATGCGCAGCTGTAGGCATTGCGGACAGCTCCCAGGGTGAAGCTATCAAGGTTTTCGTCGTTAAAAATGATCCCACCTTGACTGAGGAAGACGTGGGCGCCTTCTGTAAACAACATTTAACGGGCTATAAACGTCCAAAATACATTGAATTCAGAGATGATTTACCCAAAACGAATGTCGGAAAAATCCTTAGAAGAGAGCTTCGTAGCACCAGTTGAAGTGTTGTTGGCGATGCTGTTGTGAGTTCGACACCACGTCTGCCACAATTACCAAAAGGAATCCATGTTTTCGAGCGTGGGTGGCTGTCTGCGAACAATATCTTATTCACTGATGGCGACAGAACGTTGATGGTTGACAGCAGCTATTGCACTCACGCTGCACAAACTGTTTCGCTGGTCGAGTCGTGCCTCGGCACACGACCGCTGGATGTGCTGGTCAATACCCATTTGCATAGCGACCATTGCGGTGGGAATGCCGCATTGCAAGATCGCTACTCTGACCTGGTGACACTTATTCCGCCTGGGCAGGCGGCGCATGTTGCCAACTGGGACCCCATTGCGTTGACTTATTCACCGACCGGGCAGAGTTGCCCATCGTTTGCGTTTACAGACAAGCTTAAGCCTGGTCAACAAATCCAGTTTGGATCAAGATGGTGGGAGATACACGCGGCTCCGGGGCATGACCCACACTCAGTGATTTTCTTTGAGCCCGTGGCAAGGGTGTTAATTTCAGCCGATGCCCTGTGGGAAAACGGGTTTGGTGTTGTGTTTCCAGAACTGGAGGGGTTAGACGCATTTGCTGACGTAGCAGCGGCTCTTGACCTGATTGAGCGTCTGAATCCCGAAACCGTAATACCTGGTCATGGCCGGGCGTTCACCTACGCCCCTGAGATACTGCTAATGGCGCGCCAAAGATTGAGTGCCTTTATAGGTAACCCGGCAAAGCACGCATCGCACGCAGCAAAAGTACTGCTTAAATTCAAACTGCTTGAAGTTCAAAAGCAATTGCTGGGAGACTTTGTTCACTGGGCGAAAATAACGCCATACATGGGACAAATTCAACAGAAATTCTTTCCTGAATTAACGCTAACAGCTTGGGTAGAACAACTGTGTAATGAGTTGATCAAGGTAAATGCAGCCAGACGCGAAGGCCCGTACATTCTCAATAGTTGACTATTGATGAGCTAAGGCGTTCAAAATGAACACACAAAGACAAACGCCCAACCGACATATGCGGTTGGGCGTTTCTCATGTAAGAGCCTGACGATGTC
>JANOCP010000173.1:0-4788 GCA_031412235.1 Polaromonas sp.
CAAGAGCAAAAACGCCTGGCGGACTACACCGCAACGCTTGAAAAGCTAAGCGAGCAGCTGGCACGACTGAAGTAAAGTCTGGATCTTGAGTCAAGCCCGGGATGACAAGGCATCCGCGCTGAACTCAAGGTCCATGGGCACGCTTTGGGGCAACTGGTCAAACTCGCTGTGACGAAGCGAAATGGCCTCATGCAGGCGGTGCGCCACATACCAGCTGGAGCGCATGCGCGCCTCCCGCGTGTGCGAGCCCAGACGCGGCGTGACAAACAGGTTTTTAAGCCCGTTGAGCGGCGAGTTGTCAGCTTGAAAGCTCGCATCCGCGCCATCCAGAATACAGGCCTCAATGCGGCCATCGCACAGCGCTGCTGCCAGCGCCGCCTCATCAAACAGCTCGCTGCGGCTGATGCCTACCCAGAGCTGGTGCCGCTTGCAGTCAGCCAGCAGTTTGGCATTGACAAATCCCTTGAAGCGGCTGGCATAAAGCATCTGCACAGACACGGCGTCAGACTGCGCCATCAGCTCGGGCAGGGTAACGGGCTGGATTCGCAGGCGTTCCCAGATGGGAGCTGTATGGTGAACGGCCGGGTCGTAGCCGATGAGGCGAACGCCGAGGCCACTCAAAATACCGGCCAGTGTGTGCGCGGTGGGCGCCAGGCCCAGGATACCGACAGTGCTGCCGCTGAGCTCTCGACCCATTTGCGACGATGGGTGCCTGCGGCCCATCAGTGCTGACACCACGCCGCGGCGGTATAACAACAACAGGCAGCTGAGCAGATATTCGGCGTTGGAACGTACATTGGCGCTGCTGGCGTGAATAACCTTGATGTCTTTTTCCTTGCAGGCTTCAAGGTCGGTGTTGTCGGTACCCACATGCAGACGCCCCACCGCCTTCAACATGGGCAGAAAATCAAGCAGCTCGCGTGTCACCACGGTTTGCCGCGGAAACACGATGCCCTTGGTTTTATAGGCGGCCTGACGCAGCGACACGAGGTCGTCAGCAAACTCGGGCACATATTCGACGCTATGCCGGGTACCCAGCCAGGCCATGGCCTCGGGTACCAACGCGTCTAGAAGTAAGATGTCCACCCTGTCGCCCTTGTTTGTTGATAGCTCATTTCTGCGCTTTCCACTGTGGTGTTTATGTGTTTTATACGTCGCGGGATCAAGCGCCTGTCTGACAAGCGCCTTGTCACAAGAACGCAACACTTTATGCTCTTTTTCCCTCAAAGTCGATGCAAAAATTCACGAATTTAAACAAAGCAGTCTTTCCCGTTGCTGGCCTCGGAACACGTTTTTTACCTGCGACCAAAGCCCAGCCTAAGGAAATGCTGCCTGTTGTCGACAAACCCCTGATTCAATACGCGGTTGAGGAAGCCTACGCCGCAGGCATCCGGCACATGATTTTCGTCACCGGACGCAATAAACGGGCCATAGAAGATCACTTCGACACCGCCTATGAGCTGGAAACCGAGCTTGAGGCGGCGCAAAAGCTCGAATTACTGGCCCTGGTCAGGTCTGTCCAGCCCGGGGATATGGATTGCTCCTACGTACGCCAGCCGCGCTCTTTGGGCCTCGGCCATGCCGTACTGTGTGCCGAACACCTGGTCGGCAATGAGCCGTTTGCCGTGCTTCTGGCGGATGACCTGATGGTCGGCCCGCCGGGCGGACAGCCGGTACTGGCACAGATGGCCACCCAGTTCGCCACGCTGCAGCATTCAGTGCTTGCGGTACAGGAGGTTCCGCTGGCACACACCCGCCGCTACGGCATTGTGGCGGGCGACACCGCTGGAGAAGGTCTTATCAAAGTGAGCGCCATGGTTGAGAAACCGGCCCCGGAGCTTGCGCCTTCACGCATGGGCGTGGCGGGCCGCTATATTTTGAGCCCGGCTGTTTTCGGGCACATCCGCAGCCAGCCTGTGGGCGTGGGTGGCGAGGTTCAGCTCACCGACGGCATCGCCAGCCTGATGAAGGAAGAGCCTGTGTATGCGTTTCAGTACCTGGGCAAGCGCTACGACTGCGGCAGCAAGGAGGGCTTTCTGGAAGCGACTGTAGAGCTGGCCCTGCAACACCCGGAAGTGGGTGTCTATTTCAGAAATTACCTAGGCAAACTCAAGCTGGACTGAGCGCAGCGAAGCCCCATAAAACAGGCTTCAGCGGCGTTTCAGGACGTGAACAAAATCCGGGCCCGCAACATGTTGTTCAACCAGATCATTGCCGGTTTGCCGGGCAAATGCCTGAAAGTCGCGGGTCGAGCCTGAATCGGTTGACACCACGCGAAGCAGCTGGCCGCTAAGCATTTCGGCGAGCGCTTTTTTCGCTTTCAGGATGGGCAGGGGGCAGTTCAGGCCGCGGGTGTCGAGTTCTTTGTCGATGTTCATTGTTGTCCTTGGATTCGCTTGATTTTAACGGATCAGCTACGTTTGGCCCACTCTACAAACTCGGGAACGTGGCCGCGCGACTTGAGCCAATCAGCCAGCGCGTAACCCGTGCCCGCAGGCCAGCATTTGACCTTTTCAGGCGCATAAAGCTGGTATTCAACCAGCTCCGGCGACAGCGACACCTCACCCGTACACACCGCATGGTAAGCAATGATGATCTGGTTCATACGCTGAAAGTCATACACGCCAATCAGGTCCAGAGACGTGGTGTCGAGGCTGGTTTCTTCGTTGATCTCACGCGCTATGCCCGCTTGCGGCGTTTCCCCCGCCTCCATAAACCCGGTGATCAAGGCAAACATGCGACCCGGCCAGGCGGCGTTACGAGCCAGCAAAATCTGCCCCTGGTATTCAATAACCGCAGCCAGTACCGGGGTGGGATTGTTCCAGTGGGTGTAGTCGCAGGCTGTGCAGCGAAGACGCGCTTTCTCGCCGCCATCCTCAAGCCGGGTGACCATCGCCAGCGGCGCGGCACATTGGGGGCAATATTTGAATGAAGAATTCATCGGATATTCATTTCTATTGCTATATAATTAATAGCATTCAGTAACCGTATTTATTGGGCTAAGGGCCTGTTTGACCCGTAAAATGGAGTCTCAGGCCGGAAATACCCCAGTTGAAAGGTAGCGGTCGCCCCGGTCACACACGATGAACACAATGACCGCATCCTTGACGGTTTTGGCAAGTTCTTGAGCCACCCAGCAGGCACCCGCGGCAGAAATACCGGCAAATATGCCTTCTTCACGCGCCAGCTCGCGGCACATGTCTTCGGCATCGGTCTGGCTGACCAGCACCAGCTCATCCACATGACGGGCATCATAGATTTTTGGCAGATACTCCGTTGGCCATTTGCGTATGCCAGGAATTCGCGAGCCTTCACTGGGCTGTGCGCCGATGATTTTAATTGCGGGGTTTTGCTCTTTCAGATAGCGCGATACGCCGGTAATCGTGCCCGTCGTCCCCATCGCGCTGACAAAATGTGTCACGCTGCCTGACGTTTGTGTCCATATTTCAGGCCCGGTCGTCTCATAATGAACTCTTGGGTTGTCCATGTTGGCAAACTGGTCGAGCACATGGCCTTTGCCCTCTTTTTGCATCTTCGCGGCCAGGTCCCTGGCGTTTTCCATGCCGCCGCTTTTGGGCGTAAGCAACAGTTCAGCGCCAAATGCCTTCATGGTCTGGGCGCGTTCAATGGACAGGTCCTCCGGCATGATGAGCACCATGCGATAGCCCTTGATGGCAGCTGCCATGGCCAGCGCAATACCGGTGTTGCCGGAAGTGGCTTCAATCAATGTGTCGCCGGGTTTGATCTCACCCCGCTCTTCAGCCCGCTTGATCATCGAAAGGGCTGGCCTATCCTTGACTGAACCTGCAGGATTATTGCCCTCAAGCTTGCCCAAAATAACATTGCCACGAGCCGCGTTTTCTGCGGCGCCTATACGTTGCAGTGCAACCAGCGGCGTTTTGCCGATCGCGTCTTCGAGAGTTGGATATTTCATAGGCGCTACTGTGCCATAATTCAAGGCTGTACACAGCGTCGCCCGGGTGGTGGAATTGGTAGACGCACGGGACTCAAAATCCCGCGCCGCAAGGCGTGCCGGTTCGATTCCGGCCCCGGGCACCATAGCTCTTTAGCTATGGTTTTTTCTCAGCTTGCTTACCAGCCGACTACGGCGCCATCGGTACGCGGTTCTGTACCACCGCATAAAACTCCCGCAGCATTGCGCCAGATGATCTGGCCGCGACCAAATGCGAGTCGATTGTTCTGCCACTTCACATCGTGTCCGCGGGCTGCCAGCCCCCTGAAAAGGTGCTCACTGGTCGTGCTTTCAATGTTGACGCCGAGGCCGCTGTCCCATTCCCAGCGCGGGGCATCCAGCGAGGCTTGCGGGTTCAAGTGAAAGTCGACCGTGTTCATGACCATCTGCACATGGCCCTGCGGCTGCATGAAGCCGCCCATCACGCCAAAGGGCCCAACAGGCGCACCGCCGCGCGTCAAAAAGCCCGGAATGATGGTGTGATACGGGCGCTTGGCTGGCGCGATGCAATTCGGGTGATGGGGGTCAAGTGAAAAATTGTGCCCACGGTTGTGCAGGCCTATACCTGTACCGGGCACCACCATGCCGCTACCAAAGCCCATGTAGTTGCTCTGAATGAACGACACCATATTGCCCTCGGCGTCTGCCGTGCTCAGGTAGACCGTGCCACCCGCAGGCGGAGTGCCAGGGCGCGGTACGCTGGCCTTGTCGCCAATCAGTTTTCGCCGCTCATCCGCATAGGCGCTTGAGAGCAGATCAGCCACAGACACCCGCATATGCGAGGGCTCGGCAATATGCGCCAGACCATCGGCAAA
>JANOCP010000174.1:0-34866 GCA_031412235.1 Polaromonas sp.
GCAAGGGTGCGGGTGTGGTGAAAGGTGCTTTTGTTGAGCTGCCGCGCTTTTTTGCGGACACCCAGCGTGTGCAAGATCTGGAATCGCGCCTGTTGACCTTCATGGAAGTGCAGCAAGGCTTTAGTGCAGCGGATATCGCCAAAACCCGTTTTGGTGATGGCGAGCAAAAAAACATCGAGTCGCTGGTCGCCTATATTTCAGCTGAATCGCGCGGCATGAAGTTCAACTTGCCGCAAGCCCATGCACAAGAAAAACTGATGTTTGAAGTCGGCAAAAAAGTGTTTTACCTGCGCGGCGGGCCAATGGACTTTTCATGCGCCTCTTGCCACAGTGAGGACAACAAGCGCGTGCGCCTGCAAGACTTGCCCAACCTGACCAAACAGCCCGGCGCCAGCCTTGGCTTTGGTGCCTGGCCTGCCTACCGCGTCTCGGGTGGTGAGCTGTGGAGCATGCAGCGCCGCTTGAATGACTGCTACCGCCAGCAGCGCTTTCCTTTCCCCGGTTATGCGTCTGATGCAACGGTTGCCCTCGGCGTGTACATGGGGGTGAACGCCCAAGGCGGCATATCTACGGCACCGGCTTTGAAACGCTAACCAAATCGCTAACGATGAAAACATCTTATAAAAAATCAATCGCTTTGGCTTGTGCGCTGACGGCCACCACGCTGCTGGCCGGTTGCGCCATGGCGCCCACATCAGCCCAAGTGGAAGAAACCACCCGCCAGGTTCTGAAAAGCTCGTTTCGCGAACAAGGCATCGCCAAGCTCGACCGGCTACAGCTCGATGCGTCCAACCAGGCCTGTTCTGATTCTGAAGGCGCATCGCTAGAAGACAAGCTAGGTAAATCGATTGAAGCGGCCAACCTGCAAACCGTCAAGTTCCCGGCCGACGGCAAACTGATTGGCAATTGGGCCGAAGGTGAAAAAATCGCCCAAAACGGCCGTGGCCTGACCTGGACAGACAGCGCAACCGCAGCCAACGGCGGCAGTTGCTACAACTGCCATCAGATCAGCAAGGCCGAAGTGTCTTACGGCTCGATTGGCCCTAGCCTGTACAACTACGGCAAACTGCGCGGCGTCACTGACCCAACAGCCGTAGCCAGCAAGCCGATCGTTGACTACACATGGGGCAAGCTGTGGAACAGCAAAGCCTACAACGCCTGCTCAGGCATGCCCCGCTTTGGCCACGCCAATATTTTGACGACGGAGCAGATCAAGGACGTGATGGCACTGCTGCTGGACCCTAAATCGCCGGTCAATCAGTAAAAAGCCCTGAAAAAGGCCTTTTCAAGTGCCGTTTAGGCCTGTAGCCCAATGAATACGGGCGTAAGCAGCTCCTAAATTCATAGTATTAAAGTTTATCAAGGCATGCAATGAATCTGTCTCGCCGTGAGTTTTCAAGCGTCATGGCGGCTGCGCTGGCGGCTGGCTTCCCCTTGCATTCTCATGCAGCATCCAAAGCCAGCAGCCTGTACGACGTCCCCAAAACGGGTAACGTGCATCTGCTGCACATGACAGACTGCCATGCCCAGTTGTTGCCCAGCTACTTTCGTGAGCCGTCGGTTAACCTGGGCTTGGGCTCAATGCGCGGGCAGCTGCCGCATTTGGTGGGCGAAAATTTGCTCAAAGCCGCGCAAATCAAGTCTGGCACGCCGGAAGCGCATGCTTTTACTTATCTGAACTTTGAACGCGCAGCCAGGCAATATGGCAAGGTCGGCGGTTTTGCGCATATCGCCACGCTGGTCAAGCGGCTAAAGGGTGACAGGCCTGGCGCGCTGCTGCTGGACGGCGGCGACACCTGGCAGGGCAGCGCCACGGCCCTATGGACGCAGGGCCAGGACATGGTCGATGCCGCCAAACTGCTGGGGGTAGACGTTATGACCGGCCACTGGGACTTTACCTACGGCGAAGAACGCATCAAAAAGATTGTTGACGGTGACTTTGCCGGCAGGGTCGACTTTATTGCCCAAAACGTCAAAACCAGCGACTTTGGTGATGCCGTGTTCAAGCCGTATGTGCTCAAGGAAATGAACGGTGTGGTGGTCGCCATCGTCGGCCAGGCTTTCCCCTACACGCCGATTGCCAACCCCGGCTGGCTGACGCCGAACTGGACCTTTGGCATTCGCGAAAGCGAGATGCAGGAAACCGTAAACGAAGCCAGGGCCAAGGGCGCGCAGGCCGTCGTGCTGCTGAGCCACAACGGCATGGACGTTGACCTCAAAATGGCGTCTCGCGTAACCGGAATTGATGTGATTTTGGGCGGCCATACGCATGATGGCGTGCCGGTGCCGGTAATTGTCAAAAACGCGGGCGGCCAGACCGTGGTGACCAATGCCGGCAGCAACGGCAAGTTTTTGGGCGTTCTTGACCTTGATGTCAAAGGCAAAAGCGTGGTCAGCTTTAATTACCGCCTGCTGCCGGTGTTTTCAAATCTGCTGCCGCCAGATGCCGCCATGAGCACGCTGATTGCCAAAGGGCGAGCGCCGTATGAGGCCAAACTGGCTGATAAATTGGCCTTGACTGAGGGCACCTTGTACCGGCGCGGCAACTTCAACGGCACTTTTGACCAGCTGATTCTTGATGCGCTGATGGAGGTCAGGGGCGCTGAAATCGCGTTTTCACCGGGCTTTCGCTGGGGCACCTCATTGTTGCCCGGCCAAAGCATCACCCGTGAACACCTGATGGACCAGACCGCCATCACCTATCCTTGGACCACGCTGGTGGACATGCGCGGCGAAACTATCAAGACCATTCTTGAAGATGTGGGCGACAACCTCTTCAACCCTGACCCTTACTACCAGCAGGGCGGTGACATGGTGCGGGTGGGCGGACTAACTTATACCTGTGAGCCCGGCGCAAAGATGGGTTCGCGCATCCAGGACATGCGCCTCAATGGCAAACTGATTGAAGCCGACAAGACATACAAGGTCGCCGGCTGGGCGCCAGTGGCCGAGGCCAGTAAAAACGCTGGGCCACCGATCTGGGAGGTGGTTGAGAGCTACCTGAAGGCCAAAAAAGTCATCAAGCCTGTCAAACCGAATACGCCAAAGCTGATGGGTGTGGCGGGTAATCCGGGCCTGGGTTTATAGCGCTGTGGCCCGAAAAACGGCTTTTATGTGGGCCGTTATTCCGTAAGCGCATAACTGTGCATTTCGGCTTGTCACACTTCAGTGGCACAATCCCAGTTGTTTCTGAAGGCCCTTCCTGCCACAGTCGCATCCGCAAATCGGTCCAGCCGTGATAGCGGAAGGTTTAATTAACCGGCCATTTACAGACAAGAGTTTGTGGATGGTCAACTAATGTTTCCCCAAGGGAAACGGAGGTCAGCGCAAATGAGTTCAGTCCCGCAGACGCCCGGCGCGTCAGTCTATTCAGCCTATCAGGGCAATACTTATCTTTTCGGCGGCAACGCTCCTTATGTTGAGGAGATGTACGAAAACTACCTCGCCAACCCCGGTAGCGTGCTGGACACCTGGCGCGAGTATTTCGATGCACTCCAGCATGTCCCCGCAGTCGATGGCAGCAACGCCAAAGACGTCCCGCATCTTCCCGTCGTCAACGCTTTTGCAGAGCGCGCCAAGCAGGGCCAGACCCGCGTCGTGGTCGCCAGCGGTGCTGATTCTGAAATGGGACGCAAGCGCACAGCAGTGCAGCAGCTGATATCGGCTTACCGCAACGTGGGCGCACGCTGGGCCGACCTGGACCCGCTCAAACGCGCCGAGCGCGACAAGATTCCCGAGCTGGAGCCAGCTTTTTACGGCTTCACCGACGCCGACCAGGAAACCGTGTTCAACACCAGCAACACTTTTTTCGGAAAAGAAACCATGAGCCTGCGCGAGCTCATGAACGCGCTGCGTGAAACCTACTGCGGCACGATTGGCGCCGAGTACATGTATGCGACTGACCAGAACCAGAAGCGCTGGTGGCAGCAAAAGCTTGAAACCATTCGCAGCAAGCCCAGCCTCAGCAAAGAAAAAAAGCTGCATATTCTTGACCGCCTCAGCGCCGCCGAAGGCCTTGAGCGCTTTTTGCACACCAAATACGTCGGCCAAAAGCGCTTTTCGCTTGAAGGTGGCGAGAGCTTTATCGCCAGCATGGACGAGCTGATCCAGCGCGGCGGTGAAGTCGGCGTGAAGGAAATCGTGATTGGCATGGCCCACCGTGGCCGCCTGAACGTGCTGGTCAACTCACTGGGCAAAGTGCCTGCAGACCTGTTTGCCGAATTCGACCACACCGCACCTGAAGACCTGCCCAGCGGCGACGTGAAATATCACCAGGGTTTCAGCTCCGATGTCACCACGCCTGGCGGCCCGGTGCATTTGACGCTGGCCTTCAACCCCTCGCACCTTGAGATCGTCAACCCTGTGGTTGAAGGCTCGGTACGTGCCCGCATGGACCGCCGTGCAGACCCGCAAGGTTTGCAGGTCTTGCCGGTGCTGGTGCACGGCGACGCCGCATTTGCAGGGCAGGGCGTGGTCATGGAAACGCTGGCGCTGGCCGAAACCCGTGGTTATTTCACGGGCGGCACGGTGCATCTGGTGATCAACAACCAGATTGGTTTTACCACCAGCGACCCGCGCGACAGCCGCTCGACGCTGTATTGCACCGACGTGGTCAAGATGATCGAAGCGCCTGTGCTGCACGTCAACGGCGACGACCCCGAAGCCGTGGTGCTGGCAACCCAGCTGGCGCTTGATTTCCGCATGGAATTCCACAAGGATGTGGTGGTTGACATCATCTGCTTCCGCAAACTCGGCCACAACGAGCAGGACACACCTGCACTGACCCAGCCGCTGATGTACAAAAAGATTGCGCAGCACCCTGGTACGCGCAAGCTGTATGCCGACCGTCTCGCTGCCCAGGGCATGGGCGACACGCTGGGCGACGACATGGTCAAGGCCACGCGCGCCGCGCTGGATGCCGGCAAGAGCACCTTTGACCCTGTGCTGACCAACTTCAAGAGCAACTACGCTGTTGACTGGAGCCCCTACCTCAGCAAAAAGTGGACGGATGCCGGTGACACCGCCATTCCCATGGCCGAGTGGAAGCGCCTTGCCGAAAAAATCACCGTTATTCCCGCGACGGTAACGCCGCATAACCTTGTCAAAAAGGTCTATGACGACCGCGCAGCCATGGGCCGTGGTGATATTCCGGTCGATTGGGGCATGGGCGAGCACATGGCTTTTGCATCACTGGTGGCCAGCGGCTACCCGGTGCGTTTGTCGGGTGAAGATTGCGGGCGCGGCACCTTTACCCACCGCCATGCCGTGATTCACGACCAGAACCGCGAAAAGTTTGACACTGGCACTTATGTGCCGCTGCAAAACGTGGCTGAAAAGCAGGCTCCGTTTGTGGTGATTGACTCTATCCTGAGCGAAGAGGCCGTGCTGGCTTTTGAGTACGGTTACGCGTCTAACGACCCGAGCACCCTGGTGATCTGGGAAGCCCAGTTCGGTGACTTTGCCAATGGCGCGCAGGTCGTGATCGACCAGTTTATTGCCTCGGGGGAAGTCAAGTGGGGCCGCGTAAACGGCATCACCCTGATGCTGCCGCACGGCTACGAAGGCCAGGGCCCGGAGCACAGCTCGGCGCGGCTTGAGCGTTTCATGCAGCTGTCTGCCGATACCAATATGCAGGTCGTGCAGCCGACAACGGCCAGCCAGATTTTCCACATTTTGCGTCGCCAGATGGTGCGTAATCTGCGCAAGCCGCTGATTATCATGACGCCGAAGTCGCTGCTCCGTGCCAAGGACGCTGCGTCACCGCTGTCCGAGTTCACCAAAGGCAGCTTCCAGACCGTGATTCCTGAAAACAAGGAAGAAGTTATCAGGAAAGCCGACAAGGTCAAGCGTGTGGTGGCATGTTCAGGCAAGGTTTACTACGATCTGGCCAGGAAGCGCGAAGAAAAAGGCATTGATGATGTCGCGCTGCTGCGCGTTGAGCAGCTCTACCCCTTCCCGCACAAGGCGTTTTCTGCCGAGCTGAAGAAGTATCCGAATGCCATTGACATCGTGTGGTGCCAGGACGAGCCGCAAAACCAGGGCGCATGGTTCTTTGTGCAGCATTACATCCACGAGAACATGAGCGAAGGCCAAAAACTGGGTTACTCCGGTCGTGCGGCTTCGGCATCGCCGGCAGTGGGTTACTCACATCTGCATCAGGAACAGCAAAAGGCACTGGTTGACGGCGCGTTTGGCAAGCTCAAGGGTTTTGTGCTGACCAAGTAAACACTTGTGAGTTCAGCTAATCCCCACCCCACACAAAAAGATTAAAGAGAATAAACATGGCTATCGTAGAAGTCAAAGTCCCCCAGTTGTCCGAGTCCGTGGCCGAAGCCACCATGCTGCAGTGGAAAAAGAAGGTCGGCGATGCCATCGCCATTGATGAAATCCTGATTGAAATCGAAACCGACAAAGTCGTGCTCGAAGTGCCCGCGCCATCTGCTGGCGTGCTGGTTGAGCTGGTGGTTGCCGACGGCGGCACCGTTGCGGCAGAGCAGGTGATTGCACGCATTGATACCGAGGGCAAAGCCGGAGCCGCTGCTCCCGCGCCAGCCGCCGCTGCGGCTCCTGCGGCAGCAACCACCGCCGCACCTGCGCCAGCCGCTCCAGCCAGTGCTTCCATGGCCGGTGTGGCCATGCCAGCTGCCGCCAAGCTGATGGCTGACAACAACATGGCTGCAGGCTCTGTTCCAGGTACCGGCAAGGATGGCCGTGTGACCAAGGGTGACGTTCTGGGTGCCGCCGCCGCACCCGCTGCAACCAAACCAGTAGCTGCCAGCCCAATACCTACTGGAGCCCCTACCAGCTCATTGCCTCAGGTTGCTGCGCCTACCAAGGCTTCTGACCTGGAAAACCTGAATCAGCGCCCCGAGCAGCGCGTGCCCATGAGTCGCCTGCGCGCCCGTATTGCCGAGCGCCTGCTGCAGTCGCAATCAACCAACGCCATTTTGACCACCTTCAATGAAGTCAACATGGCCCCTGTGATGGAAATGCGCAAGCGCATGCAGGAGAAGTTTGAGAAAGAGCATAGCGTCAAACTGGGCTTCATGAGCTTTTTCGTTAAAGCGGCTGTTCATGCCCTGAAAAAATTCCCGCTGCTCAATGCGTCTGTAGACGGTAACGACATCATCTACCACGGTTATTTCGACATCGGTATCGCCGTCGGCTCGCCACGCGGCCTGGTGGTGCCCATTTTGCGCAACGCTGACCAGATGAGCTTTGCCCAGATTGAAAAGAAAATTGCTGAATACGGCGTCAAGGCGCGCGACGGCAAGCTCGGCATTGAAGAAATGACCGGCGGCACCTTCTCCATCAGCAATGGCGGCACTTTTGGTTCCATGCTGTCCACCCCCATCATTAACCCGCCGCAGTCAGCGATTTTGGGCGTACACGCCACCAAAGACCGTGCTGTGGTTGAAAACGGTGTAGTGGTGGTTCGCCCCATGAACTACTTCGCGATGTCCTATGACCACCGCATCATTGACGGCCGTGAGGCTGTGCTCGGCCTGGTGGCCATGAAAGAGGCGCTGGAAGATCCGGCACGTCTTTTGTTTGATATCTAACAGGACGCCGTCATGTCTAAACAATTTGATGTGGTCGTCATAGGCGGCGGCCCCGGTGGCTACATTGCTGCCATCCGCGCAGCACAACTCGGCTTCAACGTAGCCTGCATCGACGAGTGGAAAAACGCCAAGGGTGGCCCGGCTTTGGGTGGAACGTGTACCAATGTGGGCTGCATTCCGTCCAAGGCGCTGCTGCAGTCGTCCGAGCATTACGAGCAGGCCGGGCATCACTTTGCCGACCACGGCATTGAGGTCAAGGGCCTGAGCCTGGACATGGCCAAAATGATTGGCCGCAAAGACACGGTGGTCAAGCAAAACAATGACGGCGTTTTGTATCTGTTCAAAAAGAACAAGATCACGTTTTTCCATGGCCGTGGCTCTTTTGCTACGGCAAAAGACGGCGTGTATGAGATCAAGGTTGCGGGTGCTGCTGAAGAGTTGATCTCTGGCAAGCACATCGTTGTGGCGACAGGCTCCATCGCGCGCACGCTGGCAGGCACGCCGTTTAACGAAGAAACCATACTGTCAAACGACGGCGCGCTGCGTATGGTTGATGTGCCTAAAAAGCTGGGGCTGATTGGTTCTGGCGTTATTGGACTTGAAATGGGCTCCGTCTGGCGCCGTTTGGGTGCTGAAGTAACGGTGCTTGAAGGCTTGCCGACTTTTCTCGGTGCGGTTGACCAGCAAATCGCCAAGGAAGCGCACAAGGCTTTCGTCAAGCAGGGTTTGAAGATTGAGCTGGGCGTGAAGGTCGGCGAAATCAAGATTGACAAAAAAGGCGTGTCGGTTGCCTACACGAATGCCAAAGGCGAAGCCCAATCGCTGGATGTTGACAAGCTCATCATCTCGATCGGCAGGGTTGCCAACACCATTGGACTGGCACCTGAATCGGTTGGCCTGGCGCTGGACGAGCGTGGTGCGATTGTGGTTGATGGCGAGTGCAAAACCAACCTGCCCAACGTCTGGGCTATTGGCGATGTGGTGCGCGGCCCCATGCTGGCCCACAAGGCCGAGGAAGAGGGTGTTGCCGTGGCAGAACGTATCGCCGGTCAGCACGGGCATGTCAACTTCAACACCATTCCGTGGGTGATCTACACCAACCCCGAGATTGCATGGGTGGGTCAGACGGAAGAACAGCTTAAGGCCGCCGGGCGTGCTTACAAGGCGGGTACCTTCCCGTTTTTGGCCAATGGCCGTGCGCGTGCGCTGGGTGACACGACGGGCATGGTGAAAATGCTGGCCGATGCTGCAACTGACGAGATTCTGGGGGTGCACATTGTGGGTCCCATGGCCAGTGAGCTGATCGCTGAATGCGTGGTGGCGATGGAGTTCAGGGCCAGCAGTGAAGACATTGCCCGTATTTGCCATGCGCACCCCAGCTTGAGCGAAGCCACTAAAGAAGCCGCCCTGGCGGTAGACAAGCGTACGCTTAACTTTTGATGCGCCTGGATATCGATTTGATGTCTCTCAAACCTCTTTTTAGCATCAAATTGGCTCTATGCCCAATGATTTCGGCTATCGATTGCTATTAAAATAATAGCAAATGCAGGAACCGTTTTGAGATCGAATTGTGAATGTTAAGCAGGCATACGAGGCGGAACTGGTCTCAAGGGGCTATACCGCCGACCCTGCGCAACTACGTGCAGTAGATGCCTTGGAGCGCTGCGCCAGTGAATGGGCCTCCTTCAAGGAGCAGCGTTCAAACGCTTTTAAAAAGCTGATTAACCGCCCTGACATTCCTCGCGGCGTTTACATGTACGGCGGGGTAGGGCGCGGCAAGAGCTTTTTGATGGACTGCTTTTACAACGCAGTACCGCTCAAGCGCAAAACCCGGTTGCATTTTCATGAGTTCATGCGTGAAGTTCATCGGGAGCTGCGCGATCTGCAGGGTACCGTTAACCCGCTGGACGAACTGGGCCGGCGCATGGCCAGGCGCTATCGGCTCATCTGCTTTGACGAGTTTCATGTGGCAGACATCACCGACGCGATGATCCTGCACCGGCTTTTAAGCGCGCTGTTCGACAACGGCGTGGGGTTTGTAACAACATCCAACTTCAAACCGGATGATCTGTATCCAAATGGAATGCACCGGGACCGGATTCTGCCGGCTATTGAGCTTCTGAAAGAGAATCTGGAAGTGCTCAGTGTTGACAATGGCACCGACTACAGGCGCCGTACGCTGGAGCAGGTCAATCTTTACCATACGCCCCTCGGAGCGCAGGCTGATGCAGAAATGACCGAGGCATTCAACCGGCTGGCCGAGTCACAGGAAGAAAACCCACTGCTGCAAATTGAGTCCCGTCAGATCTGGGCGCGGCGTAAAGCCGGCGGTGTGGTCTGGTTTGACTTCAAAAGCCTGTGCGGTGGACCTAGATCGCAAAACGACTACCTTGAGATTGCCACCCAGTTCCATACGGTACTGCTCAGCGATGTGCCTTCCATGCCCATACGCATGGCCTCAGAAGCCCGGCGCTTTACCTGGCTGATAGACGTGCTTTACGACAGGCGTGTAAAACTCATCATGTCCGCAGAAGTTCTGCCAGATGCCTTGTATACCGATGGGCCGCTGGCGCATGAGTTTCCGCGTACGGTTTCCCGCCTGAATGAAATGCAGTCGGCTGAGTTTTTGGCGCTTGAGCGCCGGGATGTAGATACAAGTTTGACATGAAAAAATTGACCGTTTTTTGGCTTTTTGCCTGGGGCGTTATGGGTGCTTCCGGTTTGCAAGCCCGGACACCAAGCGCGGTGGTCACCCCAGACGCGACGCAGCAAAGCACTTCCAATGCCGAGCGCGCCCGTATCAATGCTGAGCGCCTGAAACTGGAGACGGGCTTTGGCGCTGAAGACGCGGCTTGCCATAAAAAATTTCTGGTGAACAACTGCCTTGATGAAGTCAAGGTACGGCGGCGTGAGGCGCTGGCAGATTTGCGGCGCCAGGAGATTTCGCTTAACGCCCAGGAGCGGCATTTAAAAGGCGCGGAGCAAATCCGTAAAACAGAAGAAAAGTCTTCGCCCCAGAGGCAACAGGAAGCAGCAGACAGGCGTAGCGAGGCATTGACGGAGTTTCAGGGGCGTCAGGAGCGCGCAAAACAGAAAAATGAGGATCGCGTGACGACTGACGCTGATGCCAAAAGTAACACTGAGGCTGCTGCCAGTCGCGTCAAAGGCAGTCAGGACAAAGCCGCGGCGAGGGCGGGCAAGCAGTCCGCCTCTGCAGAAGAGGTCAAAAAATTCAACGAACGCGTGGTAAAAGCCAAAGAACGCCAAGCCCGGCACGACCGGGATCAATTGAGCCAGACCAAGCCGGCGTCGAAATCCTTGCCGGTGCCTGAATAGCGCCGCTAACCCGATGAGCCTGGTGCAGGCCCTTAGCTCAGCGGTTCGAGCTTGACGATGACCAGGGACAGGTTGTCACCACCCCCGCGCGCGCGGGAACGGGCTTTTTGAATCAGGAATTCAGTCGCCTCGCGCGGGGAAAGCATTGACAGTGCCGAGCCCATTTCACTGGGGCTGAAATAGTGCCAGACGCCATCGCTGCAGGCTATAAGTACATCATCAGGACGTAATTGCGGAATGTAGTGATGGCCGATGGGGGGCGCTTCTTCAGTGCCCAGGCAACCCATCAGAATATTGGACTGGGGGTGCACATTGGCTTCTTCGTCCGTGATTTCGCCTTTGTCAACGAGCGTCTGGACATAGGAATGGTCGGTCGTACGGTGAACCAGTTTGCTGCCATGAAAATGGTAAATACGCGAGTCGCCGGTATGTACCCAATGGCAATCGCCGGCCGGATTGATCAAAAACGCTGCCAGCGTGCTATGCGGCTCCTGCTCCGAAGAAATTGCAGTCAACTTGATAACAATGTGGGCTTCTTCAACAACCTGCCTGAGCAGGGAGGGGGCGTCGTCGGTATCGGGCGAGTAGCGCTCGAACAGCTGCTTGACGGTCATCATGACCTGATCCGAAGCTTTGCGCCCCCCGCTGCGGCCACCCATGCCGTCGGCTACGATGCCCAGCATGCAACCGGCCGCCCGCTGGTGGCTTATCAGGTTGACCTGATCCTGCTGGTAGTCCCGGTCACCCTTGTGGATGCCGGTGGATGCTGTGATTCGGTAGCCTTTTGACATGTTTCAATTTCTCGGGTCGTGAGGACTCGATTTATCTCCCTAATCGTCGTATTATGAGACGAAGCATCGCGTACCCAGAACGCAGCCCAAAATACCTTGACTCTAAACTTACATTCACCCGCGCGGCGACTCATCGAACTCAAAATCGAGCATGCAGATCTAAATGCTCTGGTGGACATAGCGGCGCAGGCCACACCCATAGACGAATTGATGCTCCGGCGCCTTAAAAAACGTCGTTTGCACCTTCGTGACCAGATATGCCAGCTCGAACTCGCCCTTGATCCCCGCGAGCCGGCCTGATGAATCTTGCTTTTGAAGTCGCCCAGGCGTTTGCTCCTGATGGCGTGCTGTCCCGTACTGTCGATCACTTCGTGGCTCGTGATGGCCAGGTTTCCATGGCGCTTGCAGTGGCGCAGGCCATTGAAACCCCCGAAGTACTTGTGGTCGAAGCCAGTACGGGTGTGGGGAAAACTTTTTCATACCTGGTTCCTGCGCTGCTAAGCGGAGAGCGCGTGCTGATCTCGACGGCTACCAAGGCGCTGCAAGACCAGCTGTTTGGCCGTGATTTGCCGCGGCTTGTAACGGCGTTGGGCGTACCTGTGACTACGGCGCTGCTAAAAGGACGAGCCAGCTATTTGTGCCTGCATCGTCTGGATCTCGCCCGCCATGATTCTGCCGTCGGTCAAGCGGCTTCCTTACGATCGCTTGCAAAGATTGAGCAGTGGTCAAAAGTTACGCGGACAGGAGACCTCGCAGAGATGCCAGGCCTTGATGAGCGTTCGCCGCTGATCCCTTTGGTAACGTCCACGCGCGAAAATTGCCTGGGCGCGCAATGCCCCAGCTTTCGCGCCTGCCATGTCAATTTGGCGCGCCGGGAGGCGCTGGCGGCTGACGTGGTGGTGATTAATCATCATCTTTTTTTCGCTGACCTGGCAGTACGCGAATCGGGCGTTGCAGAACTTTTGCCTTCGGTGCGCATCGCCATTTTTGATGAAGCTCATCAGCTAAACGAAACAGGTGTGCAGTTTCTTGGCAAAAATCTCAGCACGGGGCAACTGCTTGATTTTTGCCGTGATCTTCTCGGTACAGGTCTGCAGCTTGCGAGGGGCCTGGTGGACTGGCAGAAGGTCGTCGGCACTTGTGAATATGCCGCACGGGAATTGAGATTGTGTGCGGGTAAAAGCTACCCCGGTACCAAGCTGAGATGGACTTCTGTTGCCCCTGAAGGCATCGAAGCGCTAAGCTGGAAGGCAGCGCTTGATGGCATTCATGCTTCCCTGGTCGAAGCCGGTGAAGCATTGGACACGGTAAGTGAATTGGCACCTGATTTTGTCCGACTCCATGAGCGAGCCACCGAGCTTTGCGGCAGGGCGTTGGCTTTTGCAAACGTCTGTGAGGCCGGGTGCGTCCGGTGGGTGGATATTGGCTCGCAATTGCGTCTGGTTGAGTCGCCGCTGGATATTTCGAAAGCAGTCAAGACCAGGCTACTCAATGCCACGGGCGATTCGGGCAAGACCTGGATTTTTACCTCGGCCACCCTGGGTGACGACGATAAGCTGACTTGGTTCACGCAGCCGTGCGGGCTCGATGCGGCGCGGATCTTGCGCGTTGGCAGTCCGTTTGACTATGCCCGTCAGGCGGCGCTGTACATTCCGCAAATATTCCCCAAGCCTGCAGATCCTTCACATGCATTGAAAGTAGCTGAATCGGCTGCTTCATGGGCGCGGCGACTGCGTGGGCGCACCATGGTCTTGACAACAACGCTCAGGGCTTTGCGGGTGATTGGCGAGACATTGCAGGAGACTTTTGATGCTTCCAGCAATATCGAGGTGCTGGTTCAGGGCACCATGCCAAAGCGCATATTGGTGGATCGCTTTCGTGAGGGTAATGCGCAGGGGCGACCCGGCTGTCTGCTGGTGGCATCGGCTTCGTTTTGGGAAGGAATAGATATACCGGGCGAGGCGCTGCAACTGGTCATTATCGACAAGCTGCCCTTCCCACCACCCAATGACCCGATGGTTGAAGCTCGTTCAAAAGCGATTGAACGGGCAGGCCGCAGTCCTTTTACTGACTACTTTTTGCCGGAAGCCGCTGTAGCGCTGAAGCAGGGTGCAGGACGCCTGATACGCCGCGAAACGGACCAGGGAGTGCTGGTGGTGTGCGATACCCGGCTCGGTTCAATGGGCTATGGCAAGCGTCTGCAAAAAGCGCTCCCTCCCATGGCTCGCCTTTATTCGGCAGAAGAACTGCTCGAACGGCTTGACCTTCTCACCAGAATTTGTACCAGGGATTTTCAGCAGACCTGAAGCCCTTGGCAACAAAACTACTCTGCGGATACGTCTTTTCCAGAACCCTTTTGGTGTCATCGCGCAGCTGGATCATCCCTAGCGCGTCGTACGACTTGTACAGAATATAGGTTGCCTCTTCCAGCGCCGGCACGTCCCGGTAATCGGCAATAGCGGTTTGGGCCCTGTTGATTGCCGCCACATAAGCGCCCCGGGAATAGTAATACCGGGCCACATGCACTTCGGATTCGGCCAGGGAGTTGACAATATAGGTCATACGCTGACGCGCATCGACCGTATAACGGGAATCAGGGAAACGGGTTGCAAGCTCTTTGAACGATTCAAAAGATTCCTTGGCCGCTTTTTGATCTCGCTCCGACAGGTCCTGGCGAGAGAGAAAGGAAAACAGGCCAAGGTTGTCATTGAAGTTAACCAGTCCTTTGAGGTAAAGCGCATAGTCCAGGGCAGGGCTGGCGGGATGCAGCTTGATAAAACGGTTTAGTGTGGCGGTGGCCTGAGCTTGCTCCCCGCTTTTGTACTGTGCATGGGCCTTTTCAAGCTCAGCCTGCTGCGCAAGTGGTGTACCGGCTGCGCGCCCTTCGAGCTTTTCAAATAGTGGAATGGCTTTGTCATAAGCACCGGAGCGAGCCTCGTCCCTCGCTTCAGCATAGAGTTTGTTGGAACTCCAGTTGGCCGTAGGGTCGACGGTCTTGCTGGAGCAGCCCATCAGTACGACAGACAATACTAAAACGGCTGTAGCGAGTGGTGATGCACGGCGAACAACCGATAATTTGGCAGGAAACATTGCAATCTACCCCTTGATAACTGATTCGGAACAAAGCATCTTGATTATATCTAGCCCCACTGCGGCGGAAGTTTTCCCTGAAGAGGTTAACGATGAAGCCGACAGCGGCCCCGACTTTGAATTGCGCCAGGTCAAAATGCCTGTGCAAAGCCACGGATTGCGCGTTGACCGAGCGCTGGCAGACGTGGTGCCAGAATTTTCCCGTAGCTATCTGCAGCAGTTAATCGTCGCGGGGGCCGTCGAGGTAAATGGGGTTATGGTGAGCAAATCATCGGCCCGGGTAAAGGCTGGCGATTGCCTGACCATTGAGTTGAAACCCACGCCCCAAAGCCAGGCCTTCAAGCCTGAGGAAATGCCTCTGGACGTAGTGTTCGAAGACGATTATTTGTTGGTGATTAACAAACCGGCAGGCCTGGTGGTTCACCCGGCGCCAGGTAACTGGAGCGGCACGCTGCTCAATGGGTTGCTTGCGCGTGACGAAAAGGCCTTTCTGCTGCCGCGCGCCGGCATTGTGCACAGACTGGATAAGGACACCAGTGGTTTGATGGTGGTGGCGCGCCAGAGGCAAACCATGGATCACCTGGTCAGCATGATTGCCGCGCGAACCGTTAACAGGCAATATATTGCCCTGGCGCACGGCGCGTGGACGGGCTCCAAAACGCAGCATGTGGACTTGCCTGTCGGTAGGGATCCCCGAAACCGATTGCGTATGGCTGTGGTGGATCTGGAAAAAAGTGCAGGCAAAGCGGCCGCAACCGACATCACTTTGTTGGAGAACGCAACCCGGCATTGTCTGGTTCAATGCAAACTGCACACAGGACGAACGCATCAGATCCGGGTTCATATGGCGGCTCTAGGCCACCCGCTGGTGTCTGACGAGGTTTATGGCGGTAAGCCTGCAGGCGACTTGAAACGTCAGGCTCTGCATGCCTGGAGACTGGTATTCGTGCATCCCATAACCGGAGCACAGCTTCAATTTGGCTCCTCGCCGCCGGCTGATATTCTTGCTGCCATAGCAGACCAGGGCCTGCGATACAATCTTGGTCAGTGATTCAGGTTGCCGCAACGCAGCACTCATTGCTAAAGTGGCTGGTTCACAGCTGTTGTGCCGAGACATACAGGTAGAGATAGCGCCTGCAGGCGCTCCGTCCCGACTTTTTCCGGAACTAAAAAATCATGAATACGATGGATGCAAAGCGCGTCCTCGAAACAGCACTTATCTGCGCGCAGCAGCCGTTACCGCTGCGGGAGATGGGTGTTTTGTTCAACGGGGTACTCACGGCAGACAGTATCAGGCTTGTACTTGAAGACTTGCAAAATGACTGGGTAAACCGTGGCGTGGAATTGGTTCACGTTGCTACCGGCTGGCGTTTCCAAAGCCGTCCGCAGATGCGTGAGTATCTGGACCGGCTTCACCCTGAAAAGCCCCCCAGATACACCCGCGCCACCCTTGAAACGCTGGCGATCATTGCCTATCGCCAGCCAGTAACGCGCGGTGATATGGAGGATATTCGGGGGGTAACGATCAACAGCCTGATCCTGAAGCAACTAGAGGACCGCGGCTGGGTGGATGTGATTGGCCATCGTGAAACGGTGGGCAGGCCAGCGCTGTATGCAACGACGAAACAATTTCTGGACGATCTCGGCCTGGAGTCGCTTGACCAGTTGCCGACAACTGATGACCGGGCAGGTCAGGCGGCGATGCTCGAACAAATTGAATTTGGAATTACCGATTCTTCGCGGTCAGCAGATCTGCAAGACTTGCAAAGTCCGCAAGAACTGAAAGAGGTTCGAGCCGGCGACCAAGCTGAAGGTCAAGGCCATGAGGCAATGAAGACAAACCCATGAGTGTAGAAATAACATGAATCAACCCGACAAGCAGGATTCCGCCATGTCAGCCGTCTCCACGGCCAATTCCGCAGACGTCGCACTGGCGGTTGGCACAATGGCACCGGCGCAGGTGGCTGCTCCGCCCCTGCCGGGAGACCCTAAGGACGTTTCGTCAGTTGCGCTTTTGCGCAATGACCGCACGGCGTCCGGTGCGGATGGCATCGTTACACGTTTCGAAGAGGTGATTACCGGCCAGTTTGATGCTGATGAAGCTGACATAGCGCTGGAAATGCCCAAACGAGTGCTGTCTCCTCAGCCAGAGAACCCGAAACTGCATAAAGTTCTGGCTCAGGCTGGCCTTGGATCACGCCTGGAAATGGAGCAACTGATTTTAGAGGGGCGCATCTCGGTAAACGGTGAGCCTGCCCACATCGGTCAGCGCATTCAGTTTGGCGACACGGTAAAAGTAAATGGCAAACCCATACGGGTGCGCATAGACCCGCCACCCGCGCGCGTGATTGCGTATCACAAACCGGCTGGTGAAGTGGTTACCCATGATGACCCGCTGAATAGGCCTACAGTCTTCCGGCGCTTGCCCAAACTGTTTCAGGGCAAATGGCAATCGGTCGGACGGCTGGACTTGAACACTGAAGGCTTGCTGTTGCTGACAAGTTCCGGTGAGTTGGCGAACCGGTTGATGCATCCGCGTTTTGGTCTGGAGCGTGAATATGCTGTTCGTGTTCTTGGTGCGTTGAGCAATGAAGAGAAAAAACGACTGCTTGAGGGCGTTACCCTCGAGGACGGTCTTGCCCAGTTCACAACACTTGAGGCAGGCGGCGGCGAAGGTGCAAATTGCTGGTACAAGGTGACACTCTCTGAAGGCCGTAATCGCGAAGTACGGCGCATGTTTGAGGCGGTTGGTCACGCGGTAAGTCGTCTGATTCGCATACGTTACGGCGCTATGGTTTTACCTCGCGGATTGAAGCGGGGTGCTTTTGTTGAGCTTGACGACAGTGATATTTGGGCACTCACAAGTGCTGTCAGTCGTTCAGAGACCCGCAGTGAGGTACGCACGGAGCGCCGGCAGCGAGTTTCAAATGCAGCAACTGACGATGTGGCTGATGGTCGCGAGGGGCGTGGTCCGCGCAGGGGAGACCGTTCGCGTAGTGGTCGACCCAGCGTGTCATCATCTGGTCCTGAGTCCGGCATTTCCCCCGGTTCGATGGATTTGACCCGGCAGGCCGGTGAAATGGATGAGCCACATGAGCTGCAGCCCCCTGAGCAGCGTATGGATGGGTCGCGTAACGGCAATCGGCGTAGGGGTGGAAATGGACGTAGTCAAGGCAGCATTGGTTCAGGTCCGAGAGACGCTCAACCTCCAGCCGGTTTTGGCGGAAACACCGGTGTTACAGCCCGTGGCAGGGGGCCCAAGCGCCGTGATGATCGTGGTGACCGAAACGACAAAAGCGGCGGACCAGCCCAGCCGGATCCGATGAAAACTTCATTTGGGTACATAGGAGCAGACACCTTTACCCGCCAGCGACAAGGGCAAGGCCAGGGTCAGGGTCAGGGGCAACGACGTAGCGGTAATCCTGGTGCGCCAGGCGGCCAGCGCCGTGGGGGCAGTAGCAATAATGGCGGTGGCAACGGAAATCGTGGCGGTAACCGTGGTGGAAACAGGTAGGTTACGCAGAACATAACTCGATATTGAATGTACGGGGGGTTCAGTTGATGTCCCATGTATGCATTGACAGGTTAAAATCAGAGGCTGTATTCGTTTCTGAATATTTCAAAAATCAAGGCTAAGGAAATCAAATGGCGATCGAACGCACTCTCTCAATAATCAAGCCCGATGCAGTGGCGAAAAATGTCATCGGGCAGATATCTGCCCGCTTTGAGGCTGCAGGCCTTAAAGTCGTTGCGGCCAAACTGGTCCATCTCTCGCGTGATGAGGCGGAAGCTTTTTACGCGGTTCACAAAGAGCGTCCGTTCTTTAAAGATCTCGTCGGCTTTATGATCTCTGGCCCGGTCATGATTCAAGCGCTTGAAGGTGAAAACGCGATTCTCAAGAACCGCGAACTGATGGGCGCTACAGACCCCAAGAAAGCAGATGCCGGCACCATCCGCGCAGATTTTGCCGAAAGCATTGATGCCAATGCGGTGCATGGCTCTGATGCGGCTGAAACAGCTCAGGCCGAGATCAGCTTTTTCTTCGCGGGCATGAATATTTACTCACGTTAAGTATGTGCTCCTCCAGCTTGCGACTCCATCAGCAGGCCCGTCGCGTGTCTGGAGTGATTGCCGCTTACGATTTTCGCCATGACAGCCAATCTGCTTGATTACGATTTGGAAGGTTTGGCTGCCTTTTGTGAGCAGTTGGGGGAAAAGCGTTTTCGTGCAACCCAGCTCTTTCGCTGGATTCATCAAAGGGGTGCCTCGGGTTTTGACCAAATGACTGATTTGGCGAAATCCCTGCGTGATAAGTTACCTTCTTCTGCCCGTATTGAAGGTCTCAAAGTAGTTTCACGGCACGACTCCATTGATGGCACAGTCAAGTGGCTCTTTGACGTTGGTGCTGGCGATGTAATTGAAACCGTTTTTATACCGGAAGCGGATCGCGGTACCCTGTGTATTTCGTCTCAGGCAGGATGTGCGGTGGGGTGCCGATTTTGCTCTACCGGGCACCAGGGCTTTAGCCGCAACCTGTCCACTGCGGAGATCGTTGCACAACTATGGTTTGCCGAACACTCCCTGCGCAAGCAATTCAAGCGAGAAGATCGCGTTATTTCCAATGTAGTAATGATGGGCATGGGTGAGCCGCTACAAAATTACGCGCAACTGCTTCCCGCGCTTCGCGTCATGCTTGACGACCACGGTTATGGCCTTTCACGTCGGCGCGTAACGGTATCTACATCAGGGGTCGTACCCATGATTGACCGACTCGCCGCAGATTGTCCGGTCGCTTTGGCGGTATCGCTGCATGCACCTCAAGATGCCTTGCGCAGCAACCTGGTGCCGCTAAATAAAAAATACCCTATTGCAGAACTGCTCGGAGCCTGCGCCCGTTACCAGATGTCTGCTCCTCGCGACTTCATTACCTTCGAGTACTGCATGCTCGATGGCGTCAATGATCAGCCCGAGCATGCGCGGCAACTCGTGGCGCTCATGCAAAAGTATGCGATTAATGGCTTGACCAGCAAGTTCAACCTGATTCCATTTAATCCGTTTCCCGCCTCGGGCTTGACGCGTTCAGCCATGCCGCAAGTAGCGGCGTTTGCCAAAATCCTGATGGACGCAGGTATCGTTACAACGGTACGAAAGACGCGCGGAGATGACATTGATGCGGCCTGCGGCCAACTTGCGGGTGATGTTCAGGACCGTACTCGTGCCCCGGAGCGCATGGCGGCGCAGCGTCAGGGTATGCTGGCAGGGATAAAGGTCGTCGTGGCCGGGGAAAGAGGCATATGAATCTTCTGGGTACAACAATTCGCATAGCTTTTTGCTGGGGCGTGGTCCTAATGGTCGGGTGTGCCAACAATCAGGGCATAACCAGCGCGAGCAGCGGCAGATCAGATATCGTGACTGCCTCGGATGAGCCGGAAAATCGCAGACGGGCGCGTATCAGGCTTGAGCTGGCCAGCGGATATTTTGAGCAGGGTCAGACCAATGTGGCACTTGATGAACTCAAACAATCACTTGCGGCTGATCCCGGATTTGCCGAGGCCTACAATTTGCGCGGTCTGGTGTACATGCGTTTGAACGACCTGCCACTTGCCGAAGATAGCTTTCGTCGGGCCCTTGTATTGAATCCGCGGGATGCGGATGTGGCACATAACTACGGTTGGATGCTATGCCAGCAGGCAAGGTATCGTGAATCGCTTCAGTTTTTTTCGCAGGCTATTGGCAACCCTACTTACGTTGGACAGGGCAAAACGCTAATGACGCAGGGAATTTGCCAGGCTCGTGCAGGGATGCGAATGGAGGCCGAGCAGAGCCTTACGCGCGCTTATCAGGTTGATGCAGGTAATCCTGTTGTCGGCTACAACCTCGCCAAGCTGCTTTACGAGCGCGGAGAGTTGACGCGAGCGCAGTTTTACATACGGCGCTTGAACAACAGCGAACTGGCGAATGCCGAGACCCTTTGGCTTGGCGTCAAGGTTGAGCAGCGTCTTAACAACCGCGAGGCCATGCTTCAACTTGGCGATCAGCTGAAAAAGCGCTATGGCCAGACTCGCGAGGCTGCCTCTTACGATAAGGGCGCTTTTAATGAGTGACCTTTCTGATTCTTTGTTGATTCCTCGGCCCTTGGGATGCAATCCCGGTGCCGAAGCCATCATTTTGCATGGCGAGCAAAGTAATGTGAGTGCGGGCGCTATGTTGCGGCAGGCACGTGAGGGCGCTGGTTTGCACATTGCCGCGCTGGCAGTATCCCTCAAGGTACCGGTTAAAAAGCTTGAGGCGCTTGAGTCCGATCAGTTCGATTTGTTGCCCGACGCCGTTTTTGTAAGGGCTCTTGCATCGAGCGTTTGTCGAACGCTCAAGATAGATGCTGCACCAGTGCTTGAGCGACTGCCCCAAACCAGCCGACCAAAGCTGACATATCGGAGTGTTGGCATCAACACGCCATTTCGTGTGCCGGGCGATGGACCGGGGCCGTCCATTTGGGCTCAGGTGTCCCGGCCCGCGGTGCTTGGGGGAATCGTGTTGTTGCTGGGCGCGTTGGTATTGATTTTCCTTCCCTCCTTGAAGTCGGGTGTCGATGGGGTCAGGCCTGCCAACATAGGACCCGACAAATTATCCGCTGCGGTAGCTGCTGTTCAAGCCGCTTCTGCGGCCATCCCGATACCAGATACCGCCAATGTTGATATTAATCCTACTGCCTCGACGCTGACGACAGCAATGTTGTCCGGTTCTGTCCCAGGTGCGTCTTCGGCGGTCGCCGCTGTTCCTGATTCCGCCGTTGCTGCCACATCCCCGGCTTCTTTGGCAGGCCCCGATTCTGCGAAATTCAACTTAGTCAAACCCGCAGCGACGGCTACCTCGTTGTCGGCTCCGACACCTGCGGGCATTGTGGTGTTCAGTGCGAGAGGTGATTCATGGGTTGAGGTCACAGACGCCAAAGGGCTGGTCGTTTTGCGTCGCACCCTCAGCGCGGGGGAGGTCGTCGGTGCGTCGGGTGCCCTGCCGCTTGCCACCGTGGTTGGTCGCGCCGACGCAACCCAGGTGCAAGTGCGGGGAAAGGCCTTCGACGTGAGTGCCTTTGCCAAAGACAACGTCGCAAGATTCGAGGTGAAATAATGGCACAGTGCCTGCCCATTGAAGTCGCCTTGCCAAAGGCGCGCCGGTCGCAGCAAGCGCAGGTCGTGTGGGGGTCCCGCATCGTTACTGTTGGAGGAGATGCTCCGGTCAGGGTGCAGTCCATGACCAATACCGATACGGTCGATGCGATTGGCACGGCCATACAGGTCAAAGAGCTGGCGCTTGCCGGTTCCGAGATGGTCCGCATTACCGTCAACACCCCCGAGGCTGCCGAAGCAGTGCCCTACGTGCGTGAGCAGCTTGATCGCATGGGCATCGATGTCCCCTTGGTTGGCGACTTTCATTACAACGGACATCGCCTGCTCACGGACTATCCTGCATGTGCCCAGGCATTGTCCAAATACCGTATCAACCCCGGCAATGTAGGCAAGGGCGACAAACACGACAGGCAGTTTGGCCAGATGATTGAAGCCGCCATTCGCTGGGACAAGGCGGTTCGCATAGGCGTTAATTGGGGTAGTCTGGATCAAGAGCTCCTGGCCAGCTTGATGGATGCAAACAGTGCCCGTGCCGTGCCTTGGGACGCCAAACAGGTGATGTACGAAGCCCTTATTACTTCTGCCCTTGACTCCGCGCGTCTGGCTGAAAAAATAGGTATGCGTAGTGAGCAAATTATCCTGTCATGCAAGGTCAGCGGCGTTCAGGATTTGATTTCTGTCTATCGTGAACTCGCTACGCGCAGCAGGTATGCGCTTCACCTTGGCCTGACTGAAGCTGGAATGGGCACCAAGGGAACAGTAGCTTCAGCTACCGCCTTGTCCATATTGCTGCAGGAGGGGATTGGCGACACCATTCGGGTATCGCTTACCCCTCAGCCGGGTGAGTCCCGCACACAGGAGGTTGTGATCGCCTCGGAAATATTGCAGGCGCTGGGTTTACGCAGTTTTGTTCCCAGCGTCACGGCGTGCCCCGGATGCGGGCGCACAACCAGCACGACTTTTCAGGAACTCACACAAGAGATTGACAACTTTCTGAGGGCTCAAATGCCGGTTTGGCGCGACCAATATCCAGGGGTTGAAAAGCTCAAGGTTGCCGTGATGGGTTGTATTGTCAACGGCCCAGGTGAAAGCAAACATGCCGACATTGGCATCAGTCTGCCTGGCTCTGGCGAAGCCCCGGCTGCACCCGTCTATATCGACGGAGAAAAAAGCGTTACTTTGCGCGGTGATCACATCGCACAAGAGTTCCGCGTTATTGTTGAAAACTACATTGAAAAGCGCTTTGGCACGCATCCTGTCGCTTAAGTTGCCTGAAAAACCCTATGGCTGAGAAATTAGTTGCCGTCAAAGGCATGAACGACATTTTGCCGCCCGATTCGGCGCGCTGGGAATGGCTGGAGGAAAAAGTGCGGACCCTCATGGCGCGCTATGCCTACCGCAACATTCGTACGCCTATTGTTGAGCCTACTGCCTTGTTTGTTCGCGGGCTGGGCGAGGTGACCGATATCGTCGAAAAAGAGATGTACTCTTTTGAAGACAGGCTCAATGGCGAAGCGCTGACCTTGCGGCCTGAAAACACTGCCGGTGTGGTGCGCGCCGTGGTCGAGCACTCCATGTTGTATGAGGGTGGAAAGCGCCTTTACTATATGGGCCCGATGTTTCGGCATGAAAGACCGCAGCGCGGTCGTTATCGGCAGTTTCACCAGATCGGTGCCGAAGCCCTTGGATTTGCGGGCGCAGAGGTCGATGCCGAGCTCATTTTGCTGGCCGACGCACTCTGGAAAGTACTTGGCCTGAAGGACGTGCGGCTGGAACTTAACAGCTTGGGGCAGCCTGACGAGCGCAAGCAGCACAGGGCCGCCCTGATCTCTTATTTCGAGGCAAATGTTGGCGTGCTGGACGAAGAAGCCAGGCGCCGGTTGCACAGCAATCCACTACGTTTGCTGGACAGCAAAAACCCGGCCATGCAGGCCATGCTGGAGTCCGCTCCGCGCCTGATGGATTTTTTGGGTGAGGCCTCGCTCAAACACCTTAACAGTGTCAGGTCAATCCTGGATGCCAACGGCATCAGTTACCGCATCAATCCCCGACTGGTTCGCGGCATGGATTACTACAACCTCACGGTGTTTGAGTTCATTACGGAAAGCCTGGGGTCGCAGGGCACGATTTGCGGTGGTGGCCGTTATGACTACCTGATCGAGCAAATTGGCGGCAAGGCCGCGCCTGCAGTGGGCTGGGCCCTGGGGGTTGAGCGTGTGCTTGACCTTATTCATGAGGGGGGTAATCCAATTGCCGCGCCGGTGCCTGACGCTTACGCCGTTATTCCTCACGAGTCTGCACTACCGCAGGCAATGCAAACACTGCAGGCTTTGCGCGCTGAGGGAATCAGCGTCCAGATGCATTCGGGCGGTACCGCGGACGGGATGGGCAGCATGAAATCGCAATTCAAAAAAGCAGATGCCAGTGGTGCCCGGTTTGCCCTTATTTTTGGTGCAACGGAGCTCGCAGAGGGATGTGTTGCCGTCAAACCCTTGCGTGGCGAAAAGGCAGATACTGCAATGGTCCAGACAATGCAGGCCTTGAATGCGGCGGCTTCGTGGGCTGACCTGCTGCGAGGCTAAAGCTGCAGGCCCGTATTTCGGCCGTTAATTCCCTGTCCATCGGCCCTCTACAATCAGTACAACTCAATTCCTGTCCACACCGGGCAGATTCAACAGACTTTTATGGCAAAACATCTCGATTTGGAAGAGCAGGAACAGCTTGCGGAACTCAAGCATTTCTGGAAACAATATGGCGACCTCATTACCTGGGTTCTGATCGTCGTTTTTGGCTCTGTTGCAGCCTGGAACGGCTACCAATACTGGCAAGGCAGGCAGTCATCGCAGGCTGCAGTGATGCACGACGAGGTTGATCGTGCCGTTCAGTCCGGTGATATGGCACGTCTGGACCGTTCGCTGGCAGACATGAAAGAACGTTTTGCTGGAACCATCTATGCAGAGCAAGCTGGTCTGCTTGCTGCCAAGGCTTATTACGACAAGGGCAATATTGACGCGTCCCGGGCTGCGCTAAGCTGGGTGGCCGACAAAGCTTCCGATGAAGGCTACAAGTCCATCGCCAGATTACGGCTGGCGGGCATATTGCTCGAAACCAAAGCCTATGAGGAGGCACTCAAGCTGGTGTCCGGCTCGTTCCCCAAGGATTTTGCGGCGCTTGCATCAGACCGGCGTGGCGATATTCTGGCCGCTCAGGGCAAGAAAAACGAAGCCAAAGCAGAGTACCAAACGGCTTACAAAGGTCTGGACGAACGCGCTGAATACCGTCGCCTTGTCGAAGTCAAGCTCAACGCACTGGGCGTAGACCCGGTGCCAGCATCCAGCCCGCTACTACCTGCAGTCGATTCGGAGTCAAAGAAATGATTTTCAAGTCTTTTATGCCTGGAGCCCAATATTTACGGTTATCGGTAGCTATGACTTTGATAGCGTGTTTGGCTGGATGTTCTCTTTTTGGCAGCTCCAGCAAACCCCAGCCAGCCGAGTTGCAGACCTTCAGCGCCGTGGTTTCAGCAAAGCAGGCGTGGAGCACGCGGGTTGGGCCTGTGAATTTCCCACTTGACGTCAATGTTTTCGGCTCGGTTGTGTTCGTTGCAGGCAGTGACGGCACTGTCGCCTCGATTGATGCCCGTACCGGCGCAGATGTGTGGCGCGCCAATGTCGGCGCGCCGATTGCCGCAGGTGTTGGCAGTGACGGAAAAGTTGCTGCCGTGGTAACCCAATCCAATGACGTTGTTGCACTTCTGGATGGTCGTGAAATTTGGCGCCAAAAAATCAGTGCCCAGGCTTACACGTCGCCTTTTGTGGCGGGCGGCCGGGTGTTTGTGCTGGCGGCCGACAGGTCTGTTAATGCGTTTGACGGGCAGACAGGGCGTAAGCTGTGGGCCCAGCAGCGTCCCAACGAACCCCTGGTGCTGCGTCAGTCTGGTGTGATCCTGGCGGTTGGCGATACGCTGGTGGTCGGCCTGGCGGGACGCCTGGCAGGTCTCAATCCGTCTAACGGTACTGTTCGCTGGGAAGCCCCGATTGCTTCACCCCGGGGAATTAATGACGTGGAACGACTGGTTGATCTGGTGGGTCGCGTTAGCCGCGACGGCGACATCGTGTGTGCACGAGCTTTTCAGGCCAGCGTGGGTTGCGTCAATACTACCCGCGGCAGCCTGCTATGGACCAAACCTGCCAATGGCTCGCAGGGCATTCACGGGGATAACCGCTTTATCTTCGGCACCGAATCCGATGGCACCGTACAGGCATGGCTTCGCTCCAGCGGCGATAAGGCATGGAGCACAGATCGTCTGCGCAATCGAAACCTGACCGCACCTCTGGTTGTGGGGCGCTCGGTAGCTGTTGGCGATTTCGCCGGATTTATTCACCTCCTATCGCGTGAGGACGGTTCCCTACTGAATCGGCTTCCCACTGACGGCTCTGCAGTTGTTGCGGCTCCCGTGACCGCCGGTAACACCGTGGTTGCCGTAACCCGCAACGGTGGTGTTTTCGGCTTTACACCTGAATGATCTTCAGGTCATATGAAATATATCGATGAAACCAGTAATTGCCTTGGTTGGCCGCCCCAATGTAGGCAAATCCACTCTCTTTAACCGCCTCACCAAGACGCGCGACGCCATCGTTGCCGACTTTGCCGGCTTGACCCGTGATCGCCACTACGGCAATGGAAACCTCGGCACTCACGATTACATCGTGATTGACACAGGCGGCTTTGAGCCTGATGCCCAAAGCGGTATCTACAAGGAAATGGCCAAGCAGACACGGCAGGCGGTGGCTGAGGCTGATGTAGTGGTTTTTGTGGTTGACGCCCGTGCAGGTGTCAGCGCCCAGGATTACGACATTGCCAAATACCTGCGCAAGCTTGGAAAACCCACGGTCCTGACCGCAAACAAAGCCGAGGGCATGACCGAGGGTGGTCGGTTCTCGGAGTTTTTTGAGTTGGGTCTCGGTGAGGTGCTGCCTGTTTCAGCCGCGCACGGACAGGGAATGCGTACCCTGGTTGACACTGCGCTTGCTCCCCTGAATCTGCCTGATCCTGATGAAGAGTCCGAGCCGCAAGACCCGTCCGTCATCAAGCTCGCGGTTGCCGGCCGTCCCAACGTGGGTAAATCCACGCTCATCAATACCTGGCTGGGTGAAGAACGCCTCGTAGCCTTTGACCTGCCTGGAACCACGCGCGATGCCATTTCAGTGCCGTTTGAGAAAGCTGGCCAGAAGTTTGAATTGATCGACACAGCCGGACTGCGCCGCAAGGGTAAGGTTTTTGAGGCCATTGAGAAATTCTCGGTGGTCAAGACGCTGCAGGCAATTGAGGACTCCAATGTGGTACTTCTCCTGCTTGACGCGACGCAGGGTGTGACGGACCAGGATGCACATATTGCCGGTTTTATCCTGGAAAGTGGACGCGCCGTCGTGCTGGCCATCAATAAATGGGATGCGGTCGATAGCTACCAGCGCGAAACTCTTGCCCGCTCCATCGAAACCCGCCTGGCTTTCCTGAAATTCGCTGCGATTCACCACATATCAGCCATCAAGCGCCAGGGCCTGGGGCCAGTCTGGAAGTCCATCATTCAGGCGCATGCGTCAGCCAACCGCAAAATGTCTACACCCGTGCTGACGAGGCTCTTGCTGGAGGCGGTGCAGTTTCAGCAGCCTCAGCGGTCAGGTGTTTTCCGTCCCAAATTGCGTTATGCCCACCAAGGCGGCATGAATCCACCGATCATCATCGTGCACGGTAATTCACTCGAACATGTCAGTGAGTCCTACAAGCGCTATCTGGAAGGACGCTTTCGAAAAGAGTTCGACCTGACCGGAACGCCGATGCGGATCCAGATGAAAACATCAACAAACCCCTTCAAAGATAAGGAATCGGATTAAGACTACACACCTGCACAAATGGCTGTGATAAGGTGTGGTTCTCTTAACTCTTGAACACGGAAAATATCGTGAGCAATAACAAAGGTCAGTTACTTCAGGACCCGTTTCTCAATACCTTGCGTAGAGAACATGTTCCTGTTTCCATTTATCTCGTCAACGGGATCAAATTGCAGGGCCAGATCGAGTCTTTCGATCAATATGTGGTTCTGTTGCGCAATACCGTCACTCAAATGGTTTACAAGCACGCCATTTCGACTATCGTGCCCGGCCGTGCTGTGAATTTTGCTGCTGCAGACTCTGAAGAAAGCCCTGCCAGCTGACTAGCCCATTGAATCCGGACGAATTTCCGGGCCGTTCAGGTCAGGTAGCCAAGCCGATGGCCATCCTGGTTGGCGTCGATCTTGGGCTTCCCAATTTTGACAGCAGCCTGGAAGAGCTTGGCCTGCTGGCTCAAACTGCGGGCCTGCGTCCAGTTGAACGCGTGACCTGTAAACGCAGGGCACCTGATGCGGCGTTGTTCATAGGCAGTGGCAAGGCGGATGAAATCAAAATGCTCGCTCAGCAGTTGGGTGCAACCGAGATTTTGTTTGACCAGGCTCTAAGTCCGGCCCAGCAGCGTAATCTGGAACGGCACATGGAGCTGCCGGTCAACGACCGGACTCTGCTGATTCTTGAAATCTTCGCCCAGAGGGCGCGTAGCCACGAAGGCAAACTTCAGGTTGAGTTGGCGCGGCTGCAATATTTATCGACCCGTCTGGTCAGGCGCTGGTCTCACCTCGAGCGACAAACCGGCGGTGCAGGCGTACGCGGTGGCCCTGGCGAGAAGCAGATTGAGCTCGACAAACGCATGATTGGCGAAGCCATCAAACGCTGCAAAGAGCGCCTGACCAAGGTCAAAAAGCAGCGCCAAACCCAGCGCCGCCAGCGAGAGCGACGCAATTCTTTTACGATTTCTCTTGTCGGTTACACCAACGCGGGAAAATCGACGCTGTTCAATGCTTTGGTCAAAGCCAAAACCTATGCTGCAGACCAGCTTTTTGCAACCCTTGACACCACAACGCGTCAGTTGTACCTTGGGGATGCACAGCGCTCGGTATCCTTGTCCGACACCGTTGGCTTTATCCGCGACTTGCCGCATGGGCTGGTCGATGCCTTTGCCGCTACGCTGCAGGAGGCGGCAGATGCCGACCTTTTGTTGCATGTTATTGATGGCGCCAACCCCAACCACCTTGAGCAAATTGAGCAGGTACAGCGTGTACTTGAAGAGATAGGCGCAGCAGACGTGCCGCAAATTCTGGTGTTTAACAAGCTGGACGCCCTTGAAAAATCACGCCGACCGCTGCAATTAAGCGATATGTTCGAGGTCAAGGATGCTTTTTCGGACTCGGTTAAACGTGTCGATCGAGTATTTGTAAGCGCGCGATCCGGGGAGGGCCTGGTCCAACTGCGGCAACTTTTGGTTGGTCATGCAACTGCTGCCTTAACCCAGGATACCCCCCAGATATCTGAGGTCGTTGACGGACTTGCACTCTGAATTAGGCACAATGGTGAAGTTATGAAAAAAGCGAGTTTGATCCCATGAATTTGAATCCTGCGTTGCAGACTTTGGTAACTTCCCCCGGTCGATTGAAACAGCGTGTCCTCGGCATGTTCAATCTGAACGATCCGCGCTGGGGTCGGGACGACGACAAATCTGCCCCCGAAGACTCCAACCCCAAAGGTGAGCCTGACAACAGCGCAGCTGCGCCTGACAAGCGCCCCAAGGCCCAGGGACCAAATCAGGGCCCCCCCGATCTTGACGAACTCTGGCGTGATTTCAATCGCAAACTGGGCGGCCTGTTTGGTGGCAACAAAAACGCTGGTGTGCGTGGCAGGGGTACCGGCAATTTGGGTGGTGGTGGCAACGGCGGTAGCGGTGGGGGCTTTCAGCCCGACATGAAGAGCGCCGGTATTTGCGCTGGTCTGATCGCTGGCGTGGCCTTATTGATTTGGCTTGGTACAGGGTTTTTTATTGTGCAAGAGGGCCAGCAAGCCGTTATCACCCAGTTTGGCAAATACCACTCGACGGTGGGCGCTGGCTTTAACTGGCGTTTGCCGTACCCGGTACAACAACACCAAGTGTTGGTGGTAACGCAGATCCGTTCTGTTGATGTCGGTCGTGACACGATTATCAAGGCGACGGGACTGAGGGATTCAGCCATGTTGACCGAGGATGAAAACATAATAGATGTGAAGTTTTCCGTTCAATATCGGCTGAAAGACGCGCGAGCTTTCCTGTTTGAAAGTAAAAGCCCCGCGGAGGCTGTTGTCCAAGTGGCAGAAACTGCTGTCCGAGAAGTGGTGGGAAAGATGCGACTTGATGTGGCACTCGGGGTTGAGCGTGAAGAAATTGCTCCCCGCGTGCAGACTTTGGCGCAATCCATACTGGACCGCTACAAAATCGGGGTCGAGATCGTCGCCATCAACATGCAACAGGGCGGTGTTCGGGCGCCTGATCAGGTTCAGGCGGCATTTGATGATGTCAACAAGGCTGCCCAAGAACGGGAACGCGCCAAAAATGAAGGCCAGGCCTACGCCAATGATGTGATCCCGCGCGCGGTGGGCTCTGCTTCCCGGCTCAAGGAAGAGTCCGAAGCGTACAAGGCCCGCATTGTGGCGCAGGCCCAAGGCGATGCACAGCGTTTCCGTTCGGTACTGGTTGAGTACCAGAAGGCACCCCAGGTAACACGTGACCGCATGTACATCGACGCCATGCAGCAGGTTTACGGCAATGTGACCAAGGTACTGGTCGAATCACGCCAGGGGTCAAATCTGCTTTACCTGCCGCTTGACAAGATCATCCAGATGACCGGGACGGGCACTGTAGCTGGCCCCGCTGAAGCAGTCATGGGCGCTGGCAGTGTGACCGTGCCCACGACGCCAGCTGTACAGGCACCTACAACCACCATAGACCCCCGCGCACGTGATGCCCGCACCCGCTAACGCGACACCCGACAAGGAAGATTAAAGTGAATAGAGTTGGATTTATTGCGTCGTCGTTGCTGGTGCTTCTGGCGCTTGTCAGTTCCATGCTGTTTGTTGTGGATCAGCGCCAGTTCGGCGTGATCTACGCACTTGGGAAAATCAAGGAAGTGGTGACTGAGCCGGGCTTGAACTTCAAGCTGCCACCGCCTTTCCAGAATGTGAAGTACATCGACAAGCGCCTGCTGACACTTGAAAGCACGGATACGCGTGCTGTTCTCACTGCCGAAAAGCAGCCGGTGGTCATTGACTGGTATGTTCGTTGGAGGATCACTAACCCGACTGACTACATCCAGAACGTGGGTAGTGACGAGGCAACCGGTGCTAACCGCCTGAGCGGTATTGTTCGCAGTGCCTTCAACCAGGAAATTAATAAACGCACTGTACGCGAACTGTTATCTACGCAGCGTGAAGCCCTGATGGCCGGTGTAAAGGCTGAAGTACTTGAGAAGATCAAAGCGGCCAAATGGGGCATCGACGTGCTGGATGTCCGCATTACACGGGTCGACTACACCGAAGCCATCACCGAATCGGTTTACCGGCGGATGGAAGCAGAGCGCAAGCGGGTCGCCAACGAACTGCGGTCGACAGGCGCAGCAGAGGCCGAGAAAATTCGCGCGGATGCTGATCGCCAGCGCGAAGTAACGATCGCCAATGCCTACCGCGATGCTCAGAAGATCAAGGGTGATGGCGATGCCGAAGCGGCGCGTATTTACGCAGAATCCTTCGGTAGGGATCCCCAGTTCGCCCAGTTTTATCGTAGCCTTGACGCCTACAAAGCCAGCTTCAACAAGAAAAGCGATGTGATGGTGCTTGATCCGTCCACCGACTTTTTCAAAGCCATGCGTGGAGCGGGTGCGGGCGCAACGCCTTCCGCTGCCAAAAAATAAGCTGCTTGCATGGACGCCGACAGCCTGTGGCTGGCGCTTGCATTGATGCTGGTGCTTGAGGGTTTGTTGCCCTTCTTATCGCCCACGGGTTGGCGCAAATTATTTGCGCAAATGCTGCAGATGAATGACGGCCAGATCCGCTTCTTCGGCCTGTGCAGCATTGGTGCGGGTTTGCTGGGTGTCGCCTTGCTGTGGTGAGCATGTGTTTCTGAAAGGTCGGGTTTAACTGCCTGCCAATGGCTTTCGGCTGCGGTATTTGCCCCCCGTTGTGGCGTCCAACCCGAATCGATCCAAAAACCGGCCTCAAGCCCGGTAAAATTCGGTTTTTAACAGCGCACCCCAAAACATGCCCGCCTGGTCGTCATCATGGCAATTGCCGGATCAAATTGCCGATGTACTGCCTTCCGAGGCGCGTCACATTGAAGAGCTTCGCCGCTTACTGCTCGACACGGCCCGCAGCTATGGCTATGAGCTGGTCATGCCGCCGCTGCTGGAACACCTTGAGTCGCTCCTCACTGGCACCGGCGAAGCGCTTGATTTGCAAACCTTCAAGCTGGTTGACCAGCTTTCGGGCCGTACCCTCGGTTTGCGCGCTGACACCACGCCACAGGTTGCCCGTATTGATGCCCATCTGCTCAATCGCCGTGGGGTAGCGCGCCTTTGCTACTGCGGCCCGGTGCTGCATACCCGGGCTGACCGCCCGCACGCCACGCGTGAGCCCCTGCAGTTTGGTGCCGAGATTTATGGCCATGCCGGGCCGGAAGCTGACCTTGAGGCCCAGATTTTGGCAATTGCATGCCTGAAGGCTGCCGGTATCAAGGACCTCAGCGTGGATATGGCCGATGTACGCATCGTCAACAGCCTGCTTGCCGGTGCGAAGATTCCGGCCAAAACACTGGCACTGATTCACACGGCGCTGGCCGCCAAGGACGCCAGTGAGCTCGACAGCCTGACTGCCAGCCTTAAGGATTTGCCCGCCGCAGCGCGCCAGGCCTTGAAATATCTGCTGCAACTGTACGGTGATGTCGAGGTGCTCGATGAAGCGCAAAATGCTCTGCAATCCTTTGCGGGCGTTTCTGAGGCACTTGACAATTTGAGGTGGCTTGCCTCGCACGTACCCAAAGATGTGAAGGTCACCTTCGACCTGGCGGATTTGCGTGGCTACGCCTATTACAGCGGCACGCGCTTTGCCGTGTACGGCCACGGGGCCGAACTGGCCAGGGGAGGGCGCTATGACGAGGTGGGTGCCGTGTTTGGCCGCAACCGACCCGCAGCGGGCTTCAGCCTTGACCTGAAAGAGCTCGTCAGCGTGCTGCCACCCCGGCCGCTCAAGGCAGCAGTTCGTGCGCCGTGGGCTGAAAACGCCGCGCTCAGCGCCAGCATTGCCCAACTGCGTGCTGCGGGCGACACCGTGGTGTGCGTTTTGCCCGGTCATGAGCATGAGGTCAATGAATTTGATTGCGACCGCGAACTGGCCCAGGTTGGCGGTCATTGGGTGGTTCAGGCTTTGACAAAAGCCGCCTGAGTCACATCTGAAAAATCCTTAACGAAAAATCTGAAGATGACAAACAAATTAACCGCCACTGCAGGGCGCAACGTGGTGGTCGTGGGTACCCAGTGGGGCGACGAAGGCAAGGGCAAGCTGGTTGACTGGCTGACCGAGTCTGCCCAGGGTGTGGTGCGTTTTCAAGGCGGCCACAATGCCGGCCATACGCTGGTTATCAATGGCGTTAAAACCGCACTTAACCTGATCCCCAGCGGCATCATGCGCGCAGGCGTGAAGTGCTACATCGGCAACGGCGTGGTGTTGTCAACGGCGCATCTGTTCAAGGAAATTGCGCAACTGGAGTCGCAGGGTGTTGAGGTTCGTTCGCGCCTGCGCATCAGTGAAGCCTGCCCTTTGATTTTGCCCTTTCACGCGGCGCTCGATAGCGCCCGGGAGGCCTTGCGCGAGCAGGGCGGGACCGAAAAAATCGGCACTACCGGCAAGGGCATTGGGCCTGCGTATGAAGACAAAATCGCCAGACGTGCCCTGCGCGTGCAAGACCTCAAGTACCCCGAGCGTTTTGCCACCAAGCTGCGTGAGCTGCTGAGTTTGCACAACCATGTGCTGACCACCTATCTGAACGCCCCTGCCATTGATTTTGCAGCAACCTATGCGGAGGCTATAAGCCACGCAGAGCAGCTCAAACCCATGATGGCCGACGTGTCGCGTGAATTGAATGACGCGCACAAAGCCGGTGCCAATTTGCTGTTTGAAGGCGCGCAAGGCACGCTGCTCGATGTGGATCATGGCACCTACCCGTATGTCACCTCAAGCAACTGCGTGGCGGGCAACGCCGCAGCAGGGTCAGGCGTGGGCCCCGGCATGCTGCACTACATTCTGGGCATCACCAAGGCCTATTGCACGCGCGTGGGCGGCGGCCCTTTCCCGACTGAGCTGGACTGGCAAACGCCTGGCACTCCCGGCTACCACATGAGCACTGTAGGTGCAGAGCGTGGCGTGGTCACAGGCCGCTATCGCCGTTGTGGCTGGTTTGACGCTGCGTTGCTCAAGCGTTCGGCGCAGGTCAATGGTTTGAGCGGTTTGTGCATCACCAAGCTTGATGTATTGGATGGCATTGACAAACTGCTACTGTGTACCGGCTATGAGCTGGACGGCGAAGTCACCGATATTTTGCCTATGGGCGCTGACGACATTGCTCGCTGTAAACCGATTTACGAGACGATGGACGGCTGGAAAGATGTCACCGTCGGCATCACGGAATACGACAAGCTTCCCGTCAATGCCCGTTTATATTTGCAGCGCATCGAGCAAGTTACCGGTGTGCCGATTGCCATGGTGTCCACCAGCCCGGACCGTGACCACACCATCATGCTGGTACATCCCTATCTGGCATGACCCCCACGCTTGTCCACAACGCGCGCCCGCTGCACCTTGCAGGCCGCCGCTCGCCAAAGGCTTCGCTTCTGTCGCCTGTCCAAACCTGCTCAAGCAGGTTTGGAGCCGCAGACTCCAGCCCCGAGGGGGCCGCTGCGCCTGCGGTCTGGCAAAGCCAGTCCCGCGGCCCCTGCTTGGAAAGATGGCTCGTTCCTGGGCACTCAGTTCTGACCAGATGGCTGACTCCAACGCCCTCGAAGGCCTGACCCAGGCC